>JBQTIM010000085.1:0-48477 GCA_052388135.1 Elusimicrobiota bacterium
AAGAAAGTATGGAGAAAGAAAAAGGACACCCCCGGTGGCCTGTGACCGAGGCGTGGGAGCCGAGGAAATGGTTGGAGGGCGCCAGCCCGGAAACCGCGCGCGCCCTTTTTGCGGCGGCCCTCCATTCCGGCCCCTCAAAGGCCCATCGGGGCCGTCAGGTCGGGCCTCCCGCTCCGCAAAAAGGGCGTGCTCGAAACGCCACAGGGGGACCCCGAAAACCCGGGCCCAAACCCGCAAAAGCGAAGCCACAAAGTGCAAAAGGGGCACTATTTGATTTCCTTCATTTTGCGGATGATGGCTTCGCCCATTTCGCGGGTGCCGGCGGCGGCTTGGCCGGGCCGCGCCAGGTCGTAGGTCACGTCTTTGCCTTCGGCGATGACGGCGGCGGTGGCGGCCTCGACGCGGCGCGCGGCTTCCTTTTCCCCCAGATGCTCCAGCATGAGGACGGCCGACAGGAGGACGGCGGTGGGGTTCACCTTGTTCTGGCCCGTGTATTTGGGCGCCGAGCCGTGGACGGCTTCGAAGAGGGCGGTGTCCCTGCCGTGGTTGGCGCCGGGGGCGATGCCGAGGCCGCCGATGAGGCCCGCGCAGAGGTCCGACAAGATGTCGCCGTAAAGGTTGGGCAAAACGAGGACGTCGTACAGCTCCGGCTTCTGGACGAGCTGCATGCACATGTTGTCGATGAGCCGCTCCTCGTATTCGATGCCGGGGTAGCCCTTGGCCACTTCGCGCGCCACCTCGAAGAAAAGGCCGTCGGTGTACTTCATGATGTTGGCTTTTGTGACGGCCGTGACTTTTCTCCGCTTGTGGGCCACGGCGTGGTCGAAGGCGAACTTCACGATGCGCTCGGTGCCGATGCGGGAAATGGGCTTGATGGAGATGGCGGCGCCGGGGAAGATTTTCCCCTTGGCCCAGCCGATGATCTCCTCCGCTTCCTTGGACTTGGACGGGTACTCCACGCCGGCGTAAAGGTCCTCGGTGTTCTCGCGCACCACCACCAGGTCGATTTTTTCGTAGCGGGAGCGCACGCCCTCGTAGGACTTGCAGGGCCGCAGGCAGGCGAAGAGGTCCAGCTCCTTGCGCAGGGCCACGTTGACCGAGCGGAAGCCCGTGCCGATGGGCGTGGTGAGCGGTCCCTTCAGAGCCACCTTGTTCTTGCGGATGGAGGCCAGGACGTTGTCCGGCAGCGGCGTGCCGTATTTCTCCGCCACGTCGGCGCCGGCTTCCACCACGTCCCATTCGATTTTGACGCCGGAAGCTTCGATGACGCGGCGCACGGCGGCCGTGATCTCCGGGCCCGTGCCGTCGCCGGGTATGAGGGTGACGCGATGGGTTGTCATAGGGGTTTGCCTTTCGAGGATCGGGGCGCGGTCCGCGGCGGATCCAGAAACGATTTTATTTTTAAGCGCGCTTTTTGTCAAACCGGCGAAATTGTATCATGGAAAAAATCATGCGCTTGAGAAGCCTCATCATCCTTCCCCTGCTGGCCGCTTACGCCGGGGGCGCGGCCTGGACGGCCGGCGCCCTGCGGCGCTACGTGCGCGAACTGCCGCCCATCGAAAAATTGCAGGGTTACACGCCCTCTCTGGTCACCAAGATTTACGACGTCCGCGGCGACCTGATCTCCGAGCTGTTCGTGGAGCGGCGGGCCGTGCTGGCCCTCCCCGATATTCCGGAGAACATGAAGCTGGCCGTCATCGCCACGGAAGACGGGCATTTCTACGAGCACTGGGGCGTGTCTCCCAAGGGCATCTTGCGGGCGTTCCTGGCCAACCTGCGCGCCGGGCGGACCGTGCAAGGCGGGTCCACCATCACCCAGCAATTGGCGAAGAACATTTTCCTCAGTCGGGAGCGCACGCTGGACCGCAAAGTGAAGGAGCTCTTGCTCACGCTTCAGATGGAGACGTCCTTCAGCAAGGACGAAATTCTCCAGCTTTATCTCAACCAGATCTATTTCGGGCACGGGGCCTACGGCGTGGAGTCGGCCGCGCGGGTGTTCTTCGGCAAGCCCGCCGCCCGGCTGACCCTGGCCGAGTGCGCCCTGCTGGCCGGCCTGCCGCGCGCGCCGCAGACCTATTCGCCGTTCCTCCACCCGCACCGCGCCGTGCACCGCCGCAGCCTGGTCCTGCGGCGCATGCGGGAGCAGGGCTTCATCAACGAGGCCGAAGAACTGGCCGTGATGGCCCAGCCCCTGGCTTTGCCGCGGGAGCCGTTGGCGCCGGCCCTGGGCTCTTATTTCGTGGAGCACGTGCGCCGCCTGCTGGAGCCCAAATACGGAAGCGCGCTCCACCGCGGCGGCCTGGCCATCCACACCACGCTGGACCTGCGCCTTCAGAAAGCCGCCGAAGACGCCGCCGCCAAGCACCTGGCGCTCTTCGACGAAAAATTCGCCGGCGACCGCATGGACTGGCTGCTCAAGAACAAGAAAATCTCGAAAGCGGATTACGAGGCCTGGAAGAAGCGGAAAGAAAAGCCCGAGGAAAAGAAGGAGGAAGAGCCGGCGGAGGCGGACCCCGCCGAGCCCGTGCCGGTGCAGGGCGCCTTCGTGGCCGTCGATCCCCAGACGGGCGGCATCCGCGCCCTGGTGGGCGGCCGCGACTTCGAAAAGTCCAAGTTCAACCGCGCCGTGCAGGCCAAGCGCCAGCCGGGATCCGCGTTCAAGCCCTTCGTCTACCTCTCCGCCCTGGAAGCCGGCCTGACCGCCGGAACCGTGGTGAACGACTATCCCTTGGCTTTCACGGAAGTGGAGCGCAACGCCAAGCTTGTGGCCGAGGCCACGAGCTACATGATGCTCCGGGAAATGGTGACGGGCTATTACACGGAGGATTTGCCGGAGGACGCGCCGGACCCCGTCTGGACGCCCCAGAATTGGGACCGCAAATATTTGGGCCCCATCACCCTGCGCAAGGGCCTGGCGCTGTCGCGGAACCTGGCCACCATCCGCCTCATCGACAAGGTGGGGCCCCGCTCGGTGGCGGAGGTCGCGCGCCGGGCCGGCATCCAAAGCCCCTTGGACGCGGTGCTTTCCCTGGGGCTGGGGACTTCGGTCGTCACGCCCCTGGAATTGGCCGGAGCCTACGCCACCTTCGCCAACGGCGGCACGCACATGCAGCCCCACTCCGTCCTGCGCGTCTTGGACAAGGACGGCCGCCTTTTGGAGGAGCACACGCCCCAGGGCCGCGTGGCCGTCACGCCCCAGAATAATTTTTTGTTCACCCGCCTCCTGCAGGCCGTGGTGCGGGAAGGCACCGGCCGCCGGGCCTCCGTTGTGCACAAGGCCGCCGCCGGCAAGACCGGCACCACCCAGGACCAGCGGGACGTCTGGTTCGCCGGGTTCGTTCCCGGCCTGGCGGCGGTCTGCTGGATCGGCTACGACGATTTCGTCCCCTTGGGCGAAGGCCTCACCAGCGTGGGCACCAGCGTGCCCTGGTGGACGGACTTCATGCTGGAAGCCGTGAAGCTCCTGCCCGGCCGCGACAAGGATTTCGACGTTCCGCCCGGCATCGTCTTCGCCAAGATAGACGCCGACACGGGCTTTCTGGCCCTGCCCTCCTGCCCCCGCGTGATCCTGGAGGCTTTCCGCAAAGACCGGGTCCCGCAGGAGTTCTGCGCCGTGGATCACGAAGGCCTTTTGGAACCCTTGGCCCTCGAGAGCGAAATCACCGAGTAGATTTCCGCAGAACCGCTTCCCCGAAACCGTTGACGCCCCGCTTTCCCGGGGGTAGAGTTTTGGTATGGATAAACGGCGCGATTATCTCGTTTTGGGCGCCGGCAAGCAGGGTGTGGCGGCCGCCTACGACCTTTGCCTGCACGGCGGCGCCGGCCGGCTGACGCTGGCCGACCAGGATTTACGCCAGGCCCGCGCGGGCGTGCGGCGGCTGAAAAAACTTCTGGGCCGGGCGCCGGTCCGACTCGACGCCCGCCGCGTGGACGGAGCCGGCGCCTCCCAACTGCGCGCGGCCGCCGCCGGTCGGGACGGCGTGCTGAGCGCCCTCCCCTATTTTTTGAACCCCGCCGCCGCCGCGGCCGCCGTCGCCGCCCGCGCCCATTACTGCGACCTCGGCGGCTATTTCGAAACCACTCTCAAAATCCTCAAGCTGGACGCCCGCGCCCGCCGGGCCGGCGTCTCCCTGGTGCCCGACTGCGGCGTCTCGCCCGGGCTCTGCAACAGCCTGGCGGTCTGCGGCATGGAGCGCCTGACGACGGCGAGCGAAGTCCGCATCTACTGCGGCGGCCTGCCGCAGAGCCCCCGCCCGCCGCTGGATTACAAAATCGTCTTCAGCCTGGAAGGCTTGTTGGGAAATTATTTCGGCAAGGCCTACGCCCTGGAGGAAGGAAAAGTCGTCCTGGCCGAGCCGCTTTCGGGCCGGGAGGAATTGTCCTTTCCCCCGCCCCTGGGCCGCCTAGAGGCCGCCGTCACCGGCGGAGCCACGTCCACCTGCCCGTGGACGTTTCGGGGACGCCTGAAAACCTACGCCTACAAAACGCTCCGCTACCCCGGACATTTCGCCAAGATCCGCCTGCTCAAGGACCTGGGTCTCATGGACACCAAGACCGTGAAGGTGAAAGGGCGGTCCGTTTCCCCCCGCGACGTCTTTGTGGCCGCGGCCGGCCCCCGCCTCAAGTTTCCCGACGATCGGGACCTGCTGGTCCAGCGCGTCGTCGTCCGCGGCGAAAAAGACGGCCGCGCGCTGGAGATCGTTTACGACACGCTGGATTTTTTCGACCCGTCCACGGGGTTCACCGCCATGCAAAGGACCACGGGTTTCTCCGCCGCCGCCGTTCTGGCCCTGGCCGTTCAGGGGCGCGTGTCCCGCCCCGGCGTCGTGCCCGTGGAAGAAGCCGTTTCGGGCCGCGTGTTTTTAGACGAAATCCGCAAGCGAGGCATCGCCGTGGAAGAAACCATCCGCGCGGCCGACCGCGCGGGGGTGGCGTAATCAATGAGGAAGGATGAAGTATGAATGATGAAAACAACGAGAAAAAGCGGCAGACTTTTTTTCATCCTTCATCATTCATAATTCATCATGGAGGTTCGGATGAAGAAACAGCCGAATAAGCTTCCCAAGGCCGGTTCCGAAGGCGCCTACAATTTCATCGCCGGGCGCTGGCGCCGCGCGTCCAAAGGCGGCGGCTCCTTCGAAAACCGCAACCCGGCCACCGGCGAGCTCGTCAACGTTTACCCCGAGTCCACGGAGCAGGACGTCAACGACGCGGTGCAATCCGCCCGCCGGGCCTACGACTCCTGGCGCAAAACGCCCGCCGCCAAGCGCGGAGAAATCCTGCTCAAGTCCATGCGGCTCCTGGAGGAGCGCAAGGAGGATTTCGCCCGCGCCATGACGCGGGAGATGGGCAAAGTGCTGGCCGAAACCCGCGGCGACGTGCAGGAGGCCATCGACACGGCCTTCTATTACGCCGGAGAAGGCCGCCGGCTCTTCGGCCAGACCACCACCTCGGAACTGCCGGACAAATTCGCCATGTCCCTGCGCGCGCCCGTGGGCGTCTGCGGCCTCATCACGCCCTGGAATTTTCCCATGGCCATCCCCTCTTGGAAAATTTACCCCGCCCTCCTCTGCGGCAACACGGTGGTGCTGAAGCCGGCCTCCTACACGCCGGACTCGGCGCGGAACCTGGTGGCCTGCCTGGAGGAAGCGGGCGTTCCCCCGGGCGTCGTGAACCTGGTTTACGGCCGGGGCGGAACGGTCGGAACGTGGATGTTGAAGCATTCGGATGTGGACCTGATTTCCTTCACCGGCTCCAGCGACGTCGGCGCCCGCGTGGCCGCGGCCTGCGCCCGCACCTTCAAGCGGTGCAGCCTCGAGCTGGGCGGCAAGAACGCCCAGATCGTCATGGACGACGCGGATTTGGATCTGGCCCTGGAGGGCGCCCTCTGGGGCGCCTTCGGCACCACGGGCCAGCGCTGCACCGCCACCAGCCGGCTCATCGTCCACGAAAAAGTCTTCAAGGAATTTTCCGAGCGGCTGGTGGAAAAGGCCAAGGCCCTGCGGGTGGGCGACGGCTTGGACGCCGAGACGCAAATGGGCCCCTTGGTGAGTGGCTCCCAGCTCAAGACCGTGCGCAAATACGTCGAGGTCGGGCGCCGAGCGGACCGCGCCAAACTCCTCTGCGGCGGATCCGCCTTGACGGTGGACAATTACGCGCAGGGTTTTTTCCACCAGCCCACCATCTTCGCCGGCTCTCCGGACATGCGCGTCGCCCAGGAGGAAATTTTCGGTCCCGTGACCGTGCTCCTCAAAGTCCGGTCTTTCGAAGAAGCCATGGCCGTTTTAAACGGCACCGTTTACGGCCTTTCGGGCTCCCTCTACACGCGCGACGTCAACCGCGTCATGCGCGCCCTGCGGGACATGGAAACCGGCATCACCTACGTGAACGCCCCCACCATCGGCGCCGAAGTCCATCTCCCCTTCGGCGGCGTCAAGCGCACGGGCAACGGGCACCGCGAGGCCGGCACCGCCGCCTTGGATATTTTTTCCGAATGGAAAGCGGTCTACATAGATTATTCGGGCAAGCTCCAGAAAGCCCAAATAGACGACGCCAAGCAAGGATGAATGATGAGGGATGAAAAGCGGCTTGCGGAACAGAGACGAGGTCTTGCGGGTTCATGAGCGAACTGCACGCCCCCCACCGCCACGTGCGCGCCGCCGGGGCCCGGGAAAAATTTCTAGTGGATTTGTTCGACACCCTGTGGGCGCGCTATCGCTCCCGCATGGAATACGTGCGCAAGTATGAGGCCGTGGTCCAAGCCCACGGGGCAACATTCGTCAACGACCACATCGCCTTCCGCACTTTCGCCTCGCAGGAGCCGCCGGCGGGCATCTTCTCCATTTCCCGCTTGTTCGAGGCTCTCGGCTACCGCGGCGCCGCCTGCTATGAGTTCCCCGACAAGCATTTCAATTCCATCCATTACCAGCATCCCAACCCTCAGCTTCCCAAACTGTTCATCACGCAATTGAGGACCTGGGAGCTTTCCCCCGCCGGCCGCCGCATCGTGCGGAACGCTCTGCGCAGCCACCGGCCGCCGATCTCCGACGCGGACCTGGCCGCCCTTCACGGCCTCGAAGAAGCCCGGCCGGCCGCGCGGGCCAAGCTTTTAAAGTCCATGGCGCGCCGGTTCGCCGATCTCCCCTGGGATCTGCCGCAAGAAAAAGACGTCCTCCGCTTGAACGAGGAAAGCCAGTTCGGCGCCTGGGTGCTGGTCAACGGCTACGACGTGAACCATTTCACCGCGTCGGTGGATTCCCACGGCGTGGCTGCTTTGGGCGACATCGAAAAAACCGTCTCCGCCCTGCGCGCGGCCGGCGTGCCCATGAAAAAGGAGATCGAAGGGGAGCGGGGGACCAAGCTCAGGCAGAGCTCCACGGAGGCCGTCACGCTGGAAACCGCCGTCCTGCGCGGAAGCCGGCGGATCAAAATCCCCTGGCCCTACGCCTACTTTGAAATCGCGGAACGGCCTTTGATCAAAAATCCCGGCACGGGGCGGATGGAGCGCTTTGAAGGTTTCTTGGGCGGGCAAGCGACGAATCTCTTCGACATGACCAAGCGCGTCTCCTGACCTGGAGCGCGATGTTCCCCTATTCTGTTTTTTGCCCCTTGTCCAATATACGCAGGCCAGGTCTCAGCCGATTGTAAGGGTGTCACCTACCGAAGGCCGGGGCTTTGGGGAGCGGACGGCCTATTTGTCTGGATTCCGGCTTTCGCCGGAATGACGGCAAAACCGAGCACCTCTCGATGCGCGTACGCAAAATCCTGGCCGGGGCGGGACGGGAGCCCAGAGGGCGGGCTCCGACCGGGAGGAAAAGACTATAAGCGGGCTCTTTGAAGAGCCCGCCCGGTCATGCCCCCGCACTGGGTGCCCGTCTGTGTTGTGCCTCTCGATCCGCATGCGTAAAATTCTGGCCGGGGCGGGACGGGAGCCCAGAGGGCGGGCTCCGACCGGGAGGAAAAGACTATAAGCGGGCTCTTTGAAGAGCCCGCCCCGGTCATGCCCCCGCACTGGGTGCCCGTCTGTGGAGCGCCTCTCGATGCGCGTACGTAAAATCTTGGCCGGGGCGGGACTTGAACCCGCACGGGCCTTGCGGCCCTCAGGATTTTAAGTCCTGTGCGTCTGCCAGTTTCGCCACCCGGCCGTTCGCCGTATTATAGCACCTGGGCGGCGGGGTCGTTTGACGCGGACTCCTCCATTAGGTAAAATAGGTAGCAGAAGGCCAGTCAGCAGGCCTGCGGAGAGGACCCCCTCACCGATCCGGGGCTACCCGGTAACCTCTATACAACCAGGTTGACACGACTCCCGTGAGACCAGTCGGCGGACTGGTCTTTTTTTATGTCCGCCCAAAAAAACGGGAGGATCACAACATGAAGAAGCTTATACTGGCGGTGGGTTTGGCGGCGGGTCTGGCGGCATCGGTCCAGGCGGCGGAATGGCCCGAAAACCCGGACAGGTTCCCGTCCGTGGGCTTGAACTACACGGGCATCTTTCAATCCGGCGACACGAAGTACGACCTGATCGCGGGCGGTTCCGCGTCCCAGGACCTGAGCATCGATGAGAACTACCTGGTGGCGGACCTGCGGCTTCCGGTTTCCAACAGGATGACGCTGACGGGCGGCCTGGGGTTTGCCGGATTCATGGGCGAATTGACGAAGAACGCCGCCGCGGGAGCCGACGGGCAGGAACAGGACGCCACCGGTGTTCTGGTGAACCTGGGAGTAAGGTTCTACATTCATTGATTCGGCGCCGCCCGCAGGGGAGGGGCCATCCCCTCCCCTCGGCGGCATGAGATTATTCATAAAAAAACCTCCGGATTTCCGGAGGTTTTTTTACGCCTTCACGGCCGGCGCGGAGCCTGTTCGGGCAAAAAAAAGCCCCCAGTGGCCCGGGGGCTTTTTTCTATAACGAGGCGGGTTTTTAAGACTTAAGCTTCTTGTATCCTGCGAAACCGGCCAGGCCTGTGAGCATGAGCAGCATGCTGGCGGGTTCGGGGACGGGAGCTTCGGGGGAGTTTCCGGGTTGCGTGGGCACGTGGCAGTTTTCGTCGGTGTGGCTGTTGAGAACCACGCTGTTGTTTTCGGCGGCTTCGGTGCTGCGGACGTTCCCCACCAGCAGAATAGCTTCCGCTTTGAGTGGGATCATCGCGACGGCGGCTAACGCCAGCACCGCGGGCACAAACCTCAGTTTCTTCATGTTGGGATCCTCCTAGAGTTTAGCGAGAACCCCTCGGTTCATTCCCGTCGGGTGGGTACTTGGAAGTCGAGCGAGGTGAGAGACTACTCTATCAGTCTAACAAAAAATGGGGCGTGTGTAAAGGTCAGCGGCTTTCGCCCGGAACGACGGCGGGGGCGTGCTTGGGGAAGTGCTTTCCGGCGCATTCGGGGCAGATGCCGTGGGAGAAGACGGCCTGGGAATGTTTCTCCACGTAGTTTTCCAGGCGCTCGTAGACGTTGTCGTCCTGGCGGATGCGGCGGCAATAAGAGCAAATGGGGATGAGGCCTTCCAATTGTTTCACCTGGCTGGTGAGGCCCAGGATCCGCTCCGCCACGCGCAGGCGCATCCAGATGGCGTCCTGGTCCAGGGGCTTGGTGAGGAAGTCGTCCACGCCGCGGTCCATGGCCAGCCGGTAGTCGTCCTTGCCGGTCATCATGCCGCTGAGGAGGATGAAATAGGTGTAATCGGTCTGCGGACGCTCGCGCACGCGGCCGCACAGGTCCAGGCCGTCCAGCGCCGGCATGACCCAGTCGCTCACCACCACCCGGGTGGGTTGGCGGTCGAATATTTCCCAGGCCTGGCGGCCATCCTGGGCTTCCGACACTTGATGGCCCAGGCGTTCCAGCATGGCTTTCAGGATGGACCGGGAAACCGCGTCGTCATCGGCCACCAAAACTTTCATTGGATGTCGCGTCCCTCCTTTTCGCGCTTGAGCCGTTCCTTGGCGCGGTCGAACTCGCGGACCAGGGCGTCCGCAAGCCCGCGGGTGCTTTCGGCGGGCGCGCCGGAGCGGGCCTGGATTTCCAGCCTCGCCGACAGGGCTTGCATGCGGCGCAAGCCGAGAGCGGCGCAGCTGCCCTTCAGGGTGTGGGCGGCGCGGGTCAGCGTTTGCGGGTCTTGGGTGCGGCGAAGGTCGGCCAAAAGGGATGAGGCTTGCTCCAGGAAAAGGCGCACGGCTTCCGAGGCGACCACGGAGGGCCCGTCTCCGTCCAGCTGGCGGAGGCGCTCCAGAGCGGCGGTGTCCAACGGGTCGTCCCATTTGGCCAGCAGGGCTTCCAGGCGCTCCTGGCGCACGGGCTTGGGGATGAAATCGTCCAGCTCCGGAGCCGGCGCGGCGGCGTTTTCCTCGGCCATGGCGGCGACGGGCGTGCGGCGCTTGGAGCCTTCGCGGCGGCGGAGCTCGGCCGCCAAAGCGTAGCCGTCTTCGCCGGGGCGCCGGCAGTCCGCTAAAACGAGATCGTAAGGAAAGCGGACGGCGGCTTCGACGGCCTCGGCCGGGCTTCCGACGCCGTGGACTTCGGCCCCCAGCCGTCCCAGCAAGCGCAGAAGCGTTTCCCTCTGGGACAAGTCGGGGTCCATGACGAGGGTGACGAAATGGTTGCGGGTTTTTTCACGGGGCGCGGAGGGCCGATCGAGGACGTCGTCCAATCCGGAAGGTACGGTGGGGGTCAGGGGCTTACGATCCATAATACCTTTTTCCGAGGAGAAACGGAAGGGCTCAAGGGGCGGCGGCGGGTTTTGCGCCGGCGGCCAGGGCCTCGCGCAGGCGCGCCGGGTCGGTGATGGGGAGGCCGCAGGCGCGGTCGCGGCAGACGTGAACCGCCGGCCGTTCGGGCTCGGGACGGAGATTTTTGAGATAGGGAAGGCGGCGCGCCAGGCGCTCCTGGGCGGGGCCCCCGTCGGCTGCAAGGACGGTCATAGACGGCGCGAAAACGCCGCGGATTTCCCGCAGGAGGGCCCGGGCGGCGGGGTCTGCGGGGTCGCCGGCCAGGACGACTTGAAGGGGCGGCGAATGGTGGAAATCCAGGGCGGCCAGCATTTGCGGCAGGGCGCGCGGTTGTGACTCCATGCGGAGGCCGAAGAGGGCGAGGGTCTTCTCCGCGGCCCGGGAAAAATCTTCCCGGTCCGTGAGGCGGGCCAGGCGGAGGAGGCTCAGGGCGGCCACGGAGGAGGCGGACGGTTCCACGTTGTCGGTGTCGTCCATGGCGCGGGCGGGAAGGCGGGGGTCGTGGCCCGGCGCCGTCATGTAAAAGCCGCCGCGCTCCGGGTCGTGGAAAAGCGCGATCATGGCGTCGGCCAGCTCTTCGGCCCAGTCCAGCCATTGCGCGTCGAAGCCGGCCTCGTAGAGGTCCAGAAGGCCCTGGATCAGGAAGGCGTAATCGTCCGCCATGCCGGGCACGCTGCGCTCCCCGTCGCGCCAGCGGCGGAAAAGGCGGCGCGCGCCGGCGTCGTAAAGGCGGGCGCGGAGGAAGCGCGCGGCTCCGGCGGCGGACTCCGCGTGGGCCGGCTCGTCGAGGATCTGCGCCGCGCGGCTGAAGGCGGAGATCATGAGTCCGTTCCAGGAAGCGAGGATTTTGTCGTCCAGGTGGGGCCGCGGGCGCCCGGCGCGGATTTCAAACAGCCGGCGCCGCGCGTCTTCCAGGACGCGGCGGATTTCCTGCGGCGTTTTCCCGAATTTTTGGGCGGTCTCTTCCTCCGTGCGGGCCAGGAAAAGGATGTTTTTGTTCTCGAATTCCCCCTGCGGATCGTTCTCGGCGTTGCCGGTGGGCGCGACGCCGTGGCGGTAACTGAAAATTTCTCCCGCCTCGGCGCCCAGCGCGCGGACGATTTCTTCCTTCGTCCAGACGTAAAAAGCGCCTTCCGCCTTTTCGTCGCCTGAGGAAGACGGAGACGAACCGCGGTTTCCGGCTTGGCGGCCTTCAGCCGTTTCCTCGTTTCCCCCCGCCGGGTCATCCCCCGGACGAGGCGGCAGACTGTCGGCATCCTCGGCGGAGTAGAAGCCGCCGTCGGGGTGGGTCATGTCCCGGCGGACGTATTCCAGAACGGCGCGGGCGGGGGCGGACAGGGTTTCGTCGCCGGAGGCCCGGCTCGCTTCCAGAAAATTAACGGCGATCTGGGCGTTGTCGTAGAGCATCTTCTCGAAATGGGGGACGTGCCATTTCGCGTCGGTGGAATAGCGGTGGAATCCGCCCCCGATGTGGTCGTGGATGCCGCCGCGGGCCATTTCGCGGAGCGTGTGGACCGCCATGTCCAGGGGCCGGCGGTTTCCGGTGCGGGCGAAAACGCGCAGGAGGAAATTGATGTTCACGGGCATGGGGAATTTGGGCGCTCCGCCGAAGCCGCCGCGGGACTCGTCGTAGGAGGCGGCCAGGTCTTCCAGCCCGCGGTCGAGAATTTCCGGGCCGGGCAAGGCGCCCGCTTCGCCGGCGGCAAGGGTTTTTTCGAGGAAGCGGCCGATCTCGCGGCCGGAGCCCGCGAGTTTTTCCCTGTCGGAACGCCACAGCTCCGCAATCCGCTCCAGGATTTGCGGAAAGCCGGCCCGGCCCCAGCGGGGTTCCGGCGGAAAATAAGTGCCGCCGAAGAACGGCTGAAGGTCGGGCGTGAGCCACGCCGACAAGGGCCAGCCGCCCGCTCCCGTCATGGCCTGCACCGCCGTCATGTAGATCTTATCCACGTCGGGCCGTTCCTCCCTGTCCACTTTCACGGGAACGAAATTCCGGTTGAGGAGGGCGGCGATGGCGGGATCGGAGAAGGATTCCCTCTCCATGACGTGGCACCAATGGCAGGTGGAATAACCGATGGAGAGAAAAATAGGGACGTCCCGGCTCTTGGCCTGGGCGAAGGCCTCTTCCCCCCACGGGCGCCAGTCCACCGGGTTGTGGGCGTGCTGGAGCAGGTAAGGGCTTTTTTCGCGGATCAGGGCGTTGGGGGGCGCGGCGGATTTTTCGGAGGACATAAGTACAGTTTACCAAACGCCTCCGTCGGAGAGGAAGCGGTCTAAAGGTGAAACTTGTCGCCCAGGTAGACGCGGCGGGCTTCGGCGGAGTTCAGGAGCTCGCGGGCGGTGCCGTGGAGGAGGACCTGGCCGGCGTGGATGATGGACGCGCGGTCCACGATCTCCAAGGTGGCTTGGACGTTGTGGTCGGTGAGCAGAAGGCCCAGGCCCATTTTTTTCAGACCGCCCAGGACCTCCTGGATGTCGTTGACGGCCAGGGGGTCTATGCCGACGAAAGGCTCGTCCAGGAGGAGGTACTTGGGGTCGGTGGTGAGGGCGCGGGCGATTTCGGTGCGGCGCTTTTCCCCGCCGGAGAGGGTGTAGGCCATCTGCCGCGCCAGGCGGGTGAGGCCGAGTTCTTCGAGAAGCTTTTCCCGCCGCCGTTTTTTCTCCGCCTTGTCCAGCGGCAGATGCTCCAAGATGGCGGCGAGGTTGTCCTCCACCGTGAGCCGCCGGAAGATGGACGGCTCCTGGCACAGGTAGCCCAGGCCGCGCCGCGCCCGCTGGTACATGGGGAGGACGGAGACGTCGGCGCCGTCCAGGAGCACCCGGCCGCCGTCGGGACGGATGAGGCCCACGATCATGTAGAACGTCGTGGTCTTGCCGGCGCCGTTGGGGCCCAGGAGGCCGACGATTTCGCCGGGCTGGACTTCCAAGGCGACGCCGTTGACCACGGCGCGGTCGCCGTAGGTTTTCTTCAGGCCGTCAGCGCGCAGGGGCAAGGGTTCCTCCGGGCGAATAAAGCACGGCGCGGGCGCGCTCCTCGACGACGAGGCGCTCTTCGCGGGCGAAATAGGTGATGACGCGGCCCGTGAGGTCGCGCACGGCGCCGTCCTGGGTTTGCAGGGCCCGGGGCAGCGGTTCCGGGCCCCCGTTCCAGAACCGGACGCTGCCGGCCGGACCGTCGAAAAAGGCGTGGGAGGCCCAGACGCGCGTTTCCCGAGCCGCCGGCGACTTCTCCCGGGAGACGACCTCGACGTTCCCTTCCGCCCAGGCCGACGTGACGGCCGGCGTGGAGGCGGCTTGGAAGAACCCCAAAGACTCCGCCTGGATTTCCAGCTCGGCCTCCGAGCTTCCGTCGGAAACCGCCGGGGAGCGGCGCCCCGCCAGGGGAGTCCGCTTCAGGCGGGCGGGTTTCTTTCCGCCCCGGAGAGTGCCCGAGGACGCCTTGGTTTCGTAAGCGCCCTTATCCCCCCATCCTTCCCAGCGCAGGCCTTCTTCCGGGGAGTCCCGCTTCAAGTAAACCCGTCCGTAGGCCTCGATCAGGCCCGTCTTCTCCTCGGACACCATGCGGTCGGCCGACAGAAAATCCGAACCGCGCTTGAGCTTCACGCCGCCGGAAAATTCCACGGCCTCCCCCTTGCGGAGCAAGGTCATGCGGGCGCCGGTGATGACGGTCTTGGGCGGGGCGGTTGCCTCTTCCCGGGCGCCGGCCTGCCGCGCGGGAAGAAGGAGAAGCAGGAAAAGCGGTGAAAGACCGAGCGCGAGGAAGCTGCTCGCCTTTGAAAGCGGCGGGCGATGGGCTGCGTTCGCGATCCGAGGCGTCTTCATTTTCCGCTTCCTGGTTTCCAATCCGCGCCCTCGATTTCCACCCGCTGGCGGTGAATGACCACTTCGGATAGGTCGGCGGACGCTTCCCAGCCGACGCCGCGGGCGGTGGAGCCGGCCCGGACGACGGTGACGGGGGCGGTGGACACGAGGCGGTCGCTGGCGGAAATGTAGCGCATCCAGTCCGATTCCAGGCGCGCGCCGTCGGTGGAGACAACCACGACGTCGTCCCAGGCCCACATGTCCTTGGATTCGGTGTCGACGCGCCCGCGGCCCGCCTGCATGCGCGCGCCGGGCCGGCCGTCCTCGAAGAACCGCACCGTGGGTTTGTCTACGGCCACGGAGTTTTCCCTCTCGAAGAGGTCCGCCCGCGGGGACGACAACCGCCAGTCGAGGCGGCCGTCCACGAAGGCCTCCAGCGTGAAACCGTGGATGGTCTGTTCCGGAAGGGAGGCGGAATCCGCGCCGTCCGCGGCTGCTTTCGAGGAAGGTTGTCGGCACGCCGGCGCGGCCAGGAACGCGGCCGCCAGCAGAAGGAAGTTCGAGGCCAGACGCCCCGCGGCGGAGCCGCGCCCGGCCGGCCGGACCCCGCGGACGCCGCGCCTCAAGGCGAGGGCGAGCGGCCGGAAGTCAATTTGCGGTCTTAAGTTTCGAATCCGCTTCTCCCGGATTTTCAAATTGATGGAGGATGTCTTTCCAAAGGCCTTGGCTGCGAAGCACCAGGTCCGCCACCTCTCGGAAGACGCCGCGTCCGCCGGGTTGGGCCGTGACCCAGTGACAGGCGTCTTTGACGGGTTCCGCGGCGTCGGCGGGACAGACGGCCAAGCCCGCGACGCGCAGGGCGGGCAGGTCCACCAGATCGTCCCCGATAAAAACAGCCTCGTCGGGGCGGAGGCGTAAAGCCTTGAGGACTTCGCGAAGGGCCTTTCCCTTGTCCTCGCATTTTTGATGCAGGGCGGCGACGCCTATCTCCTCGGCCCTTTCCCGGACCTGGCGGGAGATGCGGCCCGTGATCCAGGCGGTGCGGATGGGGCGCTTGGCCCGGCGCAGCATGAAAAAGCCGATGCGGTCCCGCACGTTCCAAAACTTGACCTCCTCGCCGGACTCCAGGACGATGATGGCGCCGTCGGTGAGAACGCCGTCCACGTCCATGGCTATAAGGCGAATTTTCTTGGCCCGTTTCATTATTTCCGTTTTTGAAATTGCCATGGGGCTTTCTAGTCGGAGGACGTGAATCGTGAACGGTGAATGGGAAAATTCACGGCCTGGGGTTTTGACTTTACCGGTTCACTGGAACTCATCTCATAAATGAACTCGGAGCGAAATTTCAGATTTCGAGCCGAGCCGACGCGGGCCGAGGCGAGCATACTCCGTCGGCGGTATGTGAGCCGAGGACCGCTAAGGCGCAGGCCGAAATCTGAAATTGCAGCCCGAAAGTAATTTATGAGATGAGTTCTATTCACGATTCACCGTTCACGCCTATTTTTTCAGCCATGGGGTCATCTCCGCCGGAATGTCGCGCAGGCGGTAGGGTTCGGGGGCCCGCCCGAGCAGGTGGCTCAACACGAAATAGAGGACCGCCAGGGCGGCGTAGATGGACAGCAAGGTTTTGGCGTGCCAGCGCCAGTCGGGCTTCCAGAATTCAGCGGAAGCGCCGCCGGCCTGTTCTCCGGCGGAATCCGCGGCGGGGTGCTTGGCGCTTTTTTTGTCTTTCATATCACAACCCCATCTTTCGGTTCTTGACGACTTTGTCCAGGGTGAGGAGGCGCCGCAGAAGCGTTTCCACGTCCCGCAGGGGGACGGCGTTGGGTCCGTCGGAAAGGGCCTTGTCGGGATCGGGATGAACCTCCATGAAGACCGCGGCCACGCCCACGGCCACGGCCGCCCGCGCCAAGGGGTAGACGAACTGCCGCTGGCCCCCGCTGGATTCCCCGCGGCCGCCCGGAAGCTGGACGGAATGGGTGGCGTCGAAGACAACGGGACAGCCGAAAGACTTCATGATCTCCAGGCCGCGCATGTCCACCACGAGGTTGTTGTAGCCGAAGGTGGCGCCGCGTTCGGTGAGCGTGACGCTTTTGTTTCCGGCGGATTCCAGCTTCGCCACGACGTTGGCCATGTCCCAGGGCGCGGCGAACTGGCCCTTCTTCACGTTGACCGCCCGGCCGGTGCGCGCGGCGGCCAGCAAGAGGTCCGTCTGGCGGAACAGGAAGGCCGGGATCTGCAGGACGTCGGCGACGGCGGCGGCGGGCGCGGCCTGATCGGGCTCGTGAATGTCCGTGAGGATCGGCAGGCCGGTCTCCCTTTTCACCCGCGCGAGAACCCGCAGGCCTTCCCTTAATCCCGGCCCCCGGTAGGATTTCGAGGAGGAGCGGTTGGCCTTGTCGAAAGAGGACTTGAAAATAAGCGGTATCTTCAGGCGCCGAGAAATGTCCCGAAGGGTCTTGGCCACATTGAGGGTCAACGCCTCGCTCTCGACGACGCAGGGGCCGGCGATGACGGCCAAGGGGGCGTTGTTGGCCAGGCCGACGGAGCCGACGCGGACCTGCCTCTGCGCTTTCATGGAAACTCCGGCGGCGGGAGCCATTGGACGGACGGCCGCCTAGGAGAGAGCCGCTTCCCGCGCCCGAGCGGACCGGCGCTTGAGGGCCGCGCCGATGAAATCCCGGAAGAGGGGATGGGGGTGCAGGGGCCGGGATTGAAGTTCGGGATGGAATTGGACCGCCAAAAACCACGGGTGGTCGCGATGCTCCACGATCTCCGCCAAGTCCAGCTTTTTGTAGTTGCCGATGACGCGCAGGCCGGCTTTCTCCAAGCGGGCGCGGTAGCGGTTGTTGAGCTCGTAGCGGTGCCGGTGGCGCTCCAAGATTTCGGCCCGGCGGTAGGCCTGGTGCGCCAGGGTGCCGGGCTTGACGGCGCAAGGGTAAACGCCCAGCCGCATGCTGCCGCCTTTCCGGGTGACGCCGCGCTGTTCTTCCATGAGGCAGATCACCGGGTGGGCCGTGCGGGGCGCGAACTCCGTGGAATGCGCGGCGCCGAGCCCCAAAAGGTTGCGGGCCGCCTCGATGACCGCGCACTGCATGCCGAGGCAGATGCCGAAGAAGGGCACTTTCTTTTCGCGGGCGAAGCGGGTGACGGAGACCTTGCCCTCCACGCCGCGGTCGCCGAAGCCGCCGGGCACGAGGATGCCGTCGGCCTCGTAAAGCGAGGGCTCCAGGCGGCGCTCCTCCACGTCCACGTATTTGATCTTCACCCGGGCGTTGTGGGCCAAACCACCGTGCATGAGGGCCTCGCCGATGGATTTGTAGGCGTCCTTCAACTCCACATACTTGCCGGCCACGGCGATGGACACTTCCCTCTGGGGGTTCTGAATTTTCTCCACCATGGCCTTCCAGTCGGAAAGGTCCTTGCGCGGGCTCCTTTTTTGAAGCATGAGGAGCACCAGCTCGTCCAAGCCCTGGCGCTCGAGGTGGAGCGGGACTTCGTAAATGCTTTTGACGTCCAGGGCCTCGATGACCGCTTCGATGGGGACGTTGCAGAAAAGGCCGATCTTGGCGCGGAGTTCTTCCCCCAGGGGCCGGTCGGTGCGGCAAAGGATGATGTCGGGATCGATGCCGATCTCCCGCAGTTTTCCGACGGAGTGTTGGGTGGGCTTGGTCTTAAGCTCTTCGGAGGCCTGGATGTAGGGCACCAGGGTGAGATGGATGTAGAGGACGTTGTCGCGTCCCACGTCCATGCGCATCTGGCGGATGGCTTCCAGGAAGGGCAGGCTCTCGATGTCGCCCACGGTGCCGCCGATCTCGGCGATGACGATGTCCCGGCCCTTGGCCACGCGCTTGAGGCGGGTTTTTATTTCGTTGGTGATGTGGGGAATGACTTGAACCGTCTTGCCCAGGTATTCCCCCCGGCGCTCCTGCTGGATCACGGTGTCGTAGATTTGCCCGGAGGTGCAGTTGTTTTCGCGCGTCATGTCCACGTCGAGGAACCGCTCGTAGTGTCCCAGGTCCAGATCCGTCTCCGCGCCGTCCACCGTGACGTAAACTTCGCCGTGCTGGTAGGGGCTCATGGTGCCGGGGTCCACGTTGAGGTACGGATCCAGCTTCATGATGGTGACGGAGAGTCCGCGGGATTTGAGCAGGCGCCCCAGGGACGCCGAGGCGATGCCCTTGCCGAGAGAACTGACGACGCCGCCGGTGACGAAGATGTATTTGGTCATAGGTCCTTTTAAGGCCGAAGCGTGGAATGCGGTGCGAAAATGAGCATCATCGGTTCCGGCGCGCCGGGGCTTGCGGCCCGCGCGTTTTGAGCAGAGCGGCCGCGCGCGCGGCATCGGCGGGCGTATCCACTCCCACGGAGTCGTCGGGCGTGAAGGCCACCCGGATGCGGACGCCGTTTTCCAGCGCCCTCAGTTGCTCCAGCCGCTCCGCGCCTTCCAGAAACGCCTCCGGCCAGCGCACGAACCGCTTCAACAGCTCCGAGGCGTAAGAATAAATGCCGAGGTGCTTGTAGACGCGGCCCGGCGGGCGATTCGGCGCGCCGTCCCGGAAAAACGGCAAAGGCGCCCGGGAAAAATACACCGCGTCGCCGGCGCGGTCCGTCAGAACTTTGACGACGTTGGGGTCCCGCCACGCCTTCCCGTTCTGCAAAACGGTGGCCGCGGTGCCCATGGCGACTCGGCGGTCCCGATGCAAAGCCAAAACGCGGCGGACGGTTCGTGAGCTCATGAGGGGCTCGTCGCCCTGGATGTTGAGGTAGAGGCGCGCCGGCAAACGCCGGGCCACCTCCGCCACGCGATCCGTTCCGCTCTTGCAGAGAACGGACGTCATGAGGGCCTCTCCCCCCAGCCCCCGGATGAAATTCAATATCCGCCTGTCGTCGGTGGCCACCACCACCCTGGGCAGGGCCCGGCGGGCCGCCTCGTAGACCCATTGTACCATGGGTTTGCCCGCGATGGGCGCCAAGGGCTTGCCCGGGAAACGCTGAGAAGCGTGGCGCGCCGGGATGACGCCGAGGACGGAAAGCACTTACGCGAAAAGCGGAACGGGGGCCGGAGCGCCCGATGATGGAACTGTTCCGCCGAAGAACCGGTCCGGAGTCTCCGCGCGCGAGGTTCCCCGCGTCATGCTTTTGCGCGGCTCCCGTGCCAATGCTCCATGGCCGCCTTGATCTCCTCGGGCCGCGCGGTGGCCGTGCCCAGCTTGGCCACCACCACGCCGGCCGCCAGGTTGGCGATGCGGGCCGCTTCCGCCGGGGGACAGCCCGCCGCCAGGGCCAGCGAAAGCACGGAGATGACGGTGTCGCCGGCGCCCGTCACGTCGAAAACCTCCAGGGCCTGGGCTGGGATGTGGGTGATTCGCCCCGAATCCTCGTAAAGGCTCATTCCCCGCTCGCCCCGGGTGATGAGGACCGACCGGCAGGCCAGGCGCTTTAAAATGCGGCGGCCCAGGGCGTCCACCTCCGCGTCCGTCTTCGGGGGCAGGGCGCGCAAGCCTTCGGCGGCCTCTTTCAAATTGGGCGTGATGCAGTGGACGCCGCGGTAGCGCAGGAAGTGTTCGACCTTGGGGTCCACGGTGACGATCTTGCCGCGTTTCCGGGCCATGGCCAGAACCGATGAGAGAAGGCGCCGGTTCACGACGCCCTTGCCGTAGTCGGAGATGACCACGGCCTTGGCTCCGTCCAGCCGGCTCTCGACGCGCTCCAGGAGCCCGGAGATGACGGCGGGGCTTAAAGGATCCGCCTTCTCGTGGTCGAACCGGACCACCTGCTGGTGCCCGGCGATCACCCGCGTCTTGACGGTGGTGGGCCGGGCGCCGTCGGAGGCCACGCCGTCCACGTCCACGCCGCGGCCGCGCAGGGTTTCCAGGAGCCGGCCGCCGGCTTCGTCGGGGCCCGTCACGGAGACCAGCGAAGGGCGTCCGCCCAGGTCCGCGATGTTGCACGCCACGTTGCCCGCGCCGCCCGCCATGAATTCCTCCTGGCGGACGTGCACCACGGGAACGGGCGCTTCCGGCGAAAGGCGGCTCACGGGCCCGCGGATGTAGCGGTCCACCATGAGGTCGCCCACCACCAGGACGGGCATGCCGGCGAAAGCCTTCAGCCGGGCGTTGAGGCCTGGAAGTTTCAACTTAACGGCGATGAGGGGCGCGGGCCTTGGGCGGCGAGCTCAAGGCGCAAAGCGAATTAAGCCGCGGCCGATTGGTGCTGGAGCTGGCGGTAAACGTAGGCCAGGGCGACGAAGGTCGTGGGCACCGTGATGAAGAGGCCGACCACCAGCGCCAGGAGGCCCAGGACGTTGATGCCCAGGGCCGCCAGGCCGAAGAGGAACAGGCGCCAGCGGACGCCCTTGGTCAGGGCCCAGCTTTGTTTCAGGGCGTCCACGGGTCCCGCGTCTTTGTCCACGATGAGGTAGCTGTAATAGAAGAGTCCGATGGAGAGGATGATGCCGGGCACGATGAGGAGCAGGGTTCCCGCCAGCACGATAAGGCCGTAGAGAATGGAGCCGGCGACGTAGCGGAGGTAGAGCGGTCCGGCCGTGCCGGTCCAGAGCGCGGAGACAGCGGTTGGCCGCCCGTCGGCGAAGGCGAGGCCGATGCGCACGAGGCCGATTTCCAGGAACCATTGAACGAGGCGGAACACGATGGCCACGATGACGGCGAGCACGGTGCTTTGAACCCAGTTGTTGATGAGGCCGGGGATGAAGGCCGCGACCCAGACGATGAGCATGACGCCGATGAAAAATCCGAGATTGCCCTTGGTTGAATTCCAGCCGAAGGCGAGGGCTTCTTTTATGGAGAAAGTCTTTTCAGTCATAAGGGTTTTCCTTTCAGATGTCGATTCAGCCGCGAAATCTTCCGGTCGTCCGGACGGACTCCATCATACATTATTTTTGGGGATTTACGTCCTCGGCGGGGTCCTCTTCCCGTTCTTCCTCATCGGGTTCAGAAGATTCCACTTCGGGCATGCTTTCCCCCTCGGGAGAGCCTCCTTCGATGTATTTTTTCATCTCCGCGTCGAACGCCCCCACCATGACGCGCGACCGCATGAGCACGGGAATTTTCCGGTGGTCGTCGGTGAGCCAGACCTCCAGCTTTCCCTCCTGCTGGAAGATGCCCTCTCCGGCCAGGATGGGCTCGATGTGCAGGCAGTCGAACTTGCCGGCCGGCACGCGGACTTTTTTCTTCCGCTTCACGTGGACCTTGAGAGGCCAGGTCTTGCCGCCGGAGTTGACGTCCAGGGTGTAATCTTTCCCCACTTCCAGGGGCTGGGTGCGGATGTAATACAGGCTGGAAAGGACATCCTGCACGAAAGCGGGAATGCCTCCTTCCTCCGTGTATTCCTTGCCCTTCCTTTTCTTCCAATAGACGAAGCGGCCGGCGGGGTGGTCGTAGTCGGTCCGCGTTTGGCGGCGGTGGAAGCCCTCTCTCAAGTTCTGATGGAAACGCAGGGAGCAGAGGCTCTCCACGTCCATCCAGGATTCGTTGCGGTCGCGGACCTTGAAAAAGATGTCGGTGCCCTTGTTGGTTTTCGCGCGGGAGACGATGTGGTAGGCGGGCCGGCCGTTGACGGTTTCCACGGCGGGCACCTCCAGGGTGGCGAAGCCCGACGGCACGAAGCCGTATTTGATGACGTAGAGGATTTTTTCGCCGGGCTGGAAAGCCTCGTTGGCCGCGGGCTGGCGCCAGACGAATTCCTGGGCGGAAGCGGGCGGAGCCGACGCCAGCAGCGCGAGGACCGGCAGGAGGCGGAGAGGCCTCACGGAAGCTCCACGAAAGATTTCGCGGCCAGGAAGAGCGCGCCGAAAAGCCAGCCCAAGGCCGCGTTGTATTCGCGGTTCTTCCGGTAACGCGCCCAGAGGAAGCGGTCCCGGTCGGGCCGCGGCTTCGCGTTCAGGCGGGGCAGGAAGCGGGGGCGGACCTTGACGAAGGCCCGCCAGGCGTCGCCGAAATATTTTTCCAAGGAGCCTTCCTCTTCCCGCACCCGGCGCGGGTAAACCCAAAAGAAAAGGAGGAAGAACGTGGCCCATATAAGAAGATCGTGGGACAAGGCGCGGCCACCGGTGCCCGCCGCGCAAAAGCCCAGCGCCATGAGGAAGCTTCCGGCGTAAAGCGGATGCCGTATATAGAGGTAGGGACCGTCCTGGGCGAGCCGTTTACCTTTTTCTAGGTAACCGGCCGCCCGGGCCCTGAGAAGGAGGCCGGCCAAGGCCAGGGCCACCCCCGCCCACAGCCGCGACCAGGAGGCGGGGTGGGAGAAGACGGCGAAAAGAACCGCCGCGGCGAACCCAAGGAAAACCCGGCGCCGGCCCATTAGGAGCGGACCGGGGATCGCAAGCGAGAAGACGGAGGCGGGGCCGCGTGGCCCGTTTCCCCCGCTCCGGCGGAAAAACGGTTGGATAAAAATTCGGCGATCGAGAGGCGAGTCAAAGGCGATCCTTTCAGCGGCTTTTGTTAACTCCGACGGCTTCCGCCGCGCCGTCTTTGAGCGTGAAGCTCTCCAGCTTGACGCGGAAGGGCAGATCTTTGGAAGGCTCCAGCGAGAACGTCTTCTTGGCGAAGGGGCCCGCCAGCGACACGGGCAGCGAAACGGCCCCGAGCTTCACAGAGTCTGCGCGCAGGGTGATCCGCTTGCCGTCGGGCGAGAGCTCCGCCGAAGCGCGGAGGAGCAAACGCAGGCCTTTGACGCGGCCGTCCACGCGGACGCCGCCGTCCAGCGTCACGTCGGGATCCTCCAGCCAGCGGGCCTTGAGGCGCAGGTAGTCCTCGAGGCTTTCTTCCGTCAGGCGCAGGGACGGCCGCAGTTCCTCAAGCTCGAGGAACCGGACGTCTCCTTCCCGGCGCAGGAGCGGAAGGTTGATGCGGGCGTTGAGGCCTTCCAAGCGCACGTCTTTCAAAGACAATCCGCGGTAATCCAATTCCTCACATTCTATAACAATTTTTTTGAACAGGCCTTTGCGCGCCTCGGAAAGGTCGTCGGCCGGAACGGCTTTCAGCCGCAGACCCTTGGCCTCGAAGCGGGGCAGAGGGAAGCGCTCCAGGCGGAGTTCCACCTCGCCCAGGCCGCCGGGCAGGAGCGTTTCCCTCGGG
This sequence comes from Elusimicrobiota bacterium, assembly GCA_052388135.1. Taxonomy (GTDB): domain Bacteria; phylum Elusimicrobiota; class Elusimicrobia; order FEN-1173; family FEN-1173; genus JBQTIM01. The sequence goes on from JBQTIM010000085.1 coordinate 23,621, forward strand.
GCCTGCGCCCAGAGGACGGCGGAGGATCCGTCGGGCAGGGCCCACTTCGCGCGGGGCGCGAAGCTCGCCTCCAGCCAATCGGGCGGCCGCTCCAGCAAAGCGGCCGCTTCCTTGACATAGCCCAACGTGTAATCCGGTCCCAGGTCGCCTGTCTTCTGCAAAATGAAATCCGCGAATTCGCCCAGGCGCCGCTTGGGGCTGGAAACGATGAGGCCGTCCCATCCCTGCAGGCGGGCCGAAAGCCGCAAAACCCAGGCGTGCAGGGAGGGGTGGTTGCTCGCCAGGCTCACCCGCGCTTTTCCTCCGCCGGCCCGCCCGCGGATTTCGCGAACGATCTCTTCCACCTGCCAGGCGTCCGGAGAGGCGAAATCGGCCTGCAAACCCTCGGAGGACTTCAAGCCCGCGCGTTCCGCCAAGGCGCGAGCGGCGGGCGGCCAGCGGTCCGCGGCCCCGTAGCCCGCGCCGAGTAGAATCGCCCAGCCGGCGAGAAGCAGCCACCACGCTTTCCGCAGGGGGCGCCATGCCCAGGACGCGGCCAAAGAGCAGAGCAGGGCGGCCGCCGGAAGGACGGGCATCACGTAGCGGAGGTCCTTGTTGCGCACGGCGCTGAAGGCCAGGACGGGAAGAAGAAACCAGGCCAGCAGGCGCCAGCGCCTTTGAAGGACGGCCGCTCCCGCGCCGGCGGCGCAGGCGGCGGCGAAGGGCCAGAGGAGCTGTTTGCCCGCCATCCCGCGCATGTACCAAGTCCAGCCCGCCCACGTCCAAACGTTGGGGTCCGGGGCCTCTTTCAAGGAGGCGAGCTTCGAGACGCGCAGGAACGAAGGGACCACGTTCATGAGATACCAGGGCCCCGCCACCGCGGCGAAGGCCGCTAGAAAAAGCAGGATCGATCCTCCTCGGCGCGCGCGCAGGCCGGTGAACACGCTCCAGACCAGAGGCGCGCCGACGTAAACGGAGAAGCTCCACTTCGTCATCATGCCCAGTCCGCAGATTACGCCCAGGGCCAAGCTCCAGAACGGCTGGCGGAAATCCTCGGCCCAATACAGGAGCAAATACGCGGCGGCCACCCAGGCGGCCAGCGGCAGGTCGATCATGGGCCTGCGAAGCAGCCATTGGACGGCGGGAAAGAAGGAAGCCATCACCGCCGCGGCGAGGCCCGCTTCCGGCGAATGAAGCCGGCTCCCCAATAGAAAAACCGCGGCGACGAGGAGGGCGAGATAGGCCAGATTCACCGCCGCCGCGCGTTCCGCCGCGGAGGCGGCGTCCGGCGCGGAGCCTACGAAGGGCGCCAGGGTCAGGTGATAGAGAGGCGGGTAATTGGAATAGACGGGCCGCAGGGGGCGGGTCCAGTCTCCGGCGGCGACGGCGTCCCGGTATTCCAGGGCGATGAGCAGATGGTGCGACTCGTCCCAGGCCGGCGGCCGGGCGTCCCGCTTCATCCATTGAACTTGAAGGAATATCTGAAGAGCCATCAGCGTCGCCAGCGCGGCGAAATGCTTCAAGCCCGGATGGTCGGGCAGGTCCGGATGGTGGCCGTAGGCGGGGCTCTTCATTTTTTCGAATCCTTCAGAATCCAGCGCGCCGCGCCCAGCAGGTCCTTGGCGGCGTGGTCGGCTTGTCCGGCGGCCGCGCGGCGCCCCTGGCCCGTGCGCACCAGCGCGGAGGCCGCCCCCACGCGGCGGGCCAGGCCGATATCCCGGGGGGTGTCGCCGACGACGTAAGAGCGCGTCAAATCCAGCCGCAGTTTTCGCGCGGCGGCGCGGGCGAGGCCGGGCGCCGGCTTGCGGCACGCGCAGCCATCGGTGGGCGCGTGGGGGCAAATGAAAATTCCGTCCAGGCGGACGCCGCGGGCCCGGAGCAGAGATTGGAGGCGGCGGTTGACGAGGGCCGCCGCCTTGACGGAAAAGAACCCGCGGCCGATGCCGGACTGGTTGCTCACCACCGCCAGCTTGAACCCCGCCGCGCGAAGCAGGCGCAGGGCTTCCGGCGCGCGCTTGTAGAGGCGCACCTGGTCCGGCCGCCGGATGTATCCCCAATCGCGGATCAGGGTTCCGTCGCGGTCCAGCAGGACGGCGGGCCGGCGCTGCTTAGAAGTCATCCGAAACCTCTCGTCGGAAGCGATTCCGATTTTTCCGGCCTGCGGCTTCGTTGCTCGTCGGTTACAGGCCGCAGAGGGCCTGCGCTCTTCTCGCGCCTCGCCTCGGCGCGGAAAAATCGGCCGCCGACTTGACGATAGGTTTCCGGATGGCTTCTAGGATTTTTCATTCGCGTCGGCGGCGCTCCGGGCGGTCAGGGCGCAGCCCGTTAGAAAGTAAAACGTCATCATCACCTCGGAATCGTGGGTCCAGGATTCCGTCGCGCCGGCAACCAGGAGACCCAGGAACCCGAAAAACAGGCCGGGCGCCGGGCCGGCGTTTTCGGCTCTCCACAGGGTCCTGCCCAGCAGGAAAAAGAAAGCGAAGAAAGCCGCGGCGCCCGGGACCCCGCGCTCCAAAACCATCTGCAGATAAATGCTGTGGCACTCCGTCCACACGCGTTCCGGCTCGGGCCCGCGCCCGGCCACCAGCCTCACGCGGCCGATGCCCGTTCCCAGAAAAGGACGTTGTTTTATCTGCTCCCAGGAATCGCGCCAGAGGCCCAGCCGCGTGCTTCCCGCTCCGTCGGTCTGGAAATGATAGATGCTCTCCGCCCGCCCGCGCAAGTCCGGACGGGACAGGATCGCCAAGCCCGCCAGCAAAACCAAAGCCCCCAGCAGGGCGAACATCCGCTTTTTGCGGCGACTCACGCCCCAAATCAACAGCAGGATGGGAAGGGCCAGCCAGACGCCCCGGCTCTCGCTGGCTAGAATGCCTCCCAGTATCACCACGCCGCCGGCGGCGAAAAGCGCGGCGCGCCGGTCCGGGAAGCGGAAAGCGCCTGCGACGCAGAGGGTCCAGGCCGGCAGAAGCATTTCGGCGTAAGTCAGGGGATGGTTGAAAAATCCCACGGCGCGGCCGTCGCGCTGGGACAAAACGTCCAGCGCCGCCGCCGGCAGCCGGGACGCCCAGGCCGGCGCGAACAACTCGCCCGTGGAGGGCGCGCGATTCACGCCCAAGGTTTGCTGGAGGAGGCCCCACAAGCCGGCGAAAACAGCGGCCGATAAAAAAAATCCCAAATTGCGGCGGGCGTCGTCCCGCGTTTGGAACTGCCGCGCCAGGAGGAGGATGAGGACCAGGGATTCTCCGGACAGCTTGCGAAGGCTGTAAGCGGGATCGGCGGAAGCCAGGGAAGACGCGGCGGAAAGAACAAAGTAAACGAGCCAGGTTTTCTCCAGCGCCGTCCAGGGCAGTCGCCGCAGGGCCGGCTCCCGCCGGGCCGTCGCCAGACAGGCCAGGCCCGCCAGACCCCAGGCAATGTTGGACGCCGCGATGGATAAGGGAAGGCAGAGCCCCAACAGGCCGAAAGCCGCCCGGCGGGCTGTTGAAAGGGTCAAAGGAGCTCCTTGTAGACGGCGGCGATCTGCTCCATGTGGCGGTCCCAGGAATACTTTTCCGCCGTGCGGCGGCAGGCCTCCGGCGCGGGCCGCTCCTCGAGCACCCGCGCGAGGGCGTCCTCCAACTCGCCGGGATCTTGCAAGTCGTCGAAGACGCGGCCGTCCGTTCCGTCGGTGAGAATTTCGGCGGCGCCGCAGCGGCGGCTCACCACGGCGGGACAACCGGCGGCCAGGGCCTCCAAAACCGTCAGGCCGAATTCCTCGTAATGCGCCGGAAGCGCCAGGACGTCGGCGGCGGCGAAAAACTCCTCCACCCGGGGCGTGGGAGGCGCGTGAAACAGCTTTCCCCTGTCACGCAGGCGCCGCGCGGCCGCGTCCTTCTCCCAAGGGGCGTTTCCGACAAGGCAGAGGGCGGCCGGCCGTTTGGCCGCGAGGTTTTCCACGGCCCGCGTCAGGAGCGGAAAATTTCGCTTGGCCGGATCGCCCGACAAAACGCACAGGACGATCTCGGTCTCGGCCGGCCAGCCGGCCTGCGCCAAAAGGTTCCGCCGCGCTTCCGGCCGTCCTCCCGGATGGAACCGGTCCGTGTCGATGCCGTAATAAATCCGGCGGATCTTTTCGGGCGGGACGCCGTAGAAGCGGGACACGTCCCCGCGCACCATGTCGGAGTTGGCGATGATCACGCGGCTGCCTTCCTGGGAAAATTGCCGGCGGCGGATGTAGTCCACTCCCGGCGACGGCCGCCTGCCGTCGGGAACGTAAAGGGCGGCGGCCGCGTCGCAGTTGTTCACGGTCAGCACGTCTTGGCGCGTGAGGTCCCCCTGGCCGTGCACGAGACGGGCCCCCAGCCGGCGCAACCGGCGGCGGGCAAGGAGGTCGAAGCCGGCCGCCCGGGTCCAGGACGTGAGAGATAGCATGGGGATGCGCTCCTCCTTTAAAGCGGTTGGGAAGCCGGCGCCGGGCCATCGATGGGCCGCCAGCAAGGGCAGGAAACCGCGCGACGGAAGCCGTTCGGCCAGCCCCGCCACGTAGCGGCTCACGCCGGTGAGGCCGGAGAAGTTGCGAAGGGCGAAACCGACGGAAATCATGGGCGCCGGGAAGAAAGACCCGGGCAGAGGCCGGTCATATCTTTCCGCGCGGCGGAGCTGCGGCCTATCTTCGGACCGCCGCCGGTCATTTCCATCGGTCGTGTATCCAAAGCCACAGAGGCGGGTTTTCGCGCACCCAGGATTCCACCACGGCGTTCATGCGGGCGGTGGCCTCGGCGATGTCCGACTCCTTGGCCGACAGGCCGGAAAAATCCATGGCGGGATCCACGCGCAGGCGCAGACGGCCGTCCTCGCGCCAGACGTGAACCGGATGCACGGGGACGTTCTGCCGAAGGGCCAACAGGGCGGGAAGCCCGGTGGTGTGGGCGGGGCGGCCGAAAAACGGCGTCCGCAGTCCGCCGTCGGTGATTCTCTGGTCGATCAGAAGGCCCAGGACGTTCCCCTGCTTCAGCCAGCGCATGGACTCCCGCACGGCGTTCTTGTGGAGGAACACCTTCACGTTGAAATGCGCCCGCACGCGGTTGATGAACGCGTCCACGTAGGGATTTTTGATGCGCCGCGCGATGACGGCGAGAGGGAAGCCGGAGAAAACGACGAACTGGGTGGTGAGCTCCCAATTCGTGTAATGGGCGGTGAACAGGATCACGCCTTTGCCGGCGGCGTGGGAGGCGCGGAGGCGCTCCAGGCCTTCCACCCGGACGAGGCGGAAATAGTCTTCCGGCGAAAGGGCGGGGATGCGCGTGAACTCCCACAGGGCCTCTCCGAGGTTGGCCCAGCATTCCCCCACCCACCGCCGGATGGTGCGCTTGTCTTCCTGAGGAAAGGCCGCGCGCAGGTTCTCCTCCGCCCGGCGCGAGCGCGAGGCCACCACGCGCCCCGCCAGCCTTCCCACGGCGCGGCCGGGCAGGGCGGAGGGGCTGGCTTTGAGGGCCTCGAAAAGCCCCCGGGCCGCCAGGTATTCTAGGAGATAATAGAATCTATTCTTATCGGCCATCGGTCGTCGGAAGCATCGGGGATCCAGCGCAGGCGCGCCGTCACGCAGGGGAAATCGGGCGGCAGTTTCTGAAAATCTTTTTCCGTGACGACGACGGCGCGGCCTTCGGCTTCCGCCCGCCGGCGCGCGCCGCGGAGGTCGCGGTCGCTGAAAAAGTGATGGTCGGGAAAGCGGCATGGCGCGACGTCCGCGCCCAAATTTCCGAGTGCGGCCTCGAAAGATTCGGGCTTGGCCAGGGCCGACAAAGCCAAAAGAGGGCGATCCTTCATTCTCTCCCGGGAAATTTCCACGGTCCCTTCGAAAAAGCTGAGCTCGTAGCGGACGGGAACGCAGGGCGTGCCGGGCGCGAGGCGGGACACCTCCTCCGTCAGAGCGTCCAGCCTTTCCTTCGGGCACAGGTTTGATTTCGTGAGGAAGATGATCCCCGCGCGCCCAAGGCCCTCCAGGTTTTCCCGCCAGGGGCCGGCGGGCAGGAGCGGGCCGCCCAAAGGCTCGAGGGCGTCGAGGCAAAGGAGGTTCAAGTCGCGGTAAAGGCGGAAATGCTGATAGCCGTCGTCCATGACGACGCAGTCGGCCCCGAAGGCCTCGCAGGCGTGCCGCGCGGCCAGGGCCCGGTCCGCCGCCGCCAACACGGGAACGCCCGGCAGGCGCCGGGCCATGAGGAGCGGCTCGTCGCCGGCGGCCCGCGCGTCGGAAAGAACGCGCTCCCCGTCCCCGACGACGGTCAAGGCGTCCTCGCTCCGCCGGCCGTAGCCCCGCGTCACCACGGCGGGCCGGCGGCCTTTGGCGCGCAAACGCTCGGCCAGCCAGACGACGCCCGGCGTTTTCCCCGCCCCGCCGGCCGAGAGGCCGCCGACGCAGAAAACGGGGACCGGGAGGCGGACGGTCTCCAAATAGCCGCGGGAGTAAGCGGCGCGCCGCAGGCCGGCCGCCGCTCCGTAAAGCCGGGAGGGAGCCCAGAAAACGGCCCGCCAAATTGTTTGAAGCGGGGGCCGGTCGGGCGGAAAGCGGAGCGCGGCGGCCGTCATGCCGTCCGGTCCGCGCGCGGGGGTTTTGATTTCAAATTCTGGTTTCGCAGGACGGCTTCCACTTCCTCCGCGACTCGCTCCGGAGACACCCACTCCATGCACTCGTGGTCGTAGGGGCAGCGGTCGAGGTTGCAGCCCACGCAACTCAGTCCCTGAGCCTGCACCCAGCGGTGCGGAGGCACGCGGGGATTCCAGGATTCGGGCCAGGTGGGGCCGTAAATCGTGACCGTGGGCGCCCCGGCGGCCACGGCCAGGTGCATGGCGCCCGAGTCGTTGGTCACCACAACGTCGCAGCGGGCCAAAAGGGAGGCCGCTTGGCGGAGGTTGGAGGGAGGAATGACGAAAACCCGTTCGCGGAAAGGCGCCGCCAACTCCCGCACGGAGCTTTCCTCGCCGGGCCCGTGGAACAAGACCAAGGCGCGGTCGGGCGCGGCGAGCAGAGACGCCATGAGGCGGGAAAATTTCTCCGCGGGCCATTGCCGGATCTCGTGGCGGTGCCTGGGGACCAGGCCCACCCTTTCGGAAAAGCGGTCCAGTTTTTGGGCGCGCCACCAATCCTGCGCGCCGGCGAAATCTTCCGGCGTCAGGGCGATGCGGGGAGCGCGGAAAGGCGGCGGTTGGAGGCCCAGCGATCTCAGGAGATCGAACTTGCTTTGGACGGCGTACTTCGGCGAGGCGGGCCTGTCGGTGCGCCGGTTGTAGGCCAAATCCCAGAAGGGAACGCGGAACCCGGCGCGGACCGCGGCTCCGCTGGCGAGGGCGACCTGGGCCGTGCGGGGATTGTTCATAAAATCCAAAACCCAGTCGTAGCGGCGGCGCCGGATGTCCAACAGCCGGCGCAGAAATTTCGTTTTGTCCAGCCTCAGGACCTCGTCCAGGCCTGGATATTTCTCCAGCACGGGAGCGGCCGCCTCCTCCACCAGAAAATCGATCCGGGCCGCGGGGAAAGCCTCGCGCAGGGCGTCGATCACGGGAGTCGTCACCACCACGTCTCCGATGCGGCGGAGCTGAATGACGAGGATTCGGCGCGGCGGCGCGGAGACCGGCTGTCCCGGAACGCCGGCCCGCCCGCGCGGGCGGGGGTTCGGCCCGACGTCTTTCCCTTCGGAAACCTTCGCTCCTCTCAAAATCGGGACTTCCCCCGGGTCATGTGGAGATGGAAGTCCAGGGCGGTGTCGTCGCCCCGCACGAAGATGCGGTTGAGGCAGAACGGGTTGCCCGACAGGTCGGCCTTGCCTTGGTGTACGGACACCGCCCAGCGGTAGCCGGCCTCCCGCGCGAGGTCCTGGAGGCGGGGCTCGTCGGCCCCGTCGCCGTAGGGGTAGGCGAAGGAGACGGGCTCGTAGCCCAGCTTTTCGGACAAGGCGCGGCGGCTTTCCTGAATTTCCCGGCGGGCCGTGTCGTGGTCCACCCGGGACAGCTTCACGTGGTTCAGGGTGTGGGAGCCGAACTCCACGCCGCCGGCCTTCAGTTCCTCGATCTCGCGCCACGACAGCATGGGCACGCGGGCCTCGCCGGCGGGATCGTGCCAGGCGTTCTCCCCCTCCAGCGTGTTGAAGACCAGAAAGACCACCGCCTCGAAGCCGAATTCCTTGAGGATGGGGAAGGCGTTCTCGTGATTGTTTTTGTAACCGTCGTCGAAGGTGATGACCACCGCGGAGTCCGGCACGGCTTCACCCCTGTCCCGCAGTTCCGCCAGCCGCCGAAACGTTATGGGCGAGTGGCCTTTCTCTTTTAAATAGTGCATCTGTCGACGGAACTGCTCCGGAGAAACCCACAGCTTCTTCAGCTTCGAGCCCGCCGGCGGCGTTCCCACCTTATGGTACATGAGGATGGGCAATCCTTCGGCCCGCGGCCTCCACCAGTTCCAGCGCGCGGAAAATCCCAGGGCGGCCAGGCCGCCTCCCGCCAAAAGCCAGCTATTCATCCGACGTCCCCCTTTCCCAATCCACCAGCCGCGCGTGCTTGAGCCAGGCGTAATAGGCGCTCAAGGCGGCGTAAGCGAAACCCGGCGAACCGTCCAAAAATCCCAGCTTCGCGACGTAGCGGACGAAAAATTCCCAAGGCAGGCGCAGGTGCTGCCAGGGATGAAATCGCTTTCCCTGGGCGAACTTGCGCCGGGCGATGGCGGCCGTGTAGCGGCGGCATTTCTCCAAATGTTCGCCGAAGTTCCGGTAGCTCTCGTGCCGCACGGCCGCCCGAAGGTTGCCGACGGTTCCCTCCACGCGGAGGCCCTCGTGCACCATGTCCGGCTCGAAGCGGGCGCGGCCGCGGCGGAAAAGGCGGATGTGGCTTTCCCGGAAACAGCCGCCGAAGCGCAGGCGCCGGCCCATGAAAAAAACCTGGAACGGCATGCGGAACGCGTCCTCCCGGGGCGGCGGGCCCGCCAGCAAGCCCCGTATTTCCGACGCCAACTCGGGCGTCGCGCGCTCGTCGGCGTCCAGGCTGAGGACCCACTCCCCCGCCGCGCGCTCCACGGCGAACTGCTTTTGGGGGCCGTAGCCGTCGAAGGCGCGCTCCAAGACCTTGGCGCCGCGCCGCCGGGCGATGTCGAGGGTCCCGTCGCTTGAGCCGCTGTCCACCACCACGACCTCGTCCGCCAAACCTTCCAGGCTGTCCAGGCAGCCGGGGAGGTCGCGCTCTTCGTTGAGGGTGATGATGACGGCGCTGTGTTTAGAAGTCATCCGATGACTTGATGACTTCTAGTGTGGTGTCGCATAAGTCTCTTGACTTAATAGGATGTCATTGCGAGCCGAAGGCGAAGCAATCCCAGGGGTCGCCTGCGTTGAAAAACGATTCTCGGTGCACGGAAAGCTGGGATTGCTTCGTCGCAGACAACGCTCCTCGCCATGACATACGTCAAGAAGTGTCAGAGACACTACGCTAGGCATCCTGCTTCCCCAATAGATTACGATAAATTTCCTCGTAGCGGTCCGCCATTCGCGGGACGGTGAACAGGGCCGCGCGGTCCCGGCCGCGCCGCGACCGGCGGTCCGCCTCGGCCGGGTCCTTGAGGACGGCGGCGAGGCTGCGGGCCAGGGCCTCGTCGTTGCCCGGAGGAAACAGCTCGGGCGCGTCGTCGGCGCCGTAAATTTCCGGGATGCCGCCGGCGCGGGCCGCGGCCGTGGGCGTGCCCAGGGCCAGCGCGTCGAGCAGGACCGTGCCCAGCCCCTCTTCGACGGAAGACAAGACGAAGGCGTCGGCCAGGGCGATGAAATCCAGGACGTCGGGCCGGTGGCCCAAGAATTCCACCGTCTCGCCCAGGGCGAGGCCGCGCGCCGTTTTCTCCAGTTCGCCGCGCAAGGGTCCCTCGCCCAGGATGAGGAACCGCGCGCCGGGCGCTTCGCCGCGGAGACGCCGGGCCGCGCGCAGGAGCGTGGCGTGGTCCTTGTGGGGCACCAGCGCCGCGGCGTTGACCACCAGGGATACCCCCGGGGGGTATCCTTTCTCCCGGCGCAAACGCTCCCGGTCGGCGCGGGAAGGATAGCCCGAGGCGTCGATTCCGCTGTTCACCACGGCGATTTTCTCGGGCGCCAGCCCGCTCCGGATCAAGATTTCCCGAACGCGGCCGGAGATCGCGATCACGGCGCCGGCGCGCGAATATTTCCAGCGCGTGAGGGCGTTGTCCCGCAACGGGAAGTCCACGCGGCGCGTGGCCGCCAGCCGGACGGTCGTTCCGAGAGCGGCCAGGGCTCCGAGGCCGACGGCGTGGCCCGTGTGGGCGTGGAGGATGTCCGTTCTGGTTTCCCGCAGGCGATTCTTCAAGCGGGAGGCGGCGCAAGGGTCCATCTCGAACCAGGGGCGCACGGAAAAGACGTCCAGGCCCGCGGCGCGGGCTTCCCTTTCCAGCGGCGATCCGGGGCGGCAGGCGATTTCCCCCTGGTGGCCGCGCCGCGCCAACTCGCGGGCCAGCCACAACGTTTGGCGCTCGCCTCCGCGCCAGGTCCGCTCGGTGTTCAGGTGGAGGATGCGCAAGGGACCGTCAGCCATGCCGCCGGCTCAAAGCCTTGTCGTAGGCGCGCACGGTGTCCGCGATGAACTTGTCGGCGCCGAAGCGGCGGGCGGCCTCGTCCCGGGCGCCGCGGCCCATGCGGTCGCGGGCTTCCGGGTCGGCGGCGAGGCGGCCGAGGGCGACGGCCAGAGCGCCGGCGTCTCCGGCGGGAACGAGATGCCCGGTCACGGTGTCTTCCACGAGTTCCGGGAGGCAGCCCACACGGGAGGCGGCCACCGGGCGGCCCGCGGCCATCCACTCCAGGCAGACGCGGGACACCGCCTCGCTTCCCGTGGACGGGACGACGCCGATGTGGCAGGAAACCATGAATTCGCTCACGCTCGGCAAGCGGCCTAGAAATTCAAAACGGGAGGACAGGCCGAGGCGCTCCGCGGCGGTTTGGAGCGCGCGCAGGGGCGTGCCCTTTTCTTCGCCGGCGATGACGAACCGCGCGTTGGCTCCGGATTTCTCCAGCCGCGCCGCGGCGTCCAGGAAGACGCCCTGGCCCTTGACGGGGTCCAGGCGGCCGACGAGGGCGATGCGGACGGGCCCGGCGGGCGGCGGCGCGAAAGGCGGGACGTCCGTTCCGGGATAAACAGTTTCCAGTCTTTCTTCCAGATCGGGATATCGGGCGCGGAACTGGGCGGCGATGAAGGCCGAGGCGGCGATGACGGCGTGGGTGCGCCGGTAGACGAAGGCGCGGCCCGCCGAGCGCTTGACCGGCCGGGCGTCGCCGTAGGTGCGGACGAGGGCGGCTCCCTTCGCGGCCCAGAGGCCCCAAAAGTGTCCGCGGCCCGTGTGGGCGTTGACCACGTCGAAGCGGCCGCTTCGGGCGGCGCGGCGAAGCGCCCAAGGCGTCGTCAGCGGCAGGACCGGAAGGCCGCTCGCGGCGGCCGCCCGGAAGGCGTGGCCGTCCGGCCGCGCGGCCACGGCGGATTCGTGGCCTCGGTCCGCCAAGCCCCGGGCCAAAGCCAGCCCGTAGGCCGTGAGGCCCGAATCCCAGGGCTCGTCGAGAATTTGGAGAATCTTCACGGCGCCGCCTTTTCGCTCAAAAGCTCCCGCGCCGCATCGATCACGCGGGCGGCCGGAATGTCCTTCATGCAGCGGAAATGTCTTTCGGGACAGCGGCTTCCCCCGTGGAGGCGGCAGGGCCGGCAGGAAAGGCCGGAGACCTCCAGGGCGCGGGCGCGGTCTCCCGCCGGAAAAAATCCGAAGGCCCGCACCGTCGGGCCGAAAACGGCGGCCACGGGCACGGCCTGGGCCGCGGCCGCGTGCATGGCGCCGGAGTCGTTGGTGAGGAGGACGGAGCATCGGCGGATCAGCAGGAGCAGCTCCCGCACGGAGGTTTTCCCCGCGAAGTTCAGGGCCGGCGCGCGCAGGCGCTCCAGGACGCCGCGGGCGGCGGTCTCGTCGGAGGCGGCGCCCAGGATCAGCACGCGCGCGGAAAGGTCCCGCGCCAGGGCGTCGGCGGCCTCGGCGAAGCGCTCGGCGGGCCAGCGCTTGGTGGCGTGGGCCGCGCCCGGCGCCACGCCGACCAGCGGGCCTTCGCCCAGGCGCCGCTTCCATTCCGCCGGCAAGTCCGCGGCCTCGTGCACGCGCAGAGACGGCTCGCGGCGGGCGGGCGAAATCCCCAGCGGTTTCAGCGCCTCCAAATACCGGTCCGCGACGGAACCGGAGAGGGCGGAGGATTCCTTTTTGAACCACACCAGCCGCCGCCGCGGCCAGGCCCGCTTGTCGTAACGCAAACGCCGCGCCGCGCCGGAAAATGCGCCCCACAGGCGCGACCGCGGCGTGTCGTGGAGGTCCAGGTAAACGTCGAAGGCGCGGCGCCGGATTTCCTCCAGCCATCCGCGGAAGCCTTTGGATTCGAAGGTCAGGACTTCGTCCACGGCGGGATGCCCGAGGAAAACGTCGGCGTAGCGCTCTTTCACGAGGATGGCGGTGCGGTAGCCGGCGTCCTTGAGGGCGGCCAGCGCCGGCTCGGCCAGTATGACGTCGCCAAGGGAGGACAGGCGCACCGCCAGAACGCGCGGCGCCGGGGAGGAGGGACCGCCGCTCATCGGAAAATTTCCTCCAGCAGGTCGAGGCTTTTTTCCACGGCGCCCTGCTGGGAGCGGGCCGCGCGGAGGGCGGCTTCCCCGCAGGCGGCCGCGGCGGCCGGATCCGCTTTCCAGGCGGCGAGCTGTTTCTCCAGCGCCGGCCCGTCGGAGACGCGCGCGGCGCCGCCCGCGGCCAGGAGCAGGTCCGCGATGTCCTGAAAGTTTTCCATGTGCGGGCCGAAGAGCAGGGGCGCGCCCCAGCGGGCGGGCTCCAGGGGGTTTTGTCCGCCTCGCGGCGCGAGGCTTCCTCCCAGGAAAACGGCGGAAGCCAGACCATAGGCCTCGGCCAACTCCCCCACCGTGTCCAGGATCAGGACGTCGGCGGGCGCGAAGCCGGCTCCCGCCGTCGTGCGGAGGCGGAACGAAAGCCCTCGCGCCGCCAGCAGGCGCCCCACGTCGCCGGCGCGCTCCACGTGCCGGGGAGCGAGAATCATTTTCAGGGAATCACCGCGCTTCAAGAGGGCGGCCAGGACGCCGGCCAGAACCTCCTCTTCCCCGGCGTGGGTGCTTCCGCACACCCAGACATAGTCCGACCGGCGGAAGTGATACTTCTTGAAAAGCTCCAAGCGCCCGCCGCGGTCGGGCAAGGCGGCGTCGTATTTCAAATTGCCGGTGACGGACACGCGGGCCGGATCGGCCCCCGCCAGGGCCCAGCGCCGCGCGTGCTCGGGGCTTTGGGCGCCCACGCGCCGCAGGCCCCGCAGGAGAGGCGCCCAAAGGAACTTGAGGCGCAGGTAGGAGGCGATGGAGTGGTCGGAGATGCGGCCGTTCAAAACGACCACGGGCACCCCGCGGGCGCGGGCCGTCCTCAACCAGTTCGGCCAGAGTTCGGTTTCCACCAAAGCCAGAACCTTGACGCGGCGGCGACGCAAGAACCGCTCCGCGCAAAAGCCCAGGTCCAGCGGCGCCAGGCGCACCTCCTCGGCCAGGTTCAATTTCCGCGCCAGCTCCTGGCCGGGAACCGTGGTTGTGGTGAGGAGGCGGCGAAGCCCCGGAAAGCGCTCGGGAAGGCGGCGCAGCAGGGGCTCCACGGCCTTCACTTCCCCCACCGAGGCGGCGTGCACCCACAGCGTGTCGCCGGGCGACTCGGGGCCTCCGCCCAGGCGCTCTCCCAGCCCCCGGAGCGTGCGCCGCAAACCGAAGCGCCACACGAAGGCCAGGAAAATCAGAGGCCACAGGAGGGCCAGCAGGAGCGAATAGGTATTGAGGAGGATTTTGTCCACGGTCACCCGGGGATATTTTACTTTTTCGCGGAAAGGTGTTTCTCCGCCTCTTGGGCGGCGGCGTCCAGGGCCCGGCGAAGGGACTCTTCGGCGGCGCTTTCGTCGTTGCTGAGAAAAACCGGCTCGCCGTAAACCACGTGGTAGCGGCCGAAGGGCAGAGGCACCAGGAACCGGTCCCAGGAATTCAGCTCTTTGACGCGCGATCCGGCCCAACCCACGGGCACAATCGGCACGCCGGCTTGCCGCGCGGCCGCCGCCAGGCCGGGCTGGATGGACCGGAAAGGGCCCCGCGGACCGTCGGGCGTGAAGACCACGCGCTCCCCGGCTTGCAGGCGGCGGACGATCTCCATGAAAGCCGCCGCTCCTCCCCGGGAAGAAGATCCGCGGATCGTTCCGTAACCCAGCCTCCGCATGGTCTTGGCGATGTATTCGCCGTCGCGGCTCTGGCTCACCAGCACATGCAGGCCTTGTCCGCGATGGGCGAAAATAAGCAGGAGCTGGAACCGGTGCCAGAGGGCATAGATGAAAGGTTTGCGCTCAGCCAAAAGTTTCTGGACGCCGGGGGACGGATGGAAGGAAAGCCGCGACGTGCGGCCGATGGCTTGCAGGATGACCCAGCCCAGGCAAGACGCGGCGGAGGCCTGGACCCTGTCGCGAAAAGTGAGATGGGGCGCCCGCCTTTCGACGGGAACAGGTTTCAAGAGGATGGTCCGGGCCTCGGTTCGACGGGGTTTCCTAAGGGTCCGTAAAGAAATAACCGACACATTTCCGCCGGGGGGATTTCGAGCCGAATCGAAGTCAAATTTTCAGCGCATGCTCGTTGCATGTAAGGGAAATTTGACGAAGATGCAGGCCGAAAGCCCCCGGCCCTTCGGGAGGAGCCCATCGCGGGCGAAATCTTCGTTGCTCGTCGGTTACATGGATTCACCATGCGCCCTCCTCACGCCTCGAACTCACCCGCACTGGGCTCCTCGGAAATAGGTCAGTTATTTGTTTACGGACCCTAGCCCCTGGCGCCGGCTCCCTGGCCGCGGCCCTTCTTGGCCGGCGGCCACCAAAGCACGTGGCCGGCGCGGGCAAAACGCGGGGACAGGCGGCCGTCGTCTTTGAGACGGATGCCGATCTTGTCGGCCTCCAGGGAGGACAGCACGTCCGGCAAACGCTCCGGCTCGGCCAAGCGCGGAGACAGCTCGCAGGATTCGTCCTTGGCCTCCTCCTGCACGAGGCGGTAGACGAAATGGGCGGCCTGCTCGGCGGCCTCCTCCCCGAGGCACGTGAGTATCTGGCCCCGGAGCGCTTCGTTGCGGGCCAATGTTTCGGCCAGCTCCTTTTCCAGGGGCGCGCCCACGGTGGCGGCGTAGACGGTCAGGGCCACGGGGGCGGCGCCGGCTTCGCTGCGGGATTCCCACAGGGGAGCCGTCCAGGGCGGAGCGTCGCCGGCGTTGAAAGTGGCGTAGAGGGCGGCGGTGTCGTGCAAATCTTTGGCGTTCTGGATTTCCTGCTCCACGGCCTTTTCCAATTCGGGGGTGAGGCGGGTGTCGCCGGTGAGGGCCTTCAATCCGCGGAGGACGGAGGCGAGGCGGGGCTGGACCTTGAACTTGCGGATTTTTTTGGCGCGGGCGCCGGCGGACGCGTCGGGACCGGCCGGCGGAACGCTCGTCACCGCGGGCGGCGGGCGCGGCGCATCTGCCAGTCGTAGACCATGGGCGTGGCCACGAACCACGTGGAATAGCTTCCGATGATCACGCCGAAAGTGAGGGCGGCCGAGAAGTCCCGCAGGACCTCGCCGCCGAAGAAAACCAGCGCCAGCAGGACGAGGAGGACCATCAACGACGTGATCATGGTCCGCGACAACGTCTCGTTCAGCGAACGGTTGATGAGCACGTCCAGAGGCTCCTTGCGCCGCAGGCGGATGTTCTCGCGGATGCGGTCGAAAATCACGATGGTGTCATTGATGGAGTAGCCGGCCAGGGTGAGCAGGGCGGCGATGACGGTGACGGACATTTCCCGGCCCGTGACGGCGAGGAAGCCCGTGGTGATGACGACGTCGTGGAAGAGCGCCAGGACGCCCGTGGCGCCCCAAATCCAGTTCTTGAACCGGAAGGCCACGTACAGGATGATGCCCAAAAGGGAGAAGACCACCGCCAGCAGGGACTGGCGCACCAAGTGGCGGCCCACCACGGGCCCCACGAACTCCGCCCGCTCCAACGTGAACGAATTGGACGGGAAGGCCTTGTTCAAAGCGTCCGTGATGCGGGTGGCCGCCTCGTCCTTGGCGCCCGAGCCCGTGCGGATGATGACCGCGTTGCGGGCGGGCTCCGTCTGGATTTCCACCTGCAGGCCGGCGTCGGACAGGGCCTGGCGCACGTCTTCCAACTCGGCGCGCTGCTGAAAGCGGCCCTCCACCAGGGCGCCGCCGGTGAAGTCGATGCTGAGGGGCGGCCCCTTGACAGCGAGGAAAACCAGCGTGCCCAGGACCATGGCGCCGGAAACGCCGTAAAAGAGCTTGCGGCGCTTCATGAAATCCACCTGGGGAACGGTCTTGAAAAGCTGGATCATACGCTTAGCCTCTGGGTGCTGCGACCGCCCAGGATGACGTCGTAGACGGCCCGCGTCACCGTCGTCGCCGTGAACATGGACAGCAGAAGGCCCAGGATCAGGGAGATGCCGAAGCCTTTCACAGGGCCCGTGCCGAACTGGAACAAGAACGCCGCGGCCACGATGGCCGTGACGTTGCCGTCCAGGATGGCGGAGAAAGCCTTGTCGTAGCCCTGGTCCAGGGCCAGGCGCGGGCTCTTGCCCAAAGCAAGCTCTTCCCGCACTCGCTCCAATATAAGGATGTTGGCGTCCACGGACATGCCGATGGACAAGATGATGCCGGCGATGCCGGGCAGCGTGAGGGTGGCGCCCAGAGCCGCCATGGCGCCCAGGAGCAGGAAGAGGTTCATGAGCAGGGCCGAGTCCGCCAAGAGCCCCGACAACTTGTAGTAGATGGCCATAAAAATGAACACCAGGCCCATGCCGATGGCCAGTGCGCGGAGGCCGGCCTTGATGGAATCTTCCCCCAAGGTGGGGCCCACGGTGCGCTCCTCCACCACCTGCAGGGGCGCGGGCAAGGCACCGGCCTGCAGCACCGTTTTCAAAAGCTTGGAATCCTCGGGCGTAAAGTTTCCTTCGATGATGGCCTTGCCGTCGGGGATGCGGCTGCGGATGACGGGCGCCGACTGCACCACGCCGTCCAGGACGATGGCCAATTGGCGCTCGATGTTCTGCTCCGTGACCTGGGAGAAGCGCTTGGCGCCCTCGGGGCTGAATTCCAGGGCCACCACGGGAAAGCCGGAGTAATCGCCGCCCAGCTCCACGCGGGCGTTGACCAGGGAGGAGCCGGTCATCTCCGCCGAGGATTTCACGAGGTAATAATTCTCTTCCCGCCCGGCCAGAAGCTCCGTTCCGGGCGGCAGGAGCGGCTTGAGCTCCTCGGGCATTCGCCCGGGCTTCAAATTGGACGGTCCCAGCCCCAACTCCCGCGCTTTTGCGGAAAGCGTTCCCAGGGCTTCGGAGGTCTCCACGATGCGGAATTCCAGGAGGGCCGTGCGCCCGATGAGGTCCTTGGCCTGCTCGCGGTCCGTCACGCCGGGCATCTGCACCACGATCCACTTTTCGCCCTGGCGCACGATGAGCGGTTCCGCCAGGCCGTATTGGTCCACGCGGTTGCGGATGATCTCCATGGCGCGGTCCACGGCGTCGCGCACCGTCTCGGGCCGGTCGTCGGGAAGCTTGGCGGTCTCCAGTTCCAGGACCAAATGGACGCCGCCCTGCAAATCGAGCCCGAGGTTCAAAATCTTGCCGGCCAAAGGATGGCGGCGGGCGCGCATTTTTTCCTGCTCGGCCCTGGGCTGGCTGTACCACTTAAAGGAAGGGTAAAGGAAATAGATGCCCATGAGCAGGAACACCCCGATGAAAATAAGGCGCCAATGGGTCCGGGTCATGGACGGAAGGGCGAGCTGTTCTCGGCGAAGCGGAAAGGGGCGGGGCGCGGTGTCATGGGTCGGGATCGCCTCAGTGGGAAGCGGCGGGCTCCGTTTCCTGGGCGGGATCGCCGGTCAAGACCTGGGTCACGGCGCTCTTGGCCATCTGGACCTTGAGCTCGTCGGCCAGCTTGACCTCGAGGACCTTGCCCTTAACGGCGCTCACGGTGCCGTAAAGGCCGCCCTGGGTGAGGATGCGGTCCCCGCGCTTCAGTTCCTCCAGCATCTTCTTGTGCTCCTTGGCTTGTTTCTGCTGGGGACGGATAAGAAGGAAATAGAAGATCACCACCACCATGGCCAGCGGGGCGAAGTTCATGAGCCCGCCGCCGGACGCGGCCGGAGCCTCGGCCCAGGCGGCCGCGGGAGCGAACAGGAAAAGGGACAGCGCGAGCTTTTTCAACACCGGCACCTCCGGGATTTTCGGGCGGAAAGGGGTGTCAACCGGACTCATCGGAGTGGTATGACTTTAGGAATCCGCTCTTAAAATCCTTGAATTTTGACCGCTCTATGGATTCTCGGATTTTGCGCATGAAGTCTACCATAAAGGCCAGATTGTGTAAAGAAGCCAGGCGCAGTCCCAGGTATTCCCCCGACCGGAAGAGATGGGAGAGGTAGCTGCGGGAATAGCGCGCGCACACGGGACAGGGGCAAGAGGGGTCGATGGGCGCGGAGTCGTGGCGGCAGCGGGCGTTTTTCAGGTTGAGCGGGCCGTTCCAGGTGAGAGCCTGGCCGTTGCGGCCGTTGCGCGTGGGCAGGACGCAGTCGAACATGTCGACGCCGCGCTCCACGGCGTCCAGGATGTCCTCGGGTTTGCCCACGCCCATGAGGTAGCGCGGCTTGTCCTCGGGCAGGACGGCGATGCTGGCCTCGAGCATCTCCCGCAGGACGTCCCGCGGCTCGCCCACGGACAGGCCGCCCACGGCGTAGCCGGGAAAGTCCATCTCGACGGTGCGGAGGGCGCTTTCGCGGCGCATGTCGGGATAGGCGGCGCCTTGGACGATGGGGAAGAGGTTGGTGCCCGGGCGCGCGGCGTCCGTCCAGGCTTTCTTGCAGCGGGCGGCCCAGCGGAGCGTGCGCTCCATCATGTCCCGCGCCATGTCCTGGGCCACGGGGTAGGGCGGGCATTCGTCCAGGCACATGGCGATGTCCACGCCCATGGCGAGCTGGGCCGCCACCACGCTTTCGGGCGTGAGGGAATGGCGCGCCCCGTCCACGTGGGAGGTGAAGGCGGCGCCGTCCTCCGTGATGGTCCGCCGGTTGGCCAGGGAAAAAACCTGGTAGCCGCCGGAATCCGTCAGGATGTTCCGGCGCCAGCTCATGAAGGCGTGGAGGCCGCCGGCTTTTTCCAGCGTTTCCAGGCCCGGACGCAGGAGCAGGTGGTAGGTGTTGCCCAAAATGATTTGGTAGCCGAGGGCCTCCAGCTCTTCGCAGGAGATCGTCTTGACGGTGGCCTGGGTGCCCACGGGCATGAAGACGGGGGTTTGGACTTCTCCGTGGGACAGGCGCAGGACGCCGCGGCGGGCGGCGGAATCTTTTTGCAGGAGGCTGAAAATGCCCGGGGACGTTTTTTCGGACGGGACCGCCTGCGGCCTCACAAGATGGCCATGGCGTCGCCGTAGGAGAAGAAGCGGTAGTTTTCGGCGAGGGCGATCTCGTAGGCGCGGCGCAGGGGGCGCACGCCGGCGAAAGCCGCCGCCAGCAGGAGGGGCGTGTGCCTGGGCAGGTGGAAATTGGTGACGAGGGCGTCGACGGCGCGGAACTTGTAGCCGGGGTAGATGTAGAGGGCCGTCTGGCCGGAGCTGGCCCGGAGGACGCCCTTTTTGTCCACCGCGCTTTCCAGCGTTCGCACGACGGTGGTGCCCACGGCCCACACGCGCCGGCCCTCGGCGCGGGCGCGGTTGACGGCCCGGGCGGCGCTCTCCGGGATCTCGTATTCCTCGGGCAACATCTTGTGGATGCGGTAGTCGTCGTCCCGCAGGGGGCGGAACGTTCCCCAGCCCACGTTCAAGCGCAGGGTGGCCACCTCCACGCCCTTGGCGCGCAGGCGGGCGAGAAGCTCCTCCGTGAAATGGAGGCCCGCTGTGGGCGCGGCCACGGCGCCGGGCGTCCAAGGCTTGTCCGCGGTTTCGGGCGCGGCGGGATCGCGGGCGAAAACGGTTTGATAAAAGGAGCGGTCCATGTTCTCGATGTCGGCCGGATCGTCGGGCTGGCGGCGGATGTAAGGCGGCAGGGGCATGCGGCCGAGGCGCTCCAAGTCGCCGCTGATGGGCCGGGAAAAGACGAGCTCGAATTCGCCCGTGCGCTGGACGCCCTCCACCCGCGCCTGCAGGCCGTCGGCCAGTGTGATGGTGGAGCCTATGCGCAGGGGCGGCGTGAGCAGGCTGGCCCATTTTTCCCCTCCGTCCGCCGGGCCCAGGCACTTCAACAGGAGCAGGCGCACGCGGCCGCCGCTGGTCTTGCGGCCCTCGAGCCGGGCCGGGAACACCTTCACGTCGTTCAAGATGAGAGCGTCGCCGGGGGACAGCAGGCCGTCCAGCTCGCGGAAAACGGCGTGGCGCACGTCGCCGCCGCGCCGGTCCAGGACCATAAGCTTGGCTTCGTCCCTTTTTTCCAAAGGCGCCTGGGGGATGAGGTCGGGCGGCACGTCCGGAAAATCGGCCAGGCGGTCCAGGGGATGGCCGAGGTGGGGATGCTCCAAAGGTTTGCGTTTAAAAATCATGGGTTGGTCCTTAAATGATTTTTCAGCTTGCCGGAGCGCGGGCGCCGGTCTTCCGGAAAAATCCGCCGGCCGGAGGGCGGCCGGTCACGCTCTCACCGACCCGACGGAAACGTCCTGGTAATAGAAGCTCAGTATTTTCCGGTAGTCCCAGCCCGCGTCGGCCATGGCCTTCATTCCCCATTGGCAGAGGCCCACGCCGTGTCCCCAGCCTCGGCCGGCGAAGTGCCAGACGCCATGGCGCTGGACCGCCGTGGTCCAATAGGTGCTGCGCACCACGCCGGGGTTCAGGATGAGGCGGAACCGGTTGCCCGGCAAATCCACGGAGCGTTTGCTCCCCGTCACGCGGACGAGGGCCGCCCGGCCCGACCGCGACTTCTCCAAAACCTTGAAAGCTTCCAGCTTCCCCACGTCCACGCCCGCCGCGCGCAGGGCGCGTTCGGCCGATTCCATTTTCACTTCGGCCTCCCAGGCGTATCGCGGGTTGCCCTTGCACCACGAGCACCGCACGGACTTCAGGTAGGGGACGGGTCCTCCTTCCCAGGCGGCGTCGGCGTCCTCGGTGGCGCCGCCGCAGTTGGAATGAAAAAACGTTCCCGCCACGCGGCCGCGGTGCAGGACCACTTCCCCCCGCGTGTCTTGAACCGCGCGGTTGGTGGTGTCCCTCTCGGAAGATTTGGCGCCGTACACCTGGCAGTGAACTTCATCGCAGACGTCGAACCCTTGCGCCTTGTGGCGGCCCCGGTTCTTGAGGGCGTAGGTGCGGCTGATGACGGCCTGGGCCCGCAGGGCCTCCGCCGGCCAGCCGGGAGACGCCTCGTGGATCAAGATCGCCGCGACGTAATCCTCCACCGACAAAACGTTCACCAGGGTCAGGCCGCCGGAGGTGCGGTGGATCTCCAGGCGGCCGCGGTAGGGCCTTCCGTTGATGCCCGCGAAGCCGTCGCCCCAGGGTTGGAACGCCACGGGGCTCTTGAGGAGGCGGCGGCCGATGCGGATGCCTTCGGGCACGGCTTCCGTCTTGATTTTGCCCTGGGAGCGGAGGCGCGTGGACAGTCCGGAGCCGTCGGAGAGGCGGTAATCGCCGGGGTTGATTTCAACAGTTCGGGCGGAGACGATGACGCCCACCCGCACCTCGGGCGCCGGCGCGCTTCGAGCGGCCGAAGCCGCCGCGGCCAGGACCGCCGCGCAAAAGATAATTTTACTTTTTGCCAAGGAACCTAAGGAAGAGGGTCAGGACCAGGCTGATCAGTATGCCCGTGGCCAATGGAAAATAAAAGCTGAAGTTTCCCCTTTTGATGACGATGTCGCCGGGCAGGCGGCCCAGCCAGGGAACGCGGGGCAGGAACAGGACGGCCAGGCCGGCGAGGACCAACAGCCCTCCCCAAAAAATCAAAGCCTTGCCGAGACCCGCCGAATCGCCCATGTCCGGATTAAAAAAGGTTTTCCTGCTTGGCGTTTTTGGGCGGAGTTTTTCCGAGGTGGGCGTACGCTTGCGCCGTGGCCACGCGGCCGCGGGGCGTGCGGGCCAGAAACCCCGCCTTGATGAGGTAGGGCTCGTACACGTCCTCCACCGTCTCCCGCTCCTCGCTCACGGCCACGGCCACCGTGTCCAGCCCCACGGGCCCGCCGCCGAATTTTTCGATGATGGCGGACAAGATGCGGCGGTCGGACGCGTCCAGACCCAGGGCGTCCACCTCCAGCGCCTTCAAGGCCGTGTGGGCGATGGCCAGGGACACTTTTCCGTCGTTCTTCACTTCGGCGAAATCGCGCACGCGGCGCAGGAGGCGGTTGGCGATGCGCGGCGTCCCGCGCGAGCGGCGCGCGATCTCCCGGGCCGCCTCCTCCTCCAAAGGCGCGTTCAATATTTGCGCCGAGCGCCGGACGATGGCCGCCAAGTCGTCATCGGTGTAAAATTCCATCTGCGCCACGATGCCGAACCGGTCCCGCAGGGGCCCCGTGAGCAGGCCGGCGCGGGTGGTGGCGCCCACCAGCGTGAAGCGCGGCAGGGGCAGCTTGATGGTTTTGGCGGAAGGCCCCTGGCCGATGATGATGTCCAGGGCGAAATCCTCCATGGCAGGGTAAAGGGCCTCCTCCACCACGCGGTTCAGGCGGTGAATCTCGTCTATGAAGAAAACGTCCCCCTCCCCCAGATTCGTGAGGATGGCGGCCAAATCTCCCACGCGCTCGAGAACGGGCCCCGACGTCTGGCGCAAATTCACGCCCAGCTCCTTGGCGATGATGTGGGCCAGGGTCGTTTTTCCCAGGCCCGGCGGCGCGGAAAACAGGCAGTGGTCCAGGGGCTCCTTGCGACTCTGGGCCGCCTGGATGAAAATTTTAAGGTTGTCCTTGAGCTTGTCCTGGCCGATGAACTCGTCCAGGCTTTGGGGGCGGAGGGCGACATCCGCGGCCGCCTCTTCGGGCGCGGCGCCGGGGGCCACAGGCCGAGGGTCCAGGCGGTCGTCGGAAAGAGCCACGTCAGTTGCGGCCGGACAGCTGCCGCAGGGCTTCGCGGATCAGCTGTTGGGCGGTGGCGTCTCCCAGGGCGCGGCGGGCCGTTTCCGTCGCTTGCCGGGAGGCGGGCTCCTTGTATCCGAGGGTGACGAGGCCTTGCACGGCTTCCTCGAAAGCCGAGGAAAGGGGCCGCCGGTCGGGCGCTTCGGCGAGAGGGATCTCTCCCAGGTGTCCTTGCAGGCCGGAAATAATTTTTTCCGCTGTTTTGGATGTGAAGCCGAAAAGGGCGACCAAGGTGCGGGCGTCCTTGTCGGCGACGGCGCGGCGGAAATCGTGGAGGGACTTGGCGGCCTTGTCCAGGAACTCCAGGGCCTTCTTGGCGCCGGTGCCGGGCACGTTGTTGCGGAAAGCGTCGAAAATCTGGCGTTCTTCCGAGCTTAGAAATCCATAAAGCGTTGTCCCCCCGCCGTACATGGCGACGGACTCGGCCACGTAGAGCAAGATGTCCTGGCCCGGAGCGGGAAGGCGCGCCGCCGCGAAGGGACTTAAGGAAACGGAGTAGCCCACGCCACCCACTTCAACGACCGCTCCGTCGGCGGTCCTTTCCAGAACCACGCCGCGCAAAGAGGCGATCATTGCGAGGCAGGGGCAAGGCCGGTCGCAGAGCTCCCGGCACCTGGGACGCCGGAGGCGCTGATCCGGGGCGAGGGGCTCGGGGTGAGAGGCCGGCCGGCGACATTGGCTTGTGGTTTTATTTTGACTTCTAACCCCTTGCCCCTCGCCCCTACCCCCTCGATTCTAAACGTGTTGATGTGGCAGAGGGCCACGGCCAGGGCGTCGGCGGCGTCGTCGGGCCGGGGGATGGTCTTGAGGCGCAAAAGCCTTTGCACCATGTGCTGCATCTGGAATTTGTCGGCGGAGCCGTAGCCGGTGAGAGCCATCTTCACCTGCCGGGGGTTGTATTCACAAACGGGAAGGCCCAGGTCCTGAAGGATGAAGAGGATGACGCCCCGGGCGTGGGCCACGGCGGCGGCGGAGCGGCTTTCCTTGGCGAAATAAAGCTCTTCCACGGCGGCGGCGGCGGGCTTTTGCTCGAACACGAGGCGGCGGAGTTGATCGGCCATATGCAGCAGGCGGTTGGGAAGCGCCTGGCCGGCGGGCGTCAACAGGCAGCCGAAGCGGATGCCTTCATATCGCTGCGGGGCCGTGTTTTCAATGAGACCCCAGCCCGTGGTGGCCATGCCCGGGTCTATGCCTAAAATTTTCATCGGAGGAAAGAGGAGAGGAAGAACGACGGGAACGCGGGAAATTCTTTACGCTGTGGTTTTGCCTTGAACCGGCCGCGGCGCTGGTGACCGCTCGGCGCCATCAACCCTGGCCCGCTTTGTCCAGAATTTCGCGCGGGATGTCGAAGTTGGCGTAGACTTCCGTGACGTCGTCGTGGTTCTCCAACTCGTCCATGAGGGCCAGCATCTGGTCGGCGTCGCCGCCGGAGAGCTTCACCGTGGTGTTGGGGATCATGGTGACGTCGGCCGCCGTCAGGGGAACCTTGGCGGCTTCCAAGGCTTTCTTAACGGCCTCGAACTCGGCCGGGCCGGTGACGATCTCGTAAGACTCGTCGTCCTCCGCTTTAAAGTCCTCGCCTCCGGCGTCTATGGCGATGGACATGAGCTTTTCCTCATCGGGCCAGGCTTTCTTGTCCACGGTGAGGTAGCCCTTGGGCTGGAACATCCAGGCCACGCAGCCGGGCGCGCCCAGGTTTCCGTTGTGGCTGGCGAATATTTTTCGAATTTCGGAGGAGGT
>JBQTIM010000086.1:0-14812 GCA_052388135.1 Elusimicrobiota bacterium
ATTCGGCGTGGGATGTGAGCACCTCCTTGGCCGGCGAGCCGTCGGGCCCGGCGGCCAGAAGGGGAACGGTTTTTCCGGGCGGCACGTTCATCTCCGAGCGGATGATGCGCACGGCGGTGACGGCGGCTTGCAGGGTGTCCATGTTCCGGCGGTCGGCCGGCGAGGCGGGGTCCGGTCCCGGCGCGGGCCAGGGGGCGGCCATCAGGCTTTCGGCCGGTTTGTCGCCCGTGAGGTCCGTGAGCGCCTGCCAAAGCTCCTCGGTGAGGAAGGGCATCAGAGGGTGCAGGGCCCGCAGGGACGCGTCCAGGACTTCCGCCAGGGTCTGTTGGGCCGCCCGCCGGGCCGCCGGGTCGGTTCCCATCAGGCGGATCTTCGCCAGCTCGATGTACCAATCGCAGAAATCGCCCCAGAAAAATTGGTAAAGGGCGCGGGCGGCCTGGGCCAGGTCGTAGTTTTCCAAATGGGCGCCGGCGGCGGCGACGGTTTCCCGCAGTTTGGCCAGGATCCAGCGGTCGGCCAGGTCGCGTTTCTCCAGGGGGATGTCCGCCGGCTTATGGTCCGCCAGGTTCGTCAGGACGAAGCGGGAGGCGTTCCAGATTTTGTTGGCGAAGTTGCGCGCGCCCACGAAGCCGTCGTCGGCCAGCTGCATGTCCCGGCCCGGCACCGCCGACGACAGCAGGGCGAAGCGCAGGGCGTCGGCGCCGTATTTCTTCATCACGTCCAGGGGGTCTATGACGTTGTTCAGGGACTTGGACATTTTTTTGCCGTGCTTGTCCCGCACGATGCCGTGAATGAAAACGTGGCGGTAGGGGATGTCGCCCTTGAGCTCCAGGCCCATCATCACCATGCGCGCCACCCACAGGTAAAGAATTTCATGACCCGTGGCCAGGACGGCCGTGGGGTAATAATAGGAGAGATCCGAGGTTTCGTCGGGCCAACCCAAAGTGGTGAGGGGCCAGAGACCGGAGGAAAACCAGGTGTCCAGAACGTCCGGGTCTTGGACCATATCCGTCCCGCCGCAGTCGGGGCAGGACGCGGGTTTTTGCTCCGCCGCCACGGGCCGGCCCTTTTC
Source organism: Elusimicrobiota bacterium (assembly GCA_052388135.1). GTDB lineage: Bacteria > Elusimicrobiota > Elusimicrobia > FEN-1173 > FEN-1173 > JBQTIM01. The sequence continues at coordinate 1,073 of JBQTIM010000086.1, forward strand.
CCGCAAGAGGCTCTTGGTGTTCTCCAGTTTAAAGTCGGGGTCGGCGCGCACCTTGTCCGCCGCGTCCGAGGGCAGGCAGGCCGGGCAATACCAAACGGGGATGCGGTGGCCCCACCATATCTGCCGGGACACGCACCAGTCCTTGTTGTTCCTCAGCCAATGCAGATAGGGCTTGGCCCAGGATTCGGGAAAAATTTTCACCGCGCCGCTTTCCGTCGCCTCGGCGGCTCGGCGGGCCATGTCCCCGGTCTTCACGAACCACTGGCTGGACTCCAGGGGCTCGATGGCCGTGGAACAGCGGTAGCACACGGCCACGGAGTGCTTGTAATCCTCCTCTTGAACGAGGAATCCGCCCGCCTCCAGGTCCGCCAGCACGTTCTTGCGGCAGTCTTTGAGGGATTGGCCGGCGTATTTTCCGGCGCGCTCCGTCATGCGGCCGTCGTAGCCGATGACCATTTCGTGGGGGAGGCCGTGGCGGGCGCCGATCTCGAAGTCCACGGCGTCGTGGGAGGGCGTCACCTTCACGGCGCCGGTGCCGAACGCGGGGTCCACCGCCGCGTCCTCCACCAGGGGAATCTCGCGGCCCACCAGGGGAAGGACCAGCTTCTGGCCGGCGCGCCCCGCGTAGCGCGGGTCTTCGGGGTTCACCGCCACGGCGGTGTCGCCCAGCATGGTTTCCGGCCGCGTGGTGGCCACCACCACGTCGCCGCCGTCTTTAAAAGGGTAGCGGATGCGCCAGAGCTTGCCCTTGGAGTCCTGGTGTTCCACCTCGATGTCGGACAGGCTGGTGCCGCAGCGCGCGCACCAGTTCACCAGGCGAAAGCCGCGGTAAATGAGGCCGCGGCGGAAAAGCTCCACGAAGGCGCGGGCCACCGCCCGGGAGCTGGGCTCGTCCATGGTGAAGCGGGTTCGGGTCCAGTCGCAGGCGGCGCCCAGCTTGCGGAGCTGATGCAGTATGGCGTCGCCCGACTGCCGCCGCCACTCCCACATGCGTTCCAAAAACTTTTCCCGGCCCAGGTCGTGGCGGGTCTTGCCTTCCTGCTTCAACTGCTTTTCCACCACGTTCTGGGTGGCGATGCCGCCGTGGTCGGTGCCGGGGATCCAGAGGGCGTTGTCGCCGCGCATGCGCCGCCAGCGGACGAGGGTGTCCTGCACCGTGCTGTTGAGGGCGTGGCCCATGTGCAGGGAGCCCGTCACGTTGGGCGGGGGAATCACAACGGCGAAAGGCTTCCGGGCGGGGTCCGGGCGGGAGCCGAAAAGGCCCCGGGCCTCCCAGAAATCGTACCATTTGGATTCGGTGGTCTGCGGGTCGTAAACGCTGGGCAATTCCATAATTTCTCCGACGGAATGTTATCACATTCCGCGGGATTCCTCAAAAAACCCGCCGGCTTGACAGGTTTTGGGGGCTGTGTTATACTACTAGCACTCAATCAATCTGAGTGCTAAAATAAAAGGCGAGAGACCATGAGAACCTTGTCCCCCGAGGAGCAGGAAGACCGCAAGGTCAAACTGCTTCAGGCCGTCATCCATCAATATATAAAGACGGGCAAGCCCGTGGGCTCGGCTTTTTTGGCGGACCAAAGGCACGTGGCCCTGTCGCCGGCCACCATCCGCCACGTGATGGCCGAGCTGGAGGATGAGGGGTTCCTCACCCACCCGCACACCTCGGCGGGGCGCGTGCCCACGGACAAGGCCTACCGTTTTTACGTGGATTCCCTGGCGGACCTCCAGCGGCTGGCGCTGATCGAGGAAGACCGTATCCGTCGGGAATACGAGGACCGCATCCGGCAGATCGAGGAGCTGATGCTCACCACCTCCCGGACGCTCTCGGCGCTGTCCCATTTTTCAGGTTTCGTCACGCCGCCGCGGCTGGAGGAGGCGCGCCTGCGCCACGTGGAGCTGGTGCCCCTGGAAGGCGACCGCGCCCTGGTGGTTCTGGTGTCGGACACGGGCTTGGTGAAGAACCGCGTGGTGGGCTTCCGCAGGCCCATCGCCGCCGACCAGCTTCGCTCCCTGGCCCGCCTGCTCAACGAGGAGTTCCGCGGCAAGACGTTTTCCGAGGTGCGAGACCGCATCCTGGACCGCTTGGACGATTTGGGGCAAAGGCAGGCGGACCTCATGGACCTGGCCCGCAACTTCGGCCGCGAGGCCTTCGACCTGGGCGGGGAGGAAATTTATCTGGAAGGCGCCGGCAACATCCTGGCCCTGCCGGACTTCCGGGACTTCGACCAGGTCCGCTCCCTGGCCCAGCTTTTGGACGAGAAGAGCCGCATCGGCGAGATCATCACCAACGGGCTGTCCAAAGGCGGCGACTGGGGGGAGGGCGGCCTGCGGGTGAAGATCGGCTCCGAAAACAAATTTCCCGAGCTGCGTGACCTCAGCCTGATTTCGGCCACCTACACGATCCAGGGCCGCACCGTCGGGGTTCTCGGCATCATCGGCCCCAAGCGAATGGAGTATCCGCGCATGATGAGCCTGGTGTCCTACGTGGCCAAATCCGTCAGCCGGTTTCTGGACAAATTATCCGGAGGACCTTCGTGACCCGGGGGCCCGACCAGGAAAAACAGGAAATCGCCACGGCCGCGGCCGAGGGTAAAGTCGCGGAACTCTTCATCCTTAAAGAATCTTTGGACCAGGAAAAAGCTAAAGCCGCTGAGTATTACGACCAGCTTTTGCGGCTTAAGGCCGAGTTCGATAATTTTCGCAAGCGGACGGAAAAGGAAAAGAGCGACCATCGTCGCTGGGGTCAACAGGATATAATCCTTCAGTTGGTATCTTTGATGGATGTTATGGAGCAAGCCGAGGCGGCGGCGCACAAAGGCGCGGATTTGAAATCTATGGCCGCGGGACTGGGTATGCTTTACGGCCAGTTCAAGCGCGTGCTGAAAGATCAGGGCGTGGAAGAGATAGGCGCTTCGGCGGGGGATAAATTCGACCCCTCGGGCCTGCATGAGGCGGTGGACGTCGTTGAGGATAGCGGCGAAGAAGGCCGGATTTTAGACGTTTTGCAAAAGGGATATCGATTTCAAGGCTTAACGTTACGTCCTGTCCGCGTACGGGTGTCGAAGAAAAAGAAAGAGGAATTAACGGTCCGAAACGAAAAGAAAACGTAACGTATTTAAATCTCGCTCCAGGCTGTCATTCCGGCGAAAGCCGGAATCCAGAATAAATAGACAAATTCCTATAAGCTGGACCCCGGCTTGAGCCGGGGTGACGGCGAAATACTTTAAGGAGGTAATACCATGGCGAAGATCATCGGCATAGACTTAGGAACGTCCAACTCGGCCGCGGCCGTGATGGAGGGCGGCAAGGCCACCATCATCCCGTCGGCGGAAGGCACCACCCTGGGCGGCAAGGCTTTCCCGTCCTACGTGGCCTTCACCAAGGACGGCCAACTTTTGGTGGGCGAACCGGCCCGCCGCCAGGCCGTCACCAACCCGGAGGGCACCCTCACGGCCTTCAAGCGCAAGATGGGCCAGGACCACAAATACACCCTCCAGGGCAAAGACTTCACGCCCCAGCAGCTCTCGGCCTTCATATTGCAGAAGGTGAAGCGCGACGCCGAGGCCTACCTGGGCGACAAGGTGGAGAAGGCCGTCATCACCGTCCCCGCCTACTTCAACGACAACCAGCGCCAGGCCACCAAGGACGCGGGTCAGATCGCCGGCCTGGAGGTGGTGCGCATCGTCAACGAGCCCACCGCCGCCTGCCTGGCCTACGGCATCGATAAAAAAGGCAAGGAAGAAAAAATCATGGTCTTCGACCTAGGCGGCGGCACGCTGGACGTCACCGTCATGGAGTTCGGCAACGGCGTCTTCCAGGTGCTCTCCACCTCGGGCGACACCCAGTTGGGCGGCACGGACATGGACAGCGCCCTCATCGACCACATCGCCGAGGAGTTCCGCAAGGAGCACGGCATCGACCTGCGCAAGGACAAGATGGCCGTCCAGCGCCTGAAGGAGTCGGCGGAGAAAGCCAAGATCGAGCTCTCCAACGTGCTCGAGACGGACCTCAACCTGCCCTTCATCACCGCCGACGCCTCCGGCCCAAAGCATTTGCAATTGAAACTCTCGCGGGCGAAGCTGGAGTCCATCGTCCAGCCCATCGTGGACCGCTGCCGCGGCCCCGTGGACCAGGCCATGGGCGACGCCAAGCTCTCGGCCGACCAGATCACCCGCATCATCCTCGTGGGCGGACCCACCCGCATGCCGGTCATCCAGAAATTCCTGGAGGAGCACGTCGGCAAGAAACTCGAGCGCGGCGTGGACCCCATGGAGTGCGTGGCCATGGGCGCCGGCATCCAGGCCGCGGTCCTCACCGGCGAGGTGAAGGACGTTTTGCTTCTGGACGTGACGCCGCTCTCCCTGGGCATCGAAACCCTGGGCGGCGTGTCCACCAAGCTCATCGAGCGCAACACCACCATCCCGGTGAAGAAGTCCCAAATCTTCTCCACCGCGGCGGACAACCAGCCCGCCGTCACCGTGCACGTCCTGCAGGGCGAGCGGCCCCTGGCCAAGGACAACGTCTCCCTGGGCCACTTCGACTTGGACGGCATCCCGCCCGCGCCGCGCGGCATGCCGCAAGTCGAGGTCACCTTCGACATAGACGCCAACGGAATCCTCAACGTTTCCGCCAAGGACCTGGGCACGAACAAGGTTCAGCACATCACCATCCACGCCAAGAACAAGCTCGACAAGGCCGAGGTGGAAAAGTTCGTGAAGGAGGCGGAGAAATTCGCCGACGAGGACAAGCGGAAAAAAGAGGAAATCGAAACCAAGAACGAAGCCGACGCGGTGGTGTACTCGACGGAGAAAGCCTTGAAGGATTACGGCGACAAGGTCAGCCAGGAGGAGCGCATGGCCGTGGAGCGCGCCCTCTCCGACGCCAAGGAAGCCCTGAAAGGGACGGACTTGGAGCGCATCAAGAAAGCCAAAGAGGAGCTTCTGAAAGCTTCCCACAAACTGGCCGAGGAAATGTACAAGGCCGCCTCCGCCAAGGGCCAGCCGGGAGCCGGAGGCGGTTCGGACGCCGGGAACGCCGGCCCATCCCCGGAAGGCAACGGCCAGCCCGGCGGCGACAAGGTGGTGGACGCCGAAGTGGTGGACGAAGGAAAGAAATAAAGATGGGCAACGATTGTTGAAGTAAATGCAAAGAAGAGTCGCACCGGCCTCTGATCCGGGATTATCGGTTACAATAAATGACAATAGGCGCGAATTCAGGAAGTTCATCCCAGCGGATGGGCCCGAGGTCAAACCGATGATTGATTTTATTCAATCCAAGGTCGGCCAAACCGTTCGGGAAGCCGTTGCTGGTCTTTAAGAGCCTGTCTCAATGACCCGCTTTGAGGAGCGAAACTTTGGATTTCGAGCCGAGCCGAAGCAAAATTTTCCGAGCATACTTGACGAAGTATGTAAGGGGAATTTTGCGAAGGCGCAGGCCGAAAGCCAAAGTTGCAGCCCCAAATGGGGTTATTGAGATAGGCTCTAAGGTTTTCGGGGCCCCCTGCGGCGCTTTGAGCACGCCGTTTTCGGGGAGGCGTCGCCGAGGATTGTCTGAGCCCCTCCTGGCGGCAGCCGAGGTGCGAGTTCCGCAGGCGCCCCGAAAACGGCGCGCGCAAGCCGCCGGGGGTGTCTTCTCTTTCGGTTCACTTTCTCTTGGACAAGCAAGAGAAAGTGAACCCGGGTCCAGGGGCGGAGCCCCTGGGACGTCTCATATGAATCATGGAAGGCGCAACCGTAAGAATGGCTAAACGCGACTACTACGAGATCCTGGGCGTTTCCAAAAGCGCGGGCACCGACGAATTGAAGGCGGCCTACCGCAAGCTCGCGCTCCAGTTCCATCCCGACCGCAACCCCAACGACAAATCGGCCGAGGAAAAGTTCAAGGAGATCAACGAGGCCTACGAGGTCCTCGCCAACGCCGAGAAGCGGAAGCTTTACGACCAGTACGGCCACGCCGGCGTCCAGCAAGGCGCCTCGCCGGGCGGCGGGGGCGGCGGGTTCCGCGGTTTCGAGGACGTTTCCGGCTTCGGCGACATCTTCGGCGACATTTTCGGGGAGGCTTTCGGCGGAGGGCGCGGTCGCGGCCGCCGCCAGGGCGCCGACCTTCGGTTCGACCACACCGTTTCCCTGCAAGAAGCCTTCACCGGAACTCAATCCACCCTGCGGGTGGCCCGCCAGGCGCCCTGCGGCCGCTGCGGCGGCTCCGGCGCCAAACCCGGCACCTCCCTCAAGACCTGTCCCGACTGCCGCGGCGCCGGCCAAGTGCGCGTCAGCCGGGGTTTCTTCACGCTGGCCCAAACGTGCCCGCGCTGCCAGGGCGAAGGCCAGGTGGTTCAAAGCCCCTGTTCCGATTGTCGCGGCGAGGGCCGCGTGCGGACGGCGGAGAACATCACCGTGCGCATCCCGCCCGGCGTGGAGGAAGGCACCGCCCTCCGCGTGCCCGGGTCCGGGGAGGCCGGCGGCCGCGGCGTGCCGCCCGGCGATCTCTACGTGGTCATCCACGTGCGCGGCGACGCGCGCTTCCAGCGCGACGGCGACGACCTGATTTCCGACCATCGCATTTCCATTCCCCTGGCCGCCTTGGGCGGGGACACCGACGTCGCCACTCTCGAAAAGCCCGTCCGCATCCACATTCCCGCCGGGACCCAGTCCGGCACGGTGTTCCGCGTCCGGGGCGCCGGCATGCCGCGCCTGCACGGCTCCGGCCGCGCCGATCTGAAGGTCCGCGTCGTGGTGGACATCCCCACCCGCCTCACCAAGGAGCAGAAAAAACTTCTTTCGGACCTGGCCAAAACCCTGGGGGAATCCGGCGAGTCCGAAGGCGTCTTCAAAAAAGTTTTCGGAGCCTAGTGTTGCGGCCGAATAAATCCCGCCACAACTCAGGGCCGATTCCGGCCGATGTCTTCGTCGCTCGTCGGTTGCAGGCCGCAGAGGGCCTGCGCCATCCTCGCGCCTCGAAATCGGCTCGGACTCGTCTCCTGATTTATAACGGTATTTATCCGGTTGCAACACCGGCGATGGAAAGCCCGAGCCGCGGCGGGCGGACGCGTTTTCCCCTCGGCCGCCGGGCCCGCGCGTCCTGATGCCCCATTTTTACGTTCCGCCGCGGTTGGTGCGGGAAGGTTCTTTTTCGCTCGAAGAGGACGAGAGCCGCCACCTGGTGACGGTTCTGCGGCGCGGCGCCGGCGACGAAATCGGCCTTTTCGACGGCGAGGGCCGCGTCTACCGCGGGCGCATAGAATCCGTGGACGGCGGTCTCGTGCGCGGCCGCGTCCTGGAGGAAGCCGCGGGCGCCGCGCCGGTTTTCCGCCTGCGGCTGTTCCAGGGCCTTCCCAAGGGCGACAAGTTCGACTGGATTTTGCAGAAAGCCGCCGAGCTGGGCGCGGCCGAGGTGGTCCCTCTCTTGACGGAGCGCTGCGTGGCCAAGGTCCCGCCCGAGAAAATTCCGGGCCGGCTGGCGCGCTGGGAGAAAATCCTCCGCGCCGCCGCCAAGCAGGGCGGCCGGCCCGACGTCCCCGCGGTCCGCGCGCCGGCGTCTCTGGCCGAGGCCCTGGCGCTGTGCGGCCCCGGCGACCTGACGCTCATCCCTTGGGAGGGGGAGAAATCCCTCGCGTTCAAGGAGGCTCTCCGCGCGGGCCTGAAAAAAAAGCCGCCCGCCGTGAACGTGTTCATCGGGCCGGAAGGCGGGTTCACCCCCGCCGAGGCGGACCGCGCCCGCGCCGCCGGCGCCGCCGCCGTCACCCTGGGCCCCTGGATTTTAAGGACGGAGACCGCCGGCCTCTTCGCCGCCGCCGCCCTGCTTTACGAAAGCTTGGAGGATCTCGCATGAAAGAAAAAACGCGCTGGGGCCGCATCGCGGGCGTTTCGGCGCTGGTGGGCGCCGCGGGCCTGGTCGCCGGCGCCTTCTGGCAGGCCGGCGCGCTGGAGCTCATGCTGGCTTTGTCGGTCCTCGGACTGACCGCCGGCTGGCTCTCCCGCCGGCAGGGCTGGCTGGGCGGCCTCATCGCCGGTCTGCCCTTCGCCCTTTTCCAAATGACGCGCCTGGCCGCGCAGGAGCACGGCAACGTCTATTCCCTGGTGGCCCAGCCCGACTACTGGCGCCTTCTGGTGCCGGCCTGCGTGGTGTCCACCGGCATTTCCATCATGGCGGCCCTGGCCGGCGCCTGGCTGCAAAACCAGCGCATCCTCTGGCCCCGGCGGCGATCCCAACCCAAGGAGGCCTTATGAACAGAAGCGCGAGAGCGGCCGCGGCGGCGCTGTTCCTGGCGGCGGCCGCCGGCAACGTCCGGGCCGGAAATTTCGTCTCGGGCGCTTACATCGAAAGCTATTCCCACGAAGACCGCGTGGACTTCGGCGGCGCGCGCTACGTCCAGCCCCGCCAAGTGGCCCTGGTCCCCGACGGCTACGGCAGGCTCCTCCACATGGACACCGAAGGCGGCGCCACGGTGTTCTGGTTCCAAGCCGAGGACGGCTCCATCCGCAACATCGTCCTGGCCACCGACGCCCCCGTCATCCTCAAACGCGGCGGCAAGCTGGAGAAATAACGGCGCATGGACCCCGCGGACATCCTTCGGGTTGCGTTGCCGCGGCGCGGCCCGCGTCCGGCGTGACATGAAAATATTCCTTCAAACCTTCGGCTGCAAGGCCAACCAGTACGACACGGAGCTCCTGCGGACGAAAATGGAAAGCGGCGGCGGCGTTTCCGTCGGGCGGGCGGCGGAGGCGGACCTCTGCGTGGTGAACTCCTGCTCGGTCACGGCCGCGGCCGACAAGGAGTGCCGCCAGTTCGTCCGGCGGATCCTGCGGGAAAACGCCCACGCCCGCGTCGTGGTCACCGGCTGCTACGCCTCCCACGCCCCCGAGGAGCTGAGGAAACTTTCGCCGCGCGTGGAGGTTTACTCCAACCGGGAAAAAGCGGACCTGCCGGCCTGCCTGGGGTTCGAGGTGGCCCCCGACGTTTTCGGCCTCACCCGTTTCACCACCCGCGTGCGGGCCTTCGTCAAAATCCAGGACGGCTGCAAGGCGCCCTGCAAGTATTGCATCATTCCCCAGACCCGGCCCGATTACTGGAACAAGCCCGTGGCGCAGGCGGTGAAGGAGGTGCGGGCCCTGGCCGCCGAGGGGCACGGCGAGATCGTTTTCACCGGCATCCGCCTGGGCCTTTACCAGGGAGAGCACGAAGGCCGCAAGCTGGGTTTGGCGGGCCTCCTGAAAATACTGACGGAAGCCCCCGAGCGCTTCCGCGTCCGCCTCTCCTCCCTGGAAGTGACGGAAATCCCCGACGAAATCCTGGAACTCGCCGCGGCGTCGCCGAAAATCTGCCGGCACTTCCACATCCCCCTGCAATCGGCCGACGACGGCGTGCTCAAGGACATGGGCCGCTGGTACGCCTTCGCCCGCTACGAGGAGCGCGTGCGGACCATTCAAAAACTTTTGCCCGACTGCGCCGTCACCGCCGACGTCATGGTGGGATTTCCGACGGAAACCGAGGAGGCCTTCCAAAGGACCCACGACCGCATCGCGGCCCTGGGCCTGGCCGGCCTGCACGTGTTCCGCTATTCCTCCCGGCCGGGCACCGCCGCGGCGGAACGGCCGCCCCTGGAGCCCGACGTCGTGAAAGACCGCGCCGCCCGGCTCCTCGCTCTCTCCGACCGGCTGTCGGCGGACTTCCGCCGCCGTTTCGCCGGCGCGCGCCGCGAAGCCGTGGCCGAGCCGTCGGGCGAAGGCTGGACGGACAATTACATCCGCGTGCGCGTGCCTCCGGAAGCGCGTCCCGGCGAACTGGTTCCCTGCGCGGTGGATGAGTCTTGGCAACCGGCGGCGGGAACTGCTACCATTTAGACATGCCATCCTTTTTCAAGAAACGCCGGCGCGGCCCGGCCGGTCCCAACAAGAACGAACAAAAAGTCATGCGCGCCCGCTCGGCCGAAAACAGGGCCCGGGCCGGGGGCCTGATGGGCCAAAACTTTCCCGCCGTCAAAAAGCTCACCATCCGGCTGGAGTTCACCACGCCCCAGCAGCACCTCATGGACTCCAAGACATTGACGCTCGGCCCCTCGGACCCCTGCGACTTCACGGCGGCCTGCCCCGGCCGCTGCGGCTCCGGATCCTTCGACTTTTCCGCCAAAGTCCGCTCCGTCGTGGAGGGGCGCCAGCCCGCGGGCGAAAGCGCCGGCGTCTGCCGGGAGCCCCTATACCCCGGCGCCGCCGACATCTGCGGCCTGCGCCTGCAGTGCCGCATCGAGGCGTCCTACGCCCCGGAGCCGGCTCCGTCGGAGGCCCGGCCGGCCTCTTGATTTTTCCGCAAACCCGCGTAAAAATAATATAAGACATGGCTTAAACCCGAATTCCCCGGTTGTATCGCGGGATTCGACGTAAAATCCGGGGCTTTTTCCTTCACAAAAAAAAGTTCGACCGTAGCCCGGGCTACGCTCTCACGTTTTTGTTTCGTAAAAATCCCCGTCTTTTCCGTCTCGGTCCTCGCGCCCAACCGGGGAATCCGGGTTCATCCAGTCCCGCCTGTCCGCCTGAAATGGGGGCGGAGGGGAGGGGTGGCCTATTTCTGTTTCCGCGAGGCGCCATGGCCGCGTGCCTGTTCTGCCGCATCGTCCAAAAAGAAGTTCCGGCCGCCGTGGTTTACGAGGACGACCGCGTTTTGGCGTTCAAGGACATAGATCCCCGCGCGCCGGTGCACGTGCTCATCATTCCCAAAAAGCACGTGGCGCGGGTCTCGGAGGTGCCGGCGGGCGACCTGGGTTTGTTCGCCGACATCCACAAGGCGGCCCAGGACATCGCCGCGCGGCAGGGCGTCAAGGACGCCGGCTTCCGCCTGGTGGTGAACAACGGCGCCGACGCGGGCCAGGCGGTGGACCATCTCCACTACCATTTGCTGGGCGGGCGGCGGTTGACGTGGCCTCCCGGATGAGCGGCGGAAAAATTTAAGTCGTTTTGTTGCATAGAGAAAGGCGGGTGTTATAACAGATGGTCCAAGTGAAAGTGCGCGATGGGGAGACCATCGAGGAAGCCCTTCGGCGCTTTAAGCGCGAGTGCGAGCGCAACGGCATCATGCAGGAAATCAAAAGGCGCGAGTACTATGAGTCTCCCTCGGCGAAACGGAAGCGGAAACAGGCGGAACTGCGGCGCAAGCTGCGGCGACGCATGAGCCGCCGTCCGCGGTTTTAACCATTTCCATGCCGGCCCCCTTGGCGGGGCGTTTGGAAAGCGATTTGAAGACCGCCCTCAAGGCGGGCGAGGCCCTGCGCGTGTCCACCCTGCGCCTGGTGCTCTCCGCCCTGAAGTACAAGGCCATCCAGGCGGGGCGCGAATTGGAGGACGGCGACGTGCTGGAAGTCCTGTCCGCCGAGGCCAAGCGCCGCCGGGAGTCCATCGCCGGCTTCGAGCAGGGCGGCCGGGCCGAGCTGGCCAAGAAGGAATCCGACGAGCTGGCGATTTTGTCCGGCTATCTGCCGGCGGGCCTGAGCGAAGAGGAATTGAAAGTCCTGGTGGCGGAGGCCGTCACCGGGACGGACGCCCGCTCTCCCAAGGACATGGGCAAAGTGATGAGCGCCCTCATGCCCCGGGTGAAGGGCCGCGCCGACGGCCAGCTGGTGAGCCGGCTGGTGAAGGCGGCCCTGGAAGGATGAGGCCGGGGAAAAGGCAAAAGTAAAAAGGAAAGCGCGGCTGAACAGCTTGCTTTACGGCGGGTTTTGACCTTGCTTTCGCCTTTTGCCCTTTTGCTTTTGCCTTGATCCCATGGGCGCTTCCCGCGACAACGTCGAACGCGTCCGGAACGCCCTGAACCCGCTGGACATCCTGCGGGAGGCGGTCCCCTCGCTCAAGCAGTCCGGCGCCCGCTGGAAGGGGCTCTGCCCGTTCCACAACGAGCGGACGCCGTCGTTCTTTTTCATGCCCGACAAGGGGTTGTGGCACTGCTTCGGCTCCTGCCAGGAGGGCGGCGACGTCTTCAAGTTCGTCATGCGGCTGGAGAACCTCACGTTCCCCGAGGCCCTGCGGCGGCTGGCGGACCGCGCCGGCGTGCGGATCGAGTGGGAGAAGGGCGGCGGCGAGCAGGGGTCGCGGGAGACGCGGGAGCGCGAGCGCCTGCTGGACCTGCTCACCGAGGCGGCGGATTTTTACCACGAGGCTTTGCGCAAGCAGGCCGACGCGGAGCCGGCCCGGCGGCATTTGGCCGCCCGCAAGATCGGCGCCGCGGCCGTCGAGACGTTCCGCCTGGGCTTCGCGCCGGCCCGCAACAGTTTTTTCGACGCCGCCCTGTCCAAGGGCGCCGCCATCGAGGATTTGGCCAAGGCCGGCCTGGCCGCGCGGTCCGAGAAGACCGGCCGCTACCACGATCCGCTTTGGAACCGCTTGGTCTTTCCCATTTACGACGGATACGGCCGCGTGGTGGGGTTCGGCGGGCGCACGCTGGAGGAAGAGGGCGGGCCGAAATACCTGAACTCGCCGGAAACCGCGGTCTATTCCAAGAGCCGGAACCTGTACGGGCTCTACCAGGGCCGAAGCTCTTTGCGAACGGCCGGCCGCGCGGTGGTGGTGGAAGGCTACATGGACGTGGTGGGCTGCCACCAGGCCGGTTTGGAAACGGCGGTGGCCCCCCTGGGCACCGCCCTCACGCAGGAACAGGCGGAGCTCTTGCGGCGTTATGTACAAGAGGTCGTCCTCCTGTTCGATCCCGACGAGGCCGGCCTGCGGGCGTCCTGGCGGGGCGCCCAGGTCCTCCTTCAGGCGGACATCTTCGTCCGCGTGGGGCGGGTGCCGGACGGCAAGGACCCCGACGAGTTCGTTTTGGAAAGCGGAACCCGGGCGCTGGAGGACGTGGTCGCGCGGGCGCCCGACGCCATGGATTTTTGGCTGGACCGCGTCACCGCCAAGAGCTTCACCGGCCTGCACGAGCGCATGGCCAAGGCGCGGGAGCTGCTGGCCGTTTTGCGCGGCGTGCCCAACGAGCTGCTGAAGCGGGAATGGCTGCGCAAGGTGGCCGCTCGTCTGTCCCTGGACGAGGCGGCGGTGATGCGGGAGTTCAGCCGGACCGCTCCCGCCCCGGCCGCGGGCCGCTCCGGCGCCGCCGCGGCCGTTCCTTCGCCGCGGACGCCCGTCCGGCCCGGCCCGGCCATGAGCGCCGAGGAGGAGGCCGTCCAGATCATGGGCCGCCATCCCGACCTGGCGCAGGGGGCGCGGCCCGAACTTTTCCAGGACGAGCGCTGCCGGCGCGCCGTTGAAAAAATCCGCGCCGGCGAGACCGAAAGTTTGTCCGCGGAGGACGCCAACTGGCTGTCGGGCCTTCTGGTGGAGCCCAAGGAATACGCCGACCCGGCGGCGGCCCTGGCGAAGCGGCTGCGGGACCTGGAGTCCCGGGCCGCGGAGAGGGAGATGCGGATTCTCGAGAAGGAACTGGTCCGGCAGCGGGAGCGCGGCGCTCCCCTGGACGAGCAGACGACGGCCCGCTACCGCGAACTGGCGAGGCGGGTGAAAGGCGGCGGAAGTTGAGGGCGGCAAGCGGAGCCGGCGGCTCGAGCCGAGGCATCGCACCAACATTTCAGGAGACGCGAACCCATGAATTATCAGGACATCCTTAGAGGACTCATCGAGCAGGGCAAGGAAGCGGGCTTCCTCACGTACGAGGACATTTCGCAGAAGCTGCCCGAGACGCACCTCACCGCCGAGGAGCTGGACTCCCTCTTCGACACGCTGGAGGAGATGGGCATCGAGGTGGTGGAGCGCC
>JBQTIM010000087.1:0-18217 GCA_052388135.1 Elusimicrobiota bacterium
GCGCGCTCCTCGGCTCCTTGCCGGCGCTCCAAAATCACCCCGGCCAAATAGGTCATAATTTATGCAGGCATCAATAGGGCGGGATCGTTAACGCTCATCGAGTGCGGCGCAACACGCCCGACATGAGGCGTCCAGCGCTGGTTCGGAACCAGGTGGAAACATCGTCCACCAGCACGTAGGCCAGGGGGATGAGGAAGAGAGTCATGGGCATGGCGATGGCCAGGCCCCAGGCCAGGGCGAGAGCCATGGGCGCCACGAAGGGCTCGTGGCCGCCGAAGCCGTAGGCCGTGGGGAACAGGCCCAGCAGGGTGGTGATGGAGCTGGCCCAAATGGGCCGCAGGCGCACGGCGCCGGCCTCCACGGCGGCCTCGCGGGCGGAGGCGCCGGCCCGCCGCCGGTCGTTGATGAAGCTGATGAGCACGATGCCGTTGTTCAAGATCACGCCCGTCATGGCCACGACGCCCAGGAGCGCCATGAAGGAGGCCGGCATCCCGTGCAGGACCAGCGCGTAGACCACGCCCAAGAGGCCGATGGGAATGGTCAACAGCATGATGGCGGGCTGGACGTAGGACCGGAAAACGACCGCCAGGATCACGTAGTTAAGGAACATGGCGATGAGGAAGGCGCGATAAAGCGACTGCAGCGACTTGGCCGTTTCCTCCTCTTCGCCGCCGAAAACCAGATCGTAACCCGGGAACTCCTGGGAGATGCCGGCGAATTTTTCCCGGATGCGGAGGTTGGCCTCCCGCGACGTAATTTGGGCCAGGTCCACGTCGGCGGTCACCATGACCGACGGCTTGAAGTTGTAGCGCTCCAGGAAAGGCGGCCCCTGGGTTTTTTGAATGGACGCCACCTCTTTCAAGCGCACGGGTTGGCTGCGGTCGTTGAGCACGTCCAATGCCAGGAGCTCCTCGGGTTGGGCGCGCTGCTCGGGCCGCAGGCGCACCTTGATTTTGATTTCCTCTTCCTCGCCGGGCCGGCGCACTTCGCTGGCCTCGCCCCCGTCCACGGCCAGGAGGATGTTCCGGGCCACGCCGGCCACGCTCAGGCCCGCGTAGGCGGCCTCGCGCGGGTCCAGCGTGAGGCGGAGCCGGCTTTTTCCGCCTTCCCGGGAGTCGCGGATGTCCCGCGCGCCGGCCATGGCCGCCAGCTCGGCCTTGATTTTGTCGGCGATGCGGCCCACCGTCTCGGGATCGCGTCCCCGGACCCTCACTTGCACGGCGCTGCCCACGGGCGGGCCGGGCTTCAGTTCTTCAAAAACGATGTTCTCCGCCCCTTCCGGCAGGCCCACCTCCGCGCGCAATCGCTCCACGATGGCCTTGGTGCGGCGCGGCCGGTCCTCCTCGGGCGTGAAGAACACCCGGGCCTGGGCGTAGTGCGTGCCCATGCGAACCTGCTGCTCGAACCCTTTCAGGCCGATGCTGGTCCGCACCGACTCCAGCTCCTCGGGCGGCAGGGCCAGAACGGCCTCCTCCACGCGCCGGAAGACGCGCTCGGTTTCCGTCAGGCCCGTGCCCTCCGGCATGTCCATTTTGATGAAGATCTGGTCGATCAGGCCCGGCGGGAACAGGATGAACTTCACCCGCCACTTGGCCACCAGGGCGGTGGCGCCCAAAAACGCCAGGACGAGCAAAAGGAACTTCCCCCGGTGGTCCAACACCCAGCCGATGACGCGCCGGTAGCGCGCGACCACGGCCTCGTACCACCGCGAACCGGCCTTTTCTCCCACGGGCTTGCCCAGGGGCATCAGGTCCAGCACGTGCGAGGGAAGGATGAAGAACGCTTCGAAGGCGCTGGCCACGAAGGCCATGACCACGATGAGGGGGATGACCTGGACGAACTTGCCCATGATGCCGCTCATGAGGGCGAAGGGGAGGAACGCGCAGCAGCTCACCGCCACAGACGCCATCACGGGCACGGCCACCTCCCGCGCGCCCTCCAAAGCCGCCCGCGCGGGCGGTTTGCCCATCTCCAGGTGGCGATAAATGTTTTCGGCCACCACCACCGAGTCGTCGTCCAGCATGCCCAGGACGATGATGAACGCCAGCAGGGACATGAGGTTGATGGTGAACCCCATGGGCACGGCCACGAGAAAGGCGGCCGCCAGGGAAATGGGCACGCCCCAGGCCGCCACCAGGGCCAGCCGCCAATCCAAAAAGATGAAGAGGGCCAGCAGGATCAAAAGGCCGCCCTGCGCCAGGTTGGACGTCATGACTTTCAGCCGCCGCTTGATGAAAAAGGAAACGTCGTCGGAAAGGATCAGGTCCAGGTCGCGGGCGCGGGCCCGGGGCGCGAAGGCTTCCCTCACCTTGCGCACTTCCTCCGCCAGCTCGATGGTGTCGCCCGACTTCAGCTTGCGGACGTTCAGGTCCACCGCGGGGCGGCCGTCGGCCTTGGCGAGGACGCGGGGCTCCTCGAACCTTTCCGAAACCCGCGCCACGTCGCGCACGCGCAGGAACGTGCGGTCGTCCGTCCCGCGCAAGATGATGCCGCCCACGTCCTCGGCCGTCTCCACCGCGCCCACCACGCGCACCCACAGCTCCTTGGGCCCGATCTCCACGGTGCCGGCCGACACGTCGCGGTTCCGCGCTTCCACGGCGGCGGCGATCTCGGCCAGCGTCAACCGCGCGTCCGAAAGCTTCCTTCGGTCCGCCTCGATCCATATCTCCCTTTTGAGGTAGCCTTGCCGCTCCACCCGCGACACGCCGGCGATGTCCTCCAGCGCGTCGGAGATTTGCTCGGCCATGTCCCGGCGGGCCTCGTCGCCTTCCTCGCCGGGCGCGCCCCCCGCCACCGACAGCGTGATGAGGGGCCGGTCCGAGGTCAGCTCCTCCACCGCCGGCCGGTCGGCCGTTTCCGGCAGGTCCTGCGCGCGCCCCACGGCCTGCTCGATATCGCTCACCGCCCGGTCCACGCCGCGCGCGTTCAGATCCTCGTCCAGGCGGATGAGGATCATGGACCGGTTTTCGATGGACGTGGACTCCACCCGGTCGATGCCGCTCACCGCGCGGATCTGGTCCTCGATGCGGCGGGTCACCAGGCGCTCCACCTCTTCGGGCGAGGCCCCCGGAAAAGCGGTGGTGACGGTCACCATGTCGAATTCCACCTCGGGGAAAGCGACCCGCCTCACGTTCAGCGCCTGCCAGCCCCCCACCACCACGATGAAGAACGTGATGAGGGTGGTGAGCACGCGCCGCGATAAGAAAAAATCAATCATAAGCTCGGGTTCCCGTTTTCGTATAATTTAAGAGACGTCCCCGTCTTCCCGAAGCCGGCCTCGTTGCCGGCCCGGTCCCGGCCCCCAGCCCGTCGCTCATCCAGGAGGAAACCATGAACGTCCGCCTTGCCGCATCGGCCCTTCTGCTTCTCGCCGCGCCCGCCCTTTCGGCGGATAAATCCAAACCGTCTTCGCCCCAGCCCGGCGCCTCCGCCCAAGACGCCATGCTGGCCGCCTGGGAAAAGGCCGCCACCCCCGGAGAGAGCCACCGCGTCCTGGACCCGCTCGTGGGCGCCTGGGACCACGCCATCGAATGGTGGATGTCTCCCGGCGCGCCGCCCGAAAAGTCCACGGGCACCACGGACGTCCGCTGGATCATGGGCGGCCGCTACATCCGCCAGGCCGTGGCGGGCGTCTCCATGGGCCGGCCCTTCGAAGGCGCGGGCGTCATGGGTTACGACAACGTCCGGAAGCGATACGTCTCCGTCTGGATCGACAACATGGGCACCGGCCTCATGACCGCGGCGGGGGCCTACGACGCGGCCAAAAAGACATTGACCGAAACGGGAACGTTCTCCGACCCCATGTCCCCCACCGGCCAGAAGACCTTCCGCGGCGTCACCACGTTCAAGAGCGGCGGCGGCCACACCTACGAGATGTTCACCCCCGGGCCCGACGGCAAAGAAATGCGGATGATGAGGATCGTCTACACGCCCCAAAAATAAGGTTCAGCGCTCCGGCCCCGGGGCGTCCGGCCACGCGCCGGCGGCGCGGCTCCATTCCACGCGGGCCAGGATTTCGTCGGCCCGGGCCCGCAGGAGCCGCGATTGGGCGCGGTAAAGGTCCTGCTGGAACCGGATGAGGAGGTCGGTGTCGGAACGGCCCCGCCGGAAGTTCCTTTCCTCCGCGGCCAGTTTTTTTCCCTCCAGCGCGGCCAGCCTTTCGGTCGCGGCCAATCGTTCCCGGGCCAGGCGCAGGCGTTCGTCGGCGTCGCGCATTTCGCGCAGGGCCTGCTGCACGACGCGGGCCTCGCGGCGGCGGTACGTCTCCAACTGTATTCGCCCCGCCTCGCGGTTCAGTCGTTCCGTGCGCCCGCCGAAGGGGACCGCGAGGCTGATCCCGGCGGACTTCACCGGATGATCGAAACCGTTTAACTCTTTCCACGCGCCGGAATGGGTTTTGTCCAGGCCGGCGGCTCCGTAGGAACCCTGGGCCGCCAGATCCGGCAAAGAATCCAGAATTTCCAACCGCATGCCCCACTCGGCGGCTTCCACGGCGGCCCGGGCCGCGCGCACGTCTCCGCGGCGCTCCAAGACGGCCCCCGGCGTTCCCTCATCGCCCCCGGAGCCCGCTTCAAAATCCGGCCATTCTTCCGCCGTCACGGGCGCCGCGGCTTCCGTCCCATGCCGCTGCATGGCCGCCGCCAGGGCGTTGCGCGCCGTTTCCTCCAAGGAAAGAGCCTGCGCCAGCTCAATGTCCGCCGCCTCCAGGGAAGCCCTCGCCTGCAAAAGACCCGACTCCTCCACCAGCCCGTAGCGGCGCTTTTCCTCATACAAAGCCACCAGCCGCCGCGCCGCCCGGGCAGCCGCCCGGGCCACCGCCGCGTTTTCCCGGGCGACGTGAAGCGCCATGGAATCCCGCGCCGCCGCGGCGGCGACCTCCGCGCGGACGTCGTCCAAGTTCCCTCGCGCGGCGCGCACGCCGGCCCGCGCCTGGCTCCGCAAGGCGCGGTCGGGCCGTCCCCAAAACCGCTTCAGGAGCGGCTGGCGGACTTCCAGGCTGAGGCGCGATTCCACGCTGGGGTCCAGGACGCGGAAGGGAGCCGGACTCCGCAGCCATTCCGTCCGCCACGCCAGCCGGGCCTCCGTTCCCAACAGGGTTTTTCCCACCACGGCCGCGTCGAAGTTCCGCCTCCGGCTGAAGGTCCCCTGGAAGGCGGGGTTGGCGCGGGGCGCCTGATCGTCGGTCCACAGATACGCCGCCTGAAAACGCGGGTCCGTGTTGGCCAGGAACAACGGTTCCTCCAAGCCGGCCGCCTCCGCCTCCAAACGGGCGGCCGCCGCCACGGGAGATTTTTCCAGCGCTTCCCGGACCGCCTCGGCCAAAGTGACCGTGGAGGAAACGACGCCTTCCCCGGCGCCGTCCTGCGCCAAAGCGAGGAACGCGGCCGCCAAAAGGAACTTCCGAATCATCGGCGTCTTCCCCGGAGGATCACGCCGGAGAACTCTCTCCCAGCTCCTTCAGCGCCTCTTTCAAATCCCGGTCGTGGGTGTGGCTTTCCAGCCGCGCCAGCAAGCTGTAGGCGCAGGGCACCACGAACAGCGTGAGGAGCGTGGACACCAGCACCCCGCCGATGACCACCACCGCCATGGGCCGGATGGTTTCCGCGCCCGGCCCCCAGGCCAAGGCCGCGGGCACCGCTCCCGCCGTGGTGGACACCGACGTCATGAGGATGGGCCGCAGACGGATGGGGCAGGCCTCCATGAGCGCCTCGCGCACGCCCAACCCGTGGAGCCGGCGCTCGTTGGTGAAATCCACCAGCAGGATGGAGTTCTTCTTCACCAGGCCCATGAGCAGGATCAACCCGATCATGCTGAACATGTTGAGGGAAATGCCCGTGAGCCGCAAAGCCAAAAACGCGCCCGTGATGCTGAACGGCAAAGCGAGAAGGACCGTGAAGGGGTGGATGATGCTGTTGAACTGCGCGCCCAGCACCATGTAGGCCACCAGCACGCCCAGACCCAGGGCGAACAGGAGGCTGCGGCTGGATTCCTGGTACGTCTGCGCGCTGCCCGAAAGCACCAAGCGGTAACCTTCCGGCACCAGGCCCCGCGCCGCCTCCCGCACGTGGGCCAGCGCCTCGCCCTGGGACTTTCCCGGCGCCACGTTGGCGAAGACGCCGATGGCCCGCTCGCGGTTGCGGCGGGTGATGCTGAGCAAAGACGGTTTCTGGCGCACGGCCGTCACGTCGGACAGCGCCACCAGCTCGCCCCGGTCGTTGCGCACGAAAATCTTGTCGATGTCCTCCGGCCGGCGGCGGTCCCGGTCCGCCAGGCGCACGCGGATGTCGTAGCGCTTTCCGCCGCGGGTGTATTTGCCGGCGCGCACGCCGCCGATGGTGGCGTTGATGGCGTCGGCGATGGCCGAGACCGTCACGCCGCGCGCCGCCGCCTTGTCGCGGTCCGGCACCACGCGCACCTCGGGCATGCCCAGGCGGTAATCCGTGTCCACGTCCACCAGCAGGCCCGAGGCTTCCATCTTTTCCGTCAACGCCTCCGAGATGGCCCCCAGCTTCTCCCAGTCCCGCCCGCGGATGGAAAATTCCACGGGGAAGCCGCGCTGGGCGCTGAACCCCTGCTGGGACAAATCCTGCGCCGCCGCCCTCTGCATCCCGGGAATTTTTTTCAGTTCCTGCCGCGCCAGGTTCATCAAGTCGCCCTGCGAGGCGGGCTTTTCGAACGGCTCGGCCGCCGGCCGCGCGCCCCGGGGCTTCATGGTGACGAACATCATGGCCGTGTTCACCTCGCCGCCGCCGAAGCCCCCCACCGCGGCGTAGACGCGCTCCACCTCGGGGCGCGACATCATGAACGCCTCGGCTTTCTTCACCACCTCGTCGGTGGCCTCGATGGAAGACCCCAGCGGCGTCTGCAGCCTCACCAGGAAGCGGCCCTGATCCTGGGACGGAACGAACTCGCGCTTCAGCCCCTTGGCCAGCCACAAGGACCCGGCGAAGACCGCCGCGGAAACGGCGATCACCGTCCAGCGCCGATTCAAGCAGGCGTCCAGCGCGCGGCGGTAGGCGCGCGCGGCCTTCCCCATCACCGCGTCCATCCCGCGGCCCAGCCGGCTCGTGCGGCCCACCTCCAGGAACTGGGAGCAGCGCATGGGCGCCAAGGTCAGCGCCTCCAGCAGGGACAGCGCCACCGCCACCGACATGGTGACGCCGAACTGAAAGAAAAATTTCCCCATGATGCCCTTCATGAACACCACGGGCACGAAGATGGCCAGGATGGCCACCGAGGCGGCCATGGCCGCGAAAGTGATCTCCCGCGCGCCCACCAGCGCAGCCTTCACCTTGGAGAGGCCTCTTTCGCGGTAGCGGACGATGTTCTCCATCACCATGATGGCGTCGTCCACCACGATGCCGATGCACAGCGACAGCCCCAGGAGCGTGAAGGTGTTGAGGGTGAAGCCGAAGAAATAAAGGAACAGGAACGCCCCGATGATGGAGGTGGGGATGGCCATGATCACGTTGAAAGCCGAGCTGAAGGACCCCAGGAAAACCCAGCACACCAGGGACGTCAGCAGGGCGGCCAGCAACAGCGTCATCAAAAGCTCGTGCGTGGACTCCTCGATGAACTTGGTGGTGTCGAAATTGACGTTCAGCTCCAGGCCTTCCGGCAGGTCCTTGCGCACGTCCAGCATCCGCGCCTTGACGGCCCGCGCCACCGCCACCGCGTTGGCGCCGCGCTGCTTGCGGATGCCCAGCCCCACGGCGGGCTTCCCGTTGCTGCGCGAGATGCGGCGGATGTCCGCCAGGCCGTCCTCCACCTCCGCCACCCGCCCCAGCCGGATGGGACGGTAAACGGGCGCGCCGCCCCGCGACGGCAGGATGATCCGCTCAAACTCCTCCACCGTACCGGCCTCGCCCAGCACGCGCACGTTGAATTCTTGCCGCCCCGTCTCGATACGGCCGGCCGGCACCTCCGTGTGCTGGGCCGCGATGGCCCGGATCACGTCGTCCACGGCCAGCTCGTTCGCGCGCAGCTTGTCGGCGTCCACCCAGACGCGCAGGTTGGGCTCCACGAACCCGCCCAGGAACACTTCGCTCACGCCGGGCACCGTCGTGAAATGGTCCTTCACGTGGTCCCGCGTGTACTCCATGATGAACCGCGTGTCCCGCTCCCCCGACAGCGCCAGCCACATGATGGGCTGGTCCTCCGGGTTCGACTTGCGGATCACCGGCGGATCGATCTCCCGCGGCAGGCGCCTGGCCGCCTCGGCGATCTTGGATTGAACTTCCTGCAAGGCGATGTCGATGTCCTTGGAGATGTCGAACTCCAGGCTGAGGGACGAAGAGCCCTGGCGCGAGGAGGAGGAAATTTCCTTGATGCCCTGCACGCTCATGAGCGCGTCCTCCAGCACGTCGGTGACCTCCGTTTCCATCACCTCCGGCGCGGCGCCCTCCCAGGACACGCTCACGCTCAGCACGGGAAAATCCACGTCGGGCAATTGGCTCACGCCCATGCGGCTGAACCCGAAGGCCCCGAACACGATGAGGCCGATCATCAGCATCCAGGCGAAGACGGGATTTTTGATGGACAGGTCGGAGAGTGTCATTTTACTTTCATCCTTTTCCCCAGCTCTTTGTCGCGGGAAGCGCTTCGAGCGCGGAACCTACGGCAACTCTTCCGTCGCCACCTTCAATTGGATCCAATCCAGCTTGCCTTGGACCAGCGCCCGGTGAAAGCTGCGGCGCGTCCGCGCGAGGGCGTCCAAGGCCTGCAGAAGCTCCAGGTTGTTGGCCAGGCCGCGGCGGTATTCCCTCTCGAGGAGGCGGTAGCTCTTCTCGGCCTTTTCGGCGGCCTCCTCGAGGCGGGCGGACCGCGCGACGGACCCCTCCAGGTTCGAATGGGCGACGGCCGCCTCGCTGCGGGCCGCGCGGGCCAGCCGCTCCAGCTCCCATTCCGCCTGGCGGCGGGCGAAGACGGCCTGGCGCGTGCGGGCCGCCGCCGATCCGCCCTGATAGAGAGGAACGTCGAGGGAGAACACGACGTCCCAGTCAATGGACTCTTGAAAGCCGGTCCGCTTCACATAGTAATTCCCGCGCACGTCGGCGGAGGGCCAGTAGGCGCTGCGCAGAGCGTCCGCCGAGCGGCGGCGCGCCTCCACCTCGGCCCTCTGAGCTTTCACGTCGGCGCGCTCGCCGGCTTTTTCCAAAAGAGGCTGCAGAGGCTCCGCGCCTCGCACTCTCGGCAGGCGGTCTTCCAAAACGGCGGAGGAAAAATCGCGGCCGGTCAAAAGCGCCAGATCCTCGCGGGCCGCCCGCAGGTTGGCCAGGGATTCGGCCTCTTCCGCCCGCAAGGACGCCAATTGGGACTCCGCGCTCAGCAATTCGCTCTCGCGGGTTTTCCCGAGGCGGACCCTCTCTCCCAGCTCTTTCACCCGGTCCCGGGACAGGCCCACGGTGGCCCGCACGTCCTCCAGGTCGGCCTCGTAAAGGATCACGGCGTAGAAGGCCCGCGCCACGTCCAGGAAGAGGAGCCGCGCGGCCCGTTCCAAACGCCATCTCTCGCGCTCCCCCGCCGCCGCGAAACCGGCCGTGGCGCGGGACTCGCGGAACCCGGAGAACAGGGGCTGCGACAGCCGCAGGCCGGCCTCGGGCCGCTCCCTGCGGGCGGAATTCCTGTTTCCCTCGCCGTCGCCGCCTTGGCCGCCGGCGTCCTGAAAAGTGTCGTTGAAGAAAAAGCCGAAACGAGGCAGGGCGCCTCCCAGGGCCTCCCGGCGGCGGGCCTCCGCCGCGCCCACCTCCGCCTCCTGCACGCGCAAAGATTCGCTCCTCGCCCGGGCCAGCTCGAAGCAGGCCTCGAGCGTGAAGGGCTCTGCCGCCCGGAGCGGACCGCAGAGCGCCAGCGCCAGAACGGCCGCGGCCGGACGGACGCGGCGCGGAAACCCGCGGCGCGGCCGAAAAACTCCCGCCGGCGCGCGGCCGCGCCGGGACTCCTTATGGCCTTCAACGAGACCCTCCGCCCTCAAGGCTTCATCCCCCTGTAAAAGGAATCCCACACGAAACCGGCCCGCCCCTGCAGGGGGCCGCCCATCCCGCCCAGGATTCGGGCGAAAACGAAGCCGCGGATCATTCCGAACAGGCACACAGCCGCCTCCTGGGCATCGGCTCGGCGCAGAAGCTTCAAGGCCATGGCCTCCGCCAGGGCGTCGGCCAGCACGTGGACGTTGGCCATGATCATATCGCCCCGCTCGCGGGGATTCGACGCCAGGCAGAGGGGCGGGTTGCCCTGGAAAACCTGCACGAAAATTTCGCGGTTCTCCTCGAAAAATTCCAACTGGGCCCGCAGGAGGGCGCGCACGCGTTCCAGGCCGGGGGCCGTGCGGGCGCGGATGCTCTCCCACCGCGCCACCGCCGTCCGGAACATGTCCTTGGCCACGGCTTTGAACAGGTCCTCCTTGGCGGGAAAGTAAAGGTAGAGCGTCCCCTTGGCGACGCCGGCGCGGCGGGCCACGTCCTCCATGGTGAGGTCATGGTAATCCTTTCCGCGCAGGACGTCCGCCGCGGCCCGCAGAATGGCGAGCCGCCTTTCGGAGGGCGGAGGGTAGCGGGCGGCGGACGACGGTTTTCGGGCGCGTTTCTTCATGACTGACCGGTCAGTCAGTATATCAGATTCGCGGGGGCTGCGGACGGATCAATCGCCGTCTCCCTGGACCGGCTCGAGGCGGGACCCCGAGCCGTCGAGGGCGAAGAGGTGGGCTTTCTCCATGTCGAACGTCACGCCGATGTGCTGGTTGACCTGGGCGGGGTTGTTGGGGTCCACGCGGGCGATGAAGCGGGTGCCGCCCGCGTTCAGATGCAGGTAGGTTTCGGGGCCCACGGGCTCCGCCCATTCCACCACGGCCAGGGCGTAGGCCCCGTCGGAGGCGTCGCCCGGCTCAAAGAGGCGGTCGTGCACGTCCTCGGGCCGCAGGCCCAGAAGGAGCTTCTGGCCGGGCTGAAGCAGTAGGTCGGGCACGTAGCGCGGCGGCAGGGGAAGCTGGAAATGGCCATTGTCCAGCCACAGCCGGTTCCCCCGGACGGCGGCCGTCACCTCGAAGAAGTTCATGGCGGGCTGGCCCACGAACTGGGCCACGAAGGCGTTGGCGGGCCGGCGGTAAATGTCCAGCGGCCGGGACACCTGCTGGACGCTCCCCTCTTTCATGACGCACACGCGGTCGCCGAGGGTCATGGCCTCCACCTGGTCGTGGGTCACGTAGATCATGGTGGTCTGGAGCCGCTGGTGCAGGCGCCCCAGCATGCCCCGCATCTGCACGCGCAGCTTGGCGTCCAGGTTCGACAGCGGCTCGTCGAAAAGGAACACCCGCGGCTTGCGCACGATGGCCCGGCCCACGGCCACCCGCTGAAGCTGGCCGCCGGACAGCGTGACCAGGCGGCTCTTGAGCAGGGGGCGGATCTCCAGCACCTCCGCCGCCTCCGACACTCTCGACTCGATCTCCTTTTCGGAGTAGCCCCTGAGCTTCAGCCCGAAGGCCATGTTTTCCCCCACCGTCATGGACGGGTAGAGGGCGTAGTTTTGGAACACCATGGCGATGTTGCGGTCCTTGGGCGGAAGGTCGTTGACCACCTCGCCGCCGATGAGGATGTCCCCCGCCGTCGGCTCTTCCAAGCCGGCGATCATGCGCAAAGTGGTGGACTTGCCGCAGCCCGACGGACCCACGAGGACGAAGAACTCCTTGTCCTCGATGTCCAGGGTGACGTTCCGGATCACCGGCTCGTGCTTGAACCGCTTCGTGACGTTGCGAAGTTGTACGCGGGCCACGCTATCTGGTCTTTCCAGGCATATTCATCCAATCTTAAGTCTGCCCCCGGCGGGTTTTCAAGGCAAGGGTTTTTTTTCTCAACGAGGGCGAGCCGGGGTAACGAATCTTTACTATAATAGGAGGCGTCGCACAAAACGCCGCAGGGGGGATACGATGAAAACGTCGAAGGAACGCCGCAGAGAAGAACGCTGGCCGGTGACTCTCCTGGTGAAGTGCCTCGTCTCCAACAAAGAGGACGCCTTCGAATCGGAGATGTGGGCCAAGGACGTGACGGAGAAGGGCCTGAAGCTGGAATGGAAACCCGGCTTCAACGCCGCCGTTTCCGCGGGAGCCCGCGCCCGCATCCGCACCGACGACGTCCATTTCGAGGCGGGCCGCCCCGTGACCGTGCGCGACCTGTTTTACGACGACGACGGCTCCCCCGCCCTGCGCGGCAAGATCACCTGGGCGAAGAAGGAAGAGGAGGACGGCTGGTCGGTGGGCGTGAAGTTCACCGGCGCCGGCCGCTCCCGGGAAATCGCCGAAACCCTGCACGATTTCGTGGGAATCGTTAAAGCCGAACCCGCTTAGAAAAACCAAAAGTTCAAAGCCCGAAGTTCAAATCAAACGACAAGCTCAAATCCAAATCGGATTTGGCTTTTTGGCGTTTGACTTGAACTTTGTATTTTGAGCTTTGAGCTTGCCTTCCGCTAAGACCCCTCCAGCTCGCTGTTCCAATAAATGTTGTCCACGAACCTCTGCCAGGAGCGGCGCACCTGGAAGTTGGTCCGCAGAACCAGCGAGGAGCGGCCTTTCCATCGAGGCTTCGTGGGCGGGATGAGCAGCTTCATGCCCGCCTCGCGGGGCGTCATGTTGCTCTTTTTCAGGTTGCAGGGGATGCAGGAGGTGACGATGTTGGACCAATCGGTTCTCCCCTCGCGGCTGCGGGGGATCACGTGGTCGAGGTTCAGCTCGCTGGTGGGAAACTTGATGCCGCAGTAGCAGCAGCGGTGCCCGTAATGCTCGTAAATGTTCCGCCGCGTGAATTTGACGTCGCTGACGGGCAGGCGGTCGTAGGCCTTGAGGGCGATGACCTCGGGCAGGGCCAGGCGGAAGGAAGGCGTGGAGATGAAGCCCGCGGGGCTTTCCTGCACGGTGCTGGAAAGGTCGCGCCAGTCCGCGAAGCTGTAGGTGCGGTACTCCTCGTCCACCACCTGGGCGTGGTCCAAATAAAGGAGCGTCAGGGCCCGGCGCCACGAGGTGACGTGGATGGCGTAGAACTGCCGGTTGAGGACCAGGACGTCGTTCATATTTTTTCGGGCCGCGAGTTCCGCGCGCCGGAGGCGAAGGACGGAAACGGCGGAACGGGCCCGCCTCTCGTGCGCCCGTTCCTATCATAAGTATAGCTTCTCAAGGGATCGGCCGCCACCGAGGGCGGAGGGCAGGGACGGCGGAACGGCGGGGTGGGAGAAAAGAAGAAGGCTTAGCCTTCCACGGCGTCGTGGGTGACGGGCTCCACCCTGATCTGCTGCTTGCGGAGCCAGTCCAGGGCGTCTTCCACGTCCGCATCCGGCCCGTCCAGCTCCAGAACCATTTCCCCCACCTTTTCGGTGACGCGGGCGCGGCGGATGTTGAAAACGAGGCCGCCGAACTCCCGGGCCATGCGGCAGATGACGGGTTCCTTGATCTGGTTCTGGGGGAAGATGAGCTCTAGGCGCTTCTTCATAGGATTGAGAACGGCGTGAATCGTGAATGGTGAATAGTGAATGGAAAACCTGAAAGGCGTAACAGCGCCGGGCGCTTTTTGGTTTTGCCTTTCCTATTCACGATTCACCATTCACGCCTTCGCCGTTGTCCCCCCGGCGATGGCCGGGATGATGCTCACTTCGGCTCCGTCGGCCACGGGCGTCTTGGCGCCGTCTTTGAAGCGGATGTCCTCGCCGTTGACGAAGACGTTGATGAAGCGGCGGATCTGGCCGGACTCGTCGCAGATCCGCTCCTTGAGGCCGGGGTAGGACTTCTCCAGGCCGGCGATGATCTCCTCGATGTTGGAGCCCGGAGCCTCCACGATGGCCTGGTCTTTGGTCAATTTTCTCAGCGGCGCTGGGATGCGCACTTTAGCGGGCATGGGAGCCGTCCTTTCTGGAAACGAG
The DNA here is from genome assembly GCA_052388135.1 of Elusimicrobiota bacterium. Lineage (GTDB taxonomy): Bacteria > Elusimicrobiota > Elusimicrobia > FEN-1173 > FEN-1173 > JBQTIM01. The sequence goes on from JBQTIM010000087.1 coordinate 13,900, forward strand.
GCGCCGCGTCAGCGGACCGGCGCAGGGGATGCCTCGACGGCGTTCTTGGGAGCCAAAGATTGGTAAAGGCTCCGGAATTCGTCAATTATCGGCGAAATGAGATGGGGCTGGGCGGTGCGCCCGCTCACGGCTTCGGCGGTCTTGAAGCCGTTGCCGGTGATGTAGGCCGCCACGACCTCGTCCGGACCGATTTTACCAGAGCGGGCCAGCTTTTTCAACACGGCCACGGTCACGCCGCCGGCGGTCTCGGTGAACACGCCTTCGGTCTTGGCCAGGAGCCGGATGCCCTCGATGATCTCCTCGTCGGTGGCCGAATCGCCGGCGCCGCCGGTTTGCTTGACGATGCGCCAGGCGTAGTAGCCGTCGGCCGGGTTGCCGATGGCCAGGGACTTGGCGATGGTCTTGGGCCGCACCGGCTTTAAAATGTCGGAGTTCTCCCGGATGGCGTCCACCACGGGGCTGCAGCCCGAGGCCTGGGCCGCGGACATGCGCGTGGCGTGCCGGGGGATGAGGCCCAGCTCCTGAAATTCCTGCAGGCCCTTGTGAATTTTGGTGAGGAGCGAGCCGCTGGCCACGGGCACCACGCAGTGGTCCGGCGCGCGCCAGCCCAGCTGTTCGGCCACCTCGAAGCCCAGGGTTTTGGACCCTTCGGCGTAATAAGGCCGCACGTTGACGTTGACGAAGGCCCACTTGAAGGAGTCGGCGATCTCGGCGCAGAGCCGGTTCACCTCGTCGTAATTTCCCTGCACGCCGACGATGACCGGGTCGTAGATGCCGGCGCCCAAAATTTTGCTGGGCTCCAGGTCCGCCGGGATGAAGACGAAGGTTTTCATGCCGGCCACGGCGCCGTAGGCCGCCACCGCCCCCGCCAGGTTTCCCGTGGAGGCGCAGGCCAGGGTGTCGTAACCCAGCTCCCGGGCGCGGGAGATGGCCACCGTCACCACGCGGTCCTTGAAGGAAAAGGTGGGGTTCACCGAGTCGTTCTTTATGTAAAGGTTTTTCAGACCCAGGAGCTTGCCCAGGTTCTTGGCGTGGAAGAAAGGCGTGAAGCCCTCCTGGATGGTGACGACGTCGCGGCTTTCCACGGGCAGGAGGTCCCAGTAGCGCCACAGGCTGCGCGGGCCGGCCTCGATGCGCGCGCGCGTGACCGTCTTCTTCAGGAGGTCGTAGGGATAGATGGCCTCCAGGGGGCCGAAGCAGTATTCGCAGACGTGGGTGGCCTTGGCCGGGAATTCCCGGCCGCACTCCTTGCACTTCAGGCCTTTGATTTTTTTGCCTTCCGTCGTCATCCGACTCCCTCGCATCGTCCCGGACATAAAAAACCCGGGGCGGCTTGAATCCCCGGGCTCTCGATCTGTCCTCTCATCGGTCTCCGCCGAGCGGAGCGAGCCTGAGCACCGGCCTCCGCGGCTGAGCGGAGCGGTTGCTGTGGGTTCTTCGGGCCCGGGCCCTCCCCCACTCTGGATAAGAGTTGCGTCTTCAAGAACGAAAGAACTGCGTCCATTATAAGAAACGGACGGCCGGGTGTCAATTTTACGCTTGTTATTTGGAGCATCTCTGTTACCCTTTGGAACACGGGGGACGGCATGATTTTGAGACACCTTGTTCCGCGGCATCTGGCCGGAGGTTGGTCCTTTTACTGGCGGATGAACCTGCCGTTTTGGGCGGAGCTGTCTTACGCGGTGGCGGTGGCCGCCTTGGCGCTGCAGATGGATTTTTCTTCCTGGATCGCCCGCTGGGTTCCCGCCGCCGCGCCCTGGCCCTACGCCGTCAACCTTTCGGCGGGCCTGGCGATTTACGCCGCGGGGCGGCCCCTTCTGCGGCGCGGCCGCGACGGGTTGGACCGCCGCTGGGGGTCTCAATTCCTCCGTTCCCAGTTCGGCCTTTTCGCGGGCCTCGACCGCTTCAACCGCTTCCTCTTTTATTTCCTGGCCGCCCTGGCCCTCCTCCTGCTGAGCCGGCCGGACCTCCTGCCCTGGGACAGCCCGCTGGTCCGGCTGTGGTTCTGGGTATTCCTCCTGGCGCTTCTCGGAGCGGCCTTGGTTCTTGTCGCCGTTTTCGGCTGGCTGGGCGAACAGATGAGCATCCCCGTCCCCAACGGTCCAAAATCATGGACATAGGCCCTCTGCTGAAAAAGTTGATGGACGGAGAAGCTTCCGACCTGCACCTGGGGGCGGGCATGATCCCTTGCTTCCGCCTGCACAACAAGATCATTCCCGTGCCCGAGGAAACGCGGGCCCTGGAGAACCGCGAGGTGGAGCAGATGCTCTTCGCGGCGCTGACCCAGGAACAGCAATCCCGCCTCCAGCAACATCAGGAGCTCAACTTATCCCTGGCCTACGGCGGAGGGCGTTTCCGCATCAACGTCCATCGCCAGAGGGGCTCCTGGGCCGCCGTCTTCCGCAAGATCCCCAGCGAAATCCCGGCGCTGAAGGATTTGGGGCTGCCCGACATCGTGGCCGGCTTGGCGCTCAAGGAGAGCGGCCTCATCCTGGTGACGGGGCCCACCAATTCGGGGAAATCCACCACCCTGGCGGCCATGGTGGAGAGCATCAATGTGCAGAGGGATTGCCACATCATCACCATCGAGGACCCCATCGAGTTCGTGTTCAAGAACAAGCGGGCCATCATCAAGCAGAGGGAGGTGGGCACCGACACGCCCAGCTTCAGCGCCGCCCTGCAGGGGGTTTTCCGCCAGGACCCCGACGTCATCGTGCTGGGCGAGATGAACGGCCAGGAGGCCATCGCCACGGCCCTCACCGCGGCGGGCACGGGGCGGCTCGTGCTGGGCGCGCTCCACACCTCCGACGCCGTCTCCACGGTGGACCGGCTGATCGAGTCCTTCCCGGCCGAACAGCAGAGCCTGGTGCGCATCCAGGTGGCCAGCAGTTTGGAGGGCGTCGTGTGCCAGCAATTGGCCAACCGGGCCGGCCGGGAGGGCCGCGTTTTGGCCACGGAGATTTTCATCTCCACGCCGTCCATCCGCAACCTCATCCGAACCGGAAAATCCTTCCTCATGCAGAACGACATCGAGGTGGGAAAGCGCTTCGGCATGCAGTCCATGAACCAGGCGCTTCAACAGCTCATCGCCAACGGCGACATCAAGCTGGAGGAGGCCATCCGCCACACGCGCCTGCCGGAGGCTTTCCTCAGCAAGCTGGGCGTGCCCACCTGACGCGAGGTTTGACAGCCCCCTCCGCCTCTCCTATAATAAGCTGTTCCCGCCGACAAACCCGCTCTCAATCGCCAGGAGGATACATGCTGAAAATCGGCCAAAAGGTTTCCGACTTCGAGGTCCAGGCTTTCCACAACAACGACATCAAGACGATCCGCTTCTCCGACTACAAGGGCAAGTGGATGCTTTTGATTTTCTATCCGGCCGATTTCACCTTCGTCTGCCCGACGGAGCTGGAAGACGCGGCCCAGCTTTACGAGGAGTTCAAGAAGGAGGGGGCCGAGGTCTTCAGCGTCAGCACCGACACGGTGTTCACCCACAAGGCCTGGCACGACACCTCCGCCGCCATCAAGAAGGTGAAGTACCCCATGCTGGCGGACCCCACGGGCCAATTGTGCCGGGCGTTCGGCACCTACATCGAGGAAGAGGGGCTGTCCCTGCGGGGGAGCTTCGTCATAGACCCCGACGGCGTTCTGAAGTGCATGGAGATCTCCGACAACAGCCTCGGGCGCAGCTCCCGCGAGCTTCTGCGCAAGCTTCAGGCCGCGGCCTTCGTGCGCAAGAACAAGGGCGAAGTGTGCCCCGCCAACTGGGAGCCCGGCAAGAAAACCCTGAAGCCGGGCTTGGACCTCGTCGGAAAAATCTAAGCCCCGTCCCGCCGCTTTCCCTGCCCGGCGCCGGTCCCTTCGGGGCCGCGCCGGGCCTTTTGTTTACCGCCCGCTCCCCGCTTGGTAAAATGAAGGCATCCCCCCGCCCAAGCCGACCCAGGAGGAGCTATGCCCAAAAACGTCTACCACGTCGCCACCGCGTCATCGGGAGAATGGGAAGTGTTCAAGGAAGGGGACAAAGTCCAGGAAAGCCGCCACAGGACCAAGGAGGACGCCCTGCGCCGGGCCCGGGAGCTGGCGGGCCGGGACGGCGGCCTCGTGAAGGTGCGCGAGGAAGAATCCGTGGACCCGGGGGACATCGACGACCGGTCCTTCACCGCCAAGATCACCGGCGAAGAGGACGGCCTGACGAAGATGAACGCGGGGGAAGGCGCCGCCCGCCGGCGGGCGGAAGAGAGGGACTATTGATGCCTGCATAAATTATGACCTATTTGGCCGGGGTGATTTTGGAGCGCCGGCAAGGAGCCGAGGAGCG
>JBQTIM010000088.1:0-6074 GCA_052388135.1 Elusimicrobiota bacterium
AACGGAAACCGCCGGTCTCCGCGGATTAGCGGCGCCCCAACGCCTGGGCGCCGCGGAAACGCATGCCGACATGTCGCCGATCCTCCCGATCTCCGATAGCGGAGGGCGACGCGTGTTCCGCTCTCCGGCGGCGCGCCGCCTGCCTTCGAAAGACGCCCGATGCGTCAACGCGAAAAACGGCCGGAACCACCGCCCAGCATCAGTGTAGGATGGATCGGTCAAATTTGCCGGATCCTCTACAGGCGCACCGCCGCCTGACCGGAGGCGTAATCGGAAGGAAGGTCGCCGCGAACCTCCAAGAGAGACCACGACTCTTCCACCAAGGCTTTGAAGTCCAGGGACTCTTCCAGGCGGCGGACCGTGGCGGCGGGCACGGCGGTCTTGGGATGGCGCGACATCAGGGAACAGCAATCCTTGTAGGGAAGGATGGAGGGCTCGTAGGTGCCGATGTCTTTGGCCAGCTTCACGATCTCCTCTTTGTCCCGGGCGATGAGGGGCGGCAGGACCGGCACCTCCAGTCCGCCCTGGGCGGCGGCCAGGTTTTCGGCGGTCTGGCTGGCCACCTGGCCCAGGCTGTCCCCCGTGATCAAGGCCTTGGCGCCGCGCCGGCGGGCCAGTTCCTCGGCCGCGCGGAATATGAAGCGGCGGAACAAAACCATTTCCACGTCGGAAGGGATGCCCAGCGCCGCTTTCACTTGAAAGGGATAATGCGGCACCAGGAAAAGCCGGCAGGAGGGATCGTAGCGCTTCAGGACGTCGTGAAGGGCCGCGATTTTCGAGCCGGCCAGTTCCTCCGCCTTGCGGTAAGGGTGGAAATGGAGCAAATCCACCTTGGCGCCCCGGCGCATCATGAGCCAGGCCGCCACCGGAGAATCGATCCCGCCGGAAAAGAGGCATATCATCCGTCCCGAACTGCCGCCGGGCATGCCGCGGCGGCCGGGAAATCTCTCGTCGTAAACGCAAACGGAACCCGTCAAAGCTTCCACGTAAAGGGCGACATCGTGGCTTTCCATGTCCGCCTTCAGGGAGAGAGCGTCGGAAACCTCTTGGCCCAGCTTGCGGCAAACGGCGTCGGAGGACAGCGGGAACGTCTTGTCCGCCCGGGAGCAGTAGATTTTGAAGGTGCGGGCCTCCGGCCGCGCCCGCGCCAGGGCCAGCGCCTCGCGCGAAATGTCCTCCCAGGCCCAAGAGACGGAGCGGGCGAAGGCGTACCAGGCCACCCCGAAGACCTGGTCCATGGCGGCCCGCACGGCGGCGGGATCGTAATCCGGCGCCAGGTCCGCCAGCACCCGGCCGCCGGCCGCGCGCACGCGGGACGCATGGCGGGGCGTCAGACGGCGGCGGACGTCCTCCGCCAGCCGGCGCTCGAAGTAGGAACGGTTCTTGCCCTTGGTGCCGATTTCCGAATAATGAATCAGCAAAACGTTCGGCATGGGACAGATGATAGTAAATTCGCCGGCGCGGGGGCCGGCGGGCGCTACGGGGCGGAGGACGCGGGGGCCGCCGGCAGGAAATGTCCGGGACCGTCGGGGAGGGAGTCGAGAATGTAGGAGGACACCGTCACGTAGCCTTCGGCGCCGGGCGGCTGGACGGCGTAGGTTCCGGCGGATTCGTCTTTCTTGCCGACCTTCAGCTCCAAGGCGCGGCCGCGGGACGTGGAGAAAACCAGCGTCCGCAGCGGGGGCGCCAAGCCCGCCTTTTTCAGCTCGCCGGAGGAGGGCTCGTCCACGAAGGCCATGGCCGTCATCTCCGCCGCCTGCGCCGCGGCCTGCGCCGCCTTATCGGCGTCGGCGGGCCGGCCGTTCACGGTCCAGGCGTCGGAGGTTTTCGACAACTCGTAAGAGGCTTTGCCGGACACCTTCAGGCCGGCGATGGTTTCATCGGCGGCCAGGCGCAGGACCCGCCGGTCGCGCCATTGGTCCGGCGTCCGCTCCAGGTCGCTCCGCCTCAGGCCGGAGGCCAGATAAACGGCCGGCCCCGGCGGAAGGCGCACATAGACGTGGCTGTAGTCCGGCGCCGATTTGCCGAACAGGAGGACGACGGGATCGGCCTTCCCCTCCTCGAAAAGCCCGAGGGCGATGGCGCTGGATTCGGTGACGTGATAGCGGCCGTGGCTCTCTTCGCGCTGGGTGAGCCGTTCGGCCAGCTCCAGGGACCGCGCCGATTCCACGAGGTCGCGGACCATTCCTTCGTCGGCCGCCGCTTCCCGGGGAGCTTTCAAAAACCACTCGTCGCCCGACCGCTCCAAAATCACGGCCTCCCGGCCCGGCCCGCGGATCTCCACTTTGGCGACCTGGGAAGGCACCCCGGCGGAGAATTTTTCTTTCCGCGGCTCGGCGAGCCTGGTGGCGGCCCAGACCGCCGCCAGGAACACCACGATCCCGGTCAGAACCTTCAGCCACTTAGGCACGGGCCGCCTCCCGATAAAGGGCGTCCACCGCCGCGCGCTTGCGCCGGCGGGCGCGCCAATGCAAGAAGCCGGACGCCACGAACGCGGCGGGCAGGAGGAACAGGCCGCCCCACTTCACGGCCTGTCGCGCGCCGTCCGGAAGGCGGCGCAAGGGTCGGAACGGCGCCCCTTTCAGAGGGATGGACAAGATGTTCGGGTCCTCGGCCAGCCATTCAGCCGCAGCCAGGGCGAAGGCGGCGTTGGATTCCGGCACGGGCAGGGCGCCGTCCAAAAAGTAAGAGGTGCCCACCACCAACAGACGTAAATTGTCCACCCGCCGCGAGGGATCGGAATAGGACGCCGCCGCGCCTTCCACCGCGGCGGCCAGGACGAAGGGGCCCCTGGGATCGGAAGCGGCGGGCGGCGCCAGGTCGTAAGGGTCCATGCGGCCGGCGTCGGGCGGGATCCAGCTGTGCCGGGACGATTCCGCCAGCACCGCGGGCTTCACCGCCATGCCCGTGGCGGCGGAGGTGGACACATGCAGCGCGTGGGCGAACGGAAAGCCCAGGACCTCCAGGTCGCGCGTGACGGGATGGTCTCGGTTCAATCGGTTGGCCAAGGGGATGGCCGGATAATTGAGGATGTTCTGCAGGGTGACTCCGCCCTGCTGGGACTGGAGGGCGATGCGCTGGCTCTGCATGTCCAGGACGAAGTCGCGGTCCACGCGCACGCCGTAATGCTCCAGCCAGGGTTCCAGTCCCGTCACCTGGGCCACGCCGTAAAAATTAGAGAGGTTCACAGAACGCCGGTTGAGGAAAACCGCGGCCGGAACGCCCTTGGCCAGCATTCCGTCCAAAACTTCCAGCTCCTCGGCGGTGAAAGTGCGGGCGGGCCCGGCGATCAGCAGGACGTCCGGCGCCTCGGCCGACGCGTTCAAGGCGACGGGCTTCACCTCGAAGCGCTCGAAGGCCGGCGCCAAGACGCCGCCGCGCAGTTCCGAAAGCGATTTCTCGCCGTGGCCCTGCGTCAGGCCCAAGACCGGCTTCCGCTCCGACGCCATGCGCTTGATCCGGCTGGAGATTTCGTATTCCAGGCCCTCCGTGTTGTTGACGAAGGGAATGGATTCCTGCTTGTCCTGATAGTACATCGCCAGCCCCAGATAGCCCTGGCGGGTTTGGAACTGGTCGCCGGCCACCTGGGTGAAGCGCGCCGGAGCCACGCCCGCCCCGTTGGCCAAAGAGCGGTTCTTGTCGGAAGCGTCGGGGTTCAGAAATTCGGTCTTCACCTTGCCCCGCGAGGCCGAGCGGTACTCCCGCAGGATGTCGCCCACGTAGCGGCCGTAGGCGGCGTGGGGCTCCGGCAGATTGTCCGAAATGAACACCTTCACCAACAGCGGGTCTTCCAGGGACCGCGCCAGTTGCCGGCTGGCCTGGGAAAGCGAGTAGCGGTTTCCGGCCGTCCAATCCCAGCGCGCGAAGAACGTTTGCGACAGGAGGTTGAGGAGAGCCACGAGGACGGCCGCGGCCAGAACGCCGGCGCCTGAAAATGCCCCCGACCGCGCCTTGGCGCTGCGCTGAAAACCGCCCCAAAATTTCATCGCCATAATTCGGACGCTCCGGCGGCGAGCCGTCCCGCGCGCCCCTCGGGCCGCCCGTTTCCGCCCTTCACGCTCAGCCTCATGCCGGCCTCACCGCCATCTCCGGCTGTTGAAGCTCGCCAGGGTTCCGGCCAGGAACAGCAGCATGCCCGACAAGAAATACACCACGTCCCGGGTGTCCACCACGCCGCGCAGGAAAGCCTCGAAATGCGCGTCCACGCCCAGGAACGACAGGAACTGCGCCGCCGGACCGGAAACGAACTGAGCCATTTTCCCCGCCAGGAAAACCGCGAAGCAGAACAGGAAGCCGAGGATGAACCCCACCACCTGGCTGCGGGTCAGCGAAGAGGCGAAGAGCCCCGCCGCCGAGTAAAGCCCGCCCAGGAGCAGAGCGCCCAAGAATCCCGCCGCCATCTGCCCCGGGTCCGGCCGGCCCAGGGCGAAAAGCACCGCCGCGTAAAAACCCGCCACCGCCAACATGCCCGCCCACAGGCCCCACACCGCCAAATATTTTCCCAGCACCACCTCCGCGTCTCGCAGGGGAAGGGTGGACAGAGGCTCGATGGTGCCCGTCTTGTATTCCTCGGCGAAGAGCCTCATGGAGAAGGCCGGCAGGAAAAAGCACAGGAGGATGGGCAAAGGCGACAAGAAATCGTCCAGGGCCGCCTGGCCCGAGAGGAAAAGGGAAGCCACCCAAAACCAGCCCGCGACCAAATAGAACACCACCAGGAACACGTACGGCATGGGCGAGTTGAAGGATTCCTTCCATTCCTTGCTCGCGATGAGCCAGACGGCGCGGAAATTCATTTCGTCTCCGACGTGAGGGATTGGAAAATCTCGTCCAGGGACGCCGCCCGGCTGCGGAGCTCCAAAATGGGCCAGCGCTTCTCCGCCGCCAGCTCGAACATCGCCGGCCGCGGATCCCCCGGGGACGTCACCTGGAAGCCGGGACAGCCGAACTCCTTTTCATCCACCCGCTCCGCCCAAGTGACGTGAGGCACCGACTGCAGGGCGGGCAGGATTTCCTTCTCGGGGCCCATGAGCCTTATATAATAGGAGTTCTCCCCCTGCATCTGTCCCTGCAGGTCCGCCACCGTCCCCTGGGCCGCGATGCGCCCGCGGTGGATGATGAGCAGCCGGTCGCACAGGTTCTGCGCCTCCGGCAGGATGTGCGTCGACAAGATCACCGTTTTTTTCTCCCGCAGGCTGAGGATGAGGTCCCGCACCTCTTTCTGCTGGTTGGGGTCCAGGGCGGAGGTGGGTTCGTCCAAAATCAAAATGTCGGGATCGTGCAGGATCGCCAAGGCCAGGCCCAGCCGCTGGCGGTATCCCTTGGACAGATGGCCCACGTCCTGGGACACCACGGGAAGAATGCCGCACTGGTCGGCCACTTTCGCCAGGCGCCGGCGCAGGCCCTCCGGCGGCAGGCCCCGCAGGCGCGCGGTCAGCTCCAGGCATTCCCAGACGCCCAATGCCTCGTAAAGCGGATTGTTCTCGGACAGGTAGCCGATGCGGCGGCGGGTTTCCAGCGGATGATCGCGGATGTCCAAGCCTCCCACGCGCACCTGCCCTCCGCCCGGAGGCAGGTAGCCCGTCAGGATGCGGAGCGTGGTGCTCTTGCCGGCGCCGTTGGGCCCCAACAGGCCCACGACCTCGCCCGGCAGGACCTGAAACGAAACGTCCTCCACCGCGCGCACATCGCCGTAATTTTTCGACAAACGGGAAACTTCGATCATGGATGAAATTTTATGTCAGAAGAGGGAAGGCCGTCAACTTTCCTCGGAAAACCTCGCGGATATCCAGCGTTGACTTGGAAGAATTGAATTGCTAAATTGTTCGTGATAGTTTTCACGAACATCTCACGAAGGGAGATTTCCATGGCAGCCATTGATCCCGATTTCAAAACCAACCGGCAGAAGGTGGGCGACCACGCCGGCCACGCCGTCTGGGGCCCCGAGGAAAAGCCGGCCAAGCTGGGCATTCACGGAACCGAAGTCGCCGTGGACTTCGACCTCTGCATCGCCGACGGAGCCTGCCTGGACGCCTGCCCGGAGAACGTTTTCGAGTGGCTCGACACGCCCGGACACG
>JBQTIM010000089.1:0-3084 GCA_052388135.1 Elusimicrobiota bacterium
AGAGGATGTAGTCCGGCTCGTGGGCGATGGCGCGCGCAAGGCCCACGCGCTTCTTCATGCCGCCCGAAAGCTCGGCGGGCTTGAGCGCGGCCACCTCGGGCTTGAGGCCCACGAGGCCCAGCTTCTCCTCCACCAGGGCGTCGGCGCCGCGGGCGCGGTCGGGGCGGAGGTTCCGCACGCCGAACAGGATGTTCTCGGCCACCGTCAACGAATCGAAAAGGGCCGCGCCCTGGAAAAGGAAGCCGAACTTCTGCTGGACGAGGGCCAGGCGGTCCTCGTCGAGGCCGGTGATCTCCTCGTCGTCCACCCAGACGCGGCCCTCGTCGGGGCGCATGAGGCCCACCATGTGCTTCAAAACGACGCTCTTGCCCGTGCCGGAGCCGCCGATGATGGTGAAGGTTTCCCCGGTCCGCACCTCCATGTCCAAGCCGCGCAGGACGTGGTTGGCGCCGAAGGATTTGTGGATTTTTTCAAAGCGGATCATGAAAGGAACGGTCCCTCATTCTATCCAATCCCAAAAGAAACCAAAAGGGCGGAAAGGAAATAGTCGCCCACCAAAATCAGCACCATGGAGACCACCACGGCGCTGGTGGTGGTTCGGCCCACGCCTTCCGCGCCGCCGGAGCATTGGAAGCCCTTGTAGCAGGCGGTGGTGACGATGATGAGAGCAAAAACCACCGACTTTATCAATCCGTGGAAGACCTCCTCCAGGCCGATGGCGTTGATCTCGTCCCAATAAACGCTCGAGGGAATGCCCAGGCGCGAGGTGGCCACGATGAAGCCGCCCAACACACCGATCATGTCCGCGAAGATGGTGAGCAGGGGAATCATGATGAGGGCGGCGATGAACCGCGGCACGGCCAGGTAGCGCACGGGGCTGGTGCCGAGGGTGTGGAGGGCGTCGATCTGTTCGGTCACTTTCATGGTGCCCAGCTCCGCCGCGATGGCCGCGCCCACGCGGCCCGCCACCACCAGGGCCGTGAGCACGGGCCCCAGCTCCTTCAAGAGAGAAAGGCCCACCACCGTGCCGACGTAAAGCGGCTCGTTGAACACCTTGCGGAAGGAATACCCGGTCTGCAGGGCCAGCACCATGCCGGTGAAAAGGGAGGTGAGGGCCGTGACGGGGAAGGACTCGACGCCGATCTGGTTCATCTGGGCCACGACGCCTTTGTAGTCGGGCCGGCCGCGCACCGCGGAGACGGCGGTTTTCTGCACCAGCAGGCTGACGCTGCCCAGGCCTTCGGCCCACTCCAGCACGCGCCGGCCCAGGGAGGCGATGGGATTGGTCACGGAAGAAAACGCGCGGACGCGCGAGGCTCAGTCATCGGCCGGGACCCTCGGCACGCGGGGCGTGATGCCGCAGACGATCTCGTAAGGCACGGTGTCGGCCCAGCGCGCCATTTCCTCCACCGAAATGCGGTCGGACCCTTGCACGCCGACGAGCACCGCCTCGGAGCCCACCTCCGCGGCGGGGGCGTCGGTGACGTCGACGACGATCTGGTCCATGGTGACGCGGCCCACCACGGCGCAGCGGCGGCCGCCCACCAGCACCTGGGCGCGGTTGGAAAGGGCGCGGCGGTAGCCGTCGGCGTAGCCCACCGGCAGGGTGGCCAGCCGCGACGGCCGGGCCGCGCGCCACGTGCCGCCGTAGCTCACGGGAGAGCCGGCGGGCACGGTCTTCAGAAAGACGATCCGGGTCTTCCATTCCAGCGCGGGGCGGAGCGCCGCCATGAAGGCGAGATCCTCCCGGGCGTGGAGGCCGTACAGCGCGAGGCCGGGCCGCACGGCGCGGTGGTGGGATTCGGGATAAAGGAGCGTCGCCTCGGAGTTGGCCGCGTGAGCCAGGGGATCCGCGCCCAGGGCGCGGGCGGCGGCCAGGGCTTTCTCGAAGCGCGCCAACTGCTCGCGGGTTTTTTCGGCGGAATCGGCCTGGGCGAGATGGGTGAAAACGCCCTCCAGCAAAAGGGAAGGGCTCCGCACGATTTCTTCAAAGACTTCGCCGGCGGTCTCCGGGGACACGCCGATGCGCCCCATGCCCGTGTCCACCTTGACGTGGACGGGCACGCGGCGGCCGCCCAGGCCGGCGGCGATGCGGGCCACTTCCCGGGCCGCGGCGCGGCTGGCCACGGCCGGCGTCAGGTCGCCTTTCAGGGCGGCCTCGAAGCTGTCGAAGGGATAAAGGCTTCCCAAAATCAACACGCGCTGAGCGACGCCTTCCCGCCGCAGGGCGAGGCCTTCCTCCACGCTGGAGACGCCGAAGCCCCATAGAGGCAGGCCGGCCTCCGCCGCGGCCGCCCGGGCCAGAGGAGCGGCGCCGTGGCCGTAACCGTCGGCTTTCAAAACGGCCAGCAGGCGCGCGCCCGGAGACACGAGGCGCGCCAGGGTTTTCAAGTTGTGCCGGAATGCGGCCACGGAGATTTCCGCCCAGGTGGGCCGGAAGAAGGCGCGGGAAGGAGAGACGGACGCTGGCATCAGCGGACGGCGCGGGACGGGTTCGGGAGCGGCGGCGCGGCGGAGCGCCGGGCGGCGGCCGCCGACGGGCGGGGCGATCTTCGGCGGTCGCGCCTCAAAACGCCGGTTCTTCCTCCCGCGCCGCGTCGGCGAAGCGGGTGTAATTTTCCAGGAAGGTCAGGTCCACATCGCCGATGGGGCCGTTGCGCTGCTTGAGGATGAAAAGCTTGGCCTTGCCCTTGAGGGCGGGATCGTCCCGCTTGTAGACTTCCTCGCGCAGGATGGCCACCACCAGGTCGGCGTCCTGCTCGATGGCGCCGGACTCGCGCAGATCCGACAACTGGGGCCGGTTCCCCTCCCGGCCGCGGTCTTCGGGCCGCCGGTTGAGCTGGGACAGGGCGATGACCGGCACCAACAGCTCCCGCGCCAGGGCTTTGAGCGAACGGGAGATTTCCGAAATTTCCTGCTGGCGGCTTTCGGAGTGGCCGGGGCCGCGCATCAACTGCAGGTAGTCTATGATCACCAGGGCCAGAGGCGTGCCCTTCTGCTTCAGTTCGTAGGCCCAACGGCGCGCCGCGCTGCGGATCTCCAAAACGCTGGGGCTGGTGGCGAAGTCGAAATAAAGGGGAGCGC
>JBQTIM010000090.1:0-46807 GCA_052388135.1 Elusimicrobiota bacterium
GACGCCAACAGGGACTTGCTGGTGGTGACCGTGGAGGTTAAAAACTTGGGAGGGGAAGACCATAATTTCCAACTCGTCGCACAAGGAGCAAGCGCCGAGGGTGGGCGCGCACGGGTGGAAGACGGTCGCGTGATCCTGAGCGGGAAAGCCTCCGTGATTGTTCAGCCTGAATTTAATCCAACGCAAGTCGCGGTTTCCGGGCCCGGCTATACTTTGGAAGGCCCTTCCACCGTCCTGCTCTCGGACGAAACCGCCGCTTTCTCCTTTCAGGTGGCGGGAGCGCTTACGGAAGACGAACCCGCCGCCGTCCGGCGGCTTGAGCGGCTCCCGGACGGTTCAGCGAGCGACCTGATCGCCGAGGGGCAACGTCGCTGGGCAAAGCTTTTGGGCACATTGGAATCGCCCGAAGTGAAAGATCATCAGAACGTCCTGTATCGGGCGGTCATCATCCTGATGAAGAACATCGTTTCTCGAGCGGATTCGAATGGTCTTGGGGTTCCCGTTCCCAACCGCTCTTCGGACTTGGAAGTCCAGCTTCCGGCCGCGGCGCTTTCCATCGCCGCCTTGGCTGAGTTGGACGCTGATGCCGCCGAAGGCGCGGTCCGCGCGCTCTTGAGCGAAGATCCGGAAGATGCGGTTCGTCTCCAGTCGCCCGCCTTGGCTTGGGCGGCGCGGCAAGTGTACGAAAGAAAAATGACGCCGCGGGACGGAAAGCCGAGTTCGGCTGTCCAAAGAAAAGCGGAAAAATTTTTACGCGAAATTTATCCTTCCTTGACGGCGTGGAACGGCGCGTGGCGGACCGTATACGATGAGGACGGGGACGGTTTGGTTTCCCGGGACGGCGTGGTGGAGGCCGATTTGAACGCTCACCTATTGATGGACATGAAAACCCTGGCCTGGATGGCCCGGGCTTTGGGCAAGGAAGCCGAAGCCGCCCAGTGGGAACAGAGAGCCGAAACCTTGGGTCGCATGATGCTCTACAACCTCTACGATGTTCAAAGCCATACGTTTCGCAACATGGACGCCGACAGCCGGGAGTTTGTCGGCGCGCAAGAACGGCCTTCCCTCCTGCCTCTCCTGGCCGGAGTTCCGCTCCCCGCGGAAGCCGTCTGGGCCACGACAGAAGAACAGTTTTTAGGCGAGTCCAGCCTTGACGTTCTTGATCCCGCCCGAGCATATTTTTCCTTGATCCTCCTGTCCTCTGTAAGCGGTCTCATGGCCCACAAGGGCTGGCATGACCGGGCTGAGCGGCTGAATCAGAAAATCAATGAAAGCCGCGGAAGCCTCTTGGCGTATTACGACCTGAACGGCCTTCAAGGCCGGTCCGGCACCGAAATCGTGCAGGATTTCTCGCCCGCCGCCGCCGCCGCCCTTCTCGCGGGATTGAAACGGCAGGCCGATCAAGGCGTTTGGACGCCTGAGGAACATCGAGAATTGTCTCCCATCCCGCCGGCGCCGGAGCCCGCCTACGCCGGTGTGTACGTCAACAATGACCGCGTTCACCTGCGGCTCATCCGCGACAGCGTCATAAAAAGCGCCGAGGTCTTTTTGCCGCCAGAAGGAGAAGGCGATATTGCGTCTCTGGTTCTTCAAATGTTAAGAGAGATGCTGGAAGAGATGGAGAGCCAAACGGGTGTCCCCGGCTATCTGGCAAGTGCCGGCATCGCAGCCAACCCGCTGGGCCGAAACCGTCAACCCCGGCGTGACATGGCGGCGGGCATCGGATCCCGGCTGTGGCTGGAATGGGATGTCCCTTGGTGGCGTAGCCGGGTCCGAGGGTTCAGCCACGCGGCCGTCACCACCCGGGCCGCGGCCGAGTCCCTCCAATGGCACCGGGCCGGACCCTTGGACGTGGTGGACGTTGTCCCGGACGACGACACGGGTGAAATGCGCCCTTCGGAGCTGGCGTCCTTTGAGGAGTACAGACGCCTTACCATCGAACGGGGATACGCCACACCTGAAATTTGGAACGATATCGAACGGGAGGCCCGGGCTTTTAAAGGCAAAAAAGCCGTCTTCCTCAACTCGACGGCCCAGGGCGGGGGAGTGGCTTTGATGCGCCACGCCATAATCAGGCTTTACCGCCAGCTGGGTGTGGACGCCCACTGGTTCGTGTTGGAAGGAAACCCGCAGGTTTTCGAGATCACGAAAAATAAAATGCACAACGTTTTTCAAGCGATTCCCGGTTACGGCGGCGAGCTGACGGACATGGACCGTGAGATCCTGGCCGATTTTGCCCGCCATAATTTTGAAAGGATGAAGTGGGTTTTGGCGGATGCCGACGTCATCGTAAAAGACGATTATCAAGGTGTGGAAATGCTCCCCATGATCCGGGCGGTCAATCCCCAGGCCAAAATTTTATACCGGTCCCATATCCAAATCCAAGCGCGGTTGATTGACGCGGCGGAAGAGACTCCTCAGAAAACCCTTTGGGCTTATGTTTTGGATAAATTGCAGAAAGCCGAGATCGATCTCTTCATCAGCCACCCTCTGCCCGAGTTTGTGCCGGGTTTGCGGGAAGACGCCGACGGGGCTTATATGGAACTTCCGTCTTCGTTCGGCGCCTCGCGTGTGCCCGTGGATTTCATGGGCGCCACCACGGACCCTTTGGACGGCCTGAATAAACCCCTGACGGACGAACAACGGCAATTTCATATGGAGCGTTTCAACGAGGTGCTCCAGAGAGCCGGCCAGGAGCCCTTGGATTTGGCTCGTCCATGGTTTATTCAGGTGGCTCGGTTTGATCCCGCCAAGGGCATTCCCGAATTGATCGAAGCTTACAGCCGGTTCCGGCGCCGCTTGGAGGAGGCCAAAGCCGCCGGAACCATCTCCGCCGAGACACCCGTGCCCCAACTCGTCATTATGGGCCACGGCGCCGTGGACGATCCCGAAGGCCAACCCCTCTACGACAAGGCCCGCGAACAAATCCGCTCGCTTCCCTTGGAAATTGCCCGCGACATCAAAGTGGCCCGGGTGGCCCACAACGACCAAGTCCTCAACGCGGCCCTGCGGGGGGCCACGGCGGCTTTGCAGCTCTCGATCGCGGAAGGCTTCGAAGTGAAAGTTTCCGAAGCCAAGGACAAGGGCGTCCCCGTCATCGCCTACGAAACCGGCGGCATTCCCAAACAGATCCACGATGGAGAAAGCGGCCATCTCGTGCCGGTGGGCGAGGTCAACAGTTCCTCCGACCGAACGAGACGAATGGACCAAGTCGCCGGGTTGCTTTATCAATACGCCACCGATGACGGATTCCGGGAAAGGATGCAAGCGGGCGCCGCGCGAGACCGCCGCCCCGACGCTTGGACGCCCATGAACGCGCTCCGGTGGCTCCGGCATTTCAACCGGGCGCCCCGCCGGATGAGCGCGGAAGTTGCAGGCGAGCAACTGACCCTGTTCAACATGGCGCCCGGCCTGTCGCTGTTGGCCTTGACGCCTGCGGGGGCCGCGCCCGGAATCGCGGCGGCAGCGGCGTTTGGACTGGGATTGCTCACCTTCGCGCTCCTGTTCAAATGGGGAATGCTGGTTTCTCGAAGGCGCGCGGCCGCCCATGTCGGGGTTCGTCAGTCGCCGGGCGTGCGGCGGCAAGAGGACCGCGCCGGCATTGTTCGGGCTTTGGGGGAGGAAATCTTGAAAGACGTGGTTTTGGACGGCCGCGCGCGTCCCGTTCAATGGAGCCTGCCCAACGGACAAACCGTCGGCGTCGAGGGCTTGCTTGCCGAAGACAGGTTGGGTGGGGAGCGTCTCCACAGACGCCTGGGCGAGCTTTTAAACGGGACGGACCCGGACGAAGCAAAAGGCCTCGTCGCCGCAGGTTTGCAAAAGGCTCTGGTGCAGCATTCGGGCGTGGATGTGAGCGGGATTGGCGCGGAAATGGGGGAGAATCCTATCTCCCTGGTCGCGGCCCCGCGCGATTTGCGCGCCTTGCTTCCTCGCTTGCTCGGCGTCCAGACAAGCGGCCGCTTGCTGGTTCTGGTGGAAAGCCTGCGCGAGGCCGAGCAAGAAGCGCGGATTCTTGGACTCAAGCGGCATAACGGAGATTGGCTTTCGGAAAACGGCGTGATCGTTCGATTCGAGGCGGCCGGCCCGGCTCTCAAGGGCGATCGTTTCCGCCTGGCCGAAGCGGACCCGCGGCTGAGGATATTCGCCGGTTCCACCCCTTACACGTCCGTGAACGTCTTTGTGGCCGATCACCTCACCGTGGACGATTCGGGACTGGCCGGCGATTCGCCCTTGCGCCGGGCCGTCATTATCTTCATCAACAGTCTTCTTCAAGCTTTGCCCCTGCGTTTTGAGGATTTGCCTCACCTGGACAAAGCCGCCCGTTACCTGGCTCAGCAAGCGTAACCGTTCCGCCCTCCGTCCTCTGGAAGGCCGGTTTTCCATAAGCTAGAATACCGGCGTGAACGCTAAAACTTTCGCCGTCCCCCTTTTTGTCCTGGCGCCCTTGTCGGCGCCTGCCGCCCGCCCCGCCCAGGATTATTTTTCGAAATCCCTGTCCGCAGCCGGGGGTGCGGATCGTTTCCGGCGGCTGGAAAGTCTGCAATACGAATTCGTTGAGACGCGGTTTTCCGGGGCGGGCGCTGTGACCGTCCGGGGACGCCATTCGGTGCGTTTGCACGATGCGGGCGGGCTCAGGGGAAGGCTGGAAATTTATTCCCCGGCGGGGGACGCCGTCACCGTTCACAACTCCAGCGGCGTTTGGCATCGGGTGGGGGGCGTTCTGACGGATGACCCGGCTTTGCTGGCGCGGGCGGAGCGGGACGCCCTGGAGCGGGCGTTCTGGGCGCTGCTCCCTTTCAACATCCGCGAGGCGGGTTGTTCCGTTTCCTACGGCGGCCTCGAATATTTCCAGCACAAGCTGACCCGGCGGCTGGACGTGGCGCCGTGCGCGGGTTTGGTTTTCGCCGAGGGGCTCTCTCTTTACGTCGACTCCGATTCCCACCAGGTGGACGGAGCCGTGGTCCCGGGGCCCGAAGGGCCGCGCACCGTGGTCTTCGCCGATCGCCGCGATACGAATTTGATCCGCCTGGCCCTGCGGCGGGAGACCTTGGCGGAAGGAAAAAAAAGAACGTCTTCCCTGGTCATTTCCAACCCCGGCCTGAACGTCTTCGTCGACGAAGGGCTTTTTCAGCCGCCCCACCCCACGGAATAACAGGAGGCCGCTGTCTTGCCGCTCCCTAGCGGCAGCCGCCCGTTGTGCCCGCCCCTTAAGAGTTCTAAAATCTGATAACTGCTCGGCCGCCGAGGCGGTCGGACGTTGAGGAGGACTTGTGACCATATGGGAAGGGGTGTTCGAATGTAAGCGTTTCGCCGGGGAGGCTTTCGACTCCCGCTTCAGCCTGCCGGGGACGGAGCCGCAATACGCCCCGGACCGCGCTTTCGACACGGAGCACATCCGGTTGGAAGTGAAGCTGGACATCCCCCGCAAGTCCCTGGAAGGGATCTGCGTCACCACCCTGCGGGCCCTGCGGGATGGGGCGGACAGCGTGGCCTTCGACGCGGTGCATTTCCGCGTCTTGTCCGTGCGGTCGGCGGGCCGCGCGCTGAAATACGAGTACGACGATAAGAAGCTCACCGTGCGCCTGCCCGCCCCCGTTCCGGCGGGCCGGCGGGTGGACGTGTCGGTGGCCTACCGCGTGTCCAAGCCCAAGCTGGGGATGTATTTCATCGGTCCGGACAGGAAATATCCGGACAAGCCGGTGCAGGTTTGGACCCAGGGGGAGGACGAGTACGCCCGCTATTGGTTCCCCTGCCACGACGCGCCCCAGGACCGCACCACCACCGAGATCATCGCCTCGGTGCCCAAGGGGATGACGGCGGTGTCCAACGGGCGGTTGGCGGGCAAGAGCGCGCGCGGACGCAACGCCGTTTTCCATTGGAAGCAGGACATCCCCCACGCCACATACCTCGTCACGCTGGCCGTCGGAAAGTTCACGGAAATCAAGGACAAGTGGCGGAACGTGCCGGTGCTTTACTATTGCCAGCCGGGGCGGGAGGAGGACGCCAAGCGCGCCTTCGGCAAGACGCCCAAGATGATGGAATTTTTCTCCAAGAGCATCGGCGTGCCTTACGCCTACCCGAAATACGCCCAGGTGGCGGCGGTGGACTTCATTTACGGCGGCATGGAGAACACCAGCGCCACCACGCAAACGGCCCTCACGCTCCACGACGAGCGCGCCCACCTGGATTTCTCCAGCGACCCGCTGGTGGCCCACGAGCTGGCCCATCAATGGTTCGGCGACCTGCTCACCTGCAAGGACTGGTCCCACGCCTGGCTCAACGAAAGCTTCGCCACCTATTTCGAGGCCCTGTTCACCGAGCACGACAAGGGCGCCGACGAGTTCGCCTGGGAGCTGAGGCAGAACGCCCAGTTGTATTTCGAGGAGGACAGGGAGCATTACCGCCGGCCCATTTCCACCAAGAAATACAAGCAGCCGTCGGATCTTTTCGACAAGCATTTGTACGAAAAGGGCTCGCTGGTCCTGCACATGCTGCGGACGATCCTCGGCGACAAGGATTTCTGGCGGTCCATGCGGTTCTACGTGTCCCGCCACAAGGCCGGCGTGGTGGAGACCAACGACCTGCTCAACGCCGTTCAGGACGCCACGGGCCGCAACCTGGGCCGTTTCTTCGACCAATGGATTTTCAAGGCGGGCCACCCGGAATACAAGGTGCGTTGTTGGTGGGACGCCGTCGCCCGCGAGGCGCGGGTCCGCGTGATCCAGACCCAGAGCACCAACGAAGAAACCGGCCTGTTTTCCATGCCCCTGACATTCGCGTTCCAGACCGACGGCGGGGAGAAGCGCTTCACGGAAACGGTGGAGAAGAAATCCCATCTGTTCAAGTTCAAGCTTCCGTCGGAGCCGCGCCTGGCGCTTTTCGACCCCGACCACGCCGTGTTGAAGAAGGTGGATTTTCCGAAATCCGAAGAGATGTGGATCCGCCAACTGACGCGGGACCCCCACGCGCTGGGCCGGGCGGACGCCGCCCAGGCCCTGGGGCGCCTGGGCGGCCCCGCCGCCGTGAAAGCCCTGCGGGAAGCCCTCTTCGCCGAGAAATTTTGGGGCGTGCAGGGCGAAATCGCGCGGGCGCTGGGGCAGATCCGCACGCCCGAGGCCCAGGAGGTTCTCTTCCGCGCCCACGACAAATTGGAGCACCCCAAGGCCCGCCGTTTCGTGATCGCCGCCCTGGGGGATTTAAAAAGCGCCCAGGCCAAAGACCGCCTGCGGAGCCGCGCGCGCCGGGAGGAAAGCTACTTCGCGGAAATTCAATCCGTGAAGTCCCTGGCCCAGACGGGCGACATGTCCCTGCTCTCCTTCGTGACCGACGGCTTGAAAGCCGAATCCTGGAACGACGTCCTGCGCTCCGGCGCCCTGGAGGCCGTGGCCGCCCTGCGCCCGCCGGAAGCCGTGGCCATCCTGAAGCGGCACGCGGCCTACGGGAACGCTCACACGACACGAATGACGGCCATCCGCGGCCTCGCGCACCTGGGCGAAGGGCGGGAGGACGTGCGGAAATTTTTGATCGGCCTGCTGAGCGACCCGTTCCTGCTGGTGCAGATCTCGGCCGTGCGGGCGATCTCCCAAGTGGGCGACGAGCGCGCGGTCCCGGCCCTCAAGAAACTCACCGAGGGCGACCGGGACGGCCGCTTGAAGCGCCTGGCCGAGGAGGCCGTCAACAAGCTCCGGAAGGGAATCGAAGCGGACTCCAAGAAGAAGTGAGCCCTTCGTTTTCCGTCCTCCTGGCTTCCCCGGACGACGCGCCGCCGGAAACGGTGTCCCGGCTCCTGGCCGCGTTCCTCGACGTCCCGCAAATAGACTCGCGCCGCCTGGCCAACCACGCCTGGGGTTTCCTGGGCGAAAAGCTGGAGGAAGCCGACGCGGCGCGCTTGAAGGAGCTGGCCGCGCAGGCGGGCTTGGAAACCTTCATCGCGCCCGCCGACGAAATCCTTCTCCCGCCTCCTTCCCACGCGGTCACCGGGGCCCGGTTCTCGGCGGACGCCCTTTCCTTCTCGAGCCGCGCCGGCGAAATTTCCCTGCCGCCCGGAAAAGCGTCCCTCCTCTGCGCCGTGGGGCTGACGGAAGAGTCTTCTTTCCTGAAAACCGTGCATGAGGGCCCGTCCGCCGGCCGGAAGGCTCTCAAGCTCGGCTTGCTGGCGGCGGGAATTCCCACGCCCGGCTGGGGAAAAAGCAAAGACGTTCAAAAAACGGTGAAAAGCTCGGAGTTTTTCCTCTATATGGACATTTTCACCCAGGACCCTCCGGACCGCCTGCACGTGGACGCCCAGGCTTTCGATTTCAGCTGTCTGGGAGAGCGGCTCACGCCCGCCTCCTTCGGCAATTTCCGGCTGTTCCTGCAGGACGTTTCCCGCGCGGCGCCGGCGGCTGTCCGCAACCGCGGGGCGCGCATGATGCTGGAAGGCCGGCCCTTCGCGGCCATGGGCTACGCCTCGAAGGACGATTACGAAAAGGAATGCCGCTGGCTGTGGGCGCTGGCGCGGAGGACGGCGTGAGGGACGCGGCCCAGGAGACCTACACCGTCAGCCAGGTGAACAAAGGGGTGGCGGCGGCGCTGGCGCAAAGCTTTCCCGACGCTTTCTGGGTGTCGGGCGAAATCCAGGGCTACGACCGCGACGCGGGCAAGGCGGCCGGCCGCCGCTGGGGCCAGGTCTATTTCGAGCTGGTGGAAAAAAAGGACGGCGCGGATTCCGTCAAGGCCGGCATCAAGGCCCTGATGTGGGGCGACGCCCGCGAGGCCGTTTTGCGCAAGCTCGCCGCGGTTTCGGACAAGCTGTTCCTGCAGGACGGCCTCAAGGTGCGCTTCCTTTGCCGGGTGGATTTTTACTGGCCCCGGGCCGGCCTTCAGCTCAAGGTGGAGGACGTGGACCCCACCTTCACCTTGGGCGACATGGAGCGGGCCCGGCGCGCCCTCCTGCTGTCGCTTCGGGAAAAAGGCCTGCTCGATAAGAACAAGTCCTTGTCCTTCCCCGCCGTGCCCTTGCGCGTGGGGCTCATCACTTCGGAAGGCAGCGCCGCCTACCACGATTTTTTGGAAGAACTGAAATCTTCCGGCTACGCGTTCCGGGTTTCTTTCTGGGACGCCCGCACCCAGGGCGCGGAAACCGAGGAGAACGTGTGCCGGGGGTTGCTCCGTCTGGGCCGTTCGCCGGACGTGGACGTGGTGGTGGTGGCGCGGGGCGGCGGGTCGCGGTCCGATTTGGTCTGGTTCGACAAGGAGAAAATCGCCCTCGCCATCGCCCGGTGCCCCAAGCCCGTGCTCACGGGCATCGGCCACGACATCGACCTCTCCGTGGCCGACATGGTGGCCCACAAAAATTTCAAGACGCCCACCGCCGCGGCGCAGTTCCTGGCCGCGCGGGCGCGGGCGTTCGAGGAAGGGCTCAAGGCCTGCGGCGCGGGCGTCGCGGAAGCGGCCCGCACGCGGCTGGCGGAGAACCGCCACGCCCTCCGGGAAAATTTGCGCGCGTGGCAGTACGCGTCGCAAACCCTGGCCGCCCGGTTCCGCGGCGAGCTGGCCCAGTGCGGGCGGGACTTTTTCCACGGGGCGCGGCGCCAGCTCCACCTCCGGCGGGAACGGTTGTCGCGGTCGCCGGAGCGCCTGGCGGGAGCCTCCGCCGGCCTCCTCCGCGCTTGCGCCGAACGTCTCGATTCCGTCCGCCGGGAGTGCGCCCTCAAGGACCCGAGGCGGCTTTTGGAGCGCGGTTATTGCCTTTTGGTTTCCGACGGGAAAATAGTGAAAAGCGTGGACCAAACGGACCCCGGCCGGGACCTGGAGGCGCGCTTGCGCGACGGCGTTCTCTCCGCTCGGGTTTTATCGAAAAGGAAGGCGGTCCCATGAAAAAAAACAACGGCGGGCCGACTTACGCCGCGGCCTACGAGGAACTGCAGAAGATTCTGGAAGCTCTGGAGCAGGGCGAGGTGGACGTGGACGATCTCTCCGCCAAGGTGAAGCGCGCCGCCGAGCTCATCGAGTTCTGCCAGAAGCGCCTGAAAGAAACGGAGCTGGAAGTGAAGCGCGTGGTGGACCAGTTCCAGAAGGCCAAGATCGCGGACGACGACGAAGACGAGGACGACGCGGAGGAGGAAGGCGGCGAGAAGAGCGAACTTTTTTAACCCGGATTCCCCGGTTGAGCGCCGGGACCGAGCCGGAAAAGACGGGGAGCGTTTCGTTCAGACGCAAAAAAGGCGGAGGGAGATTTTCCCTCCGCCTTTTCTATTGAAAGGCTTTTTCTACGCCGCCGGTTTCCCCACGCTGTAGGAGGAGCGGATGCTCCACCAGATGGCGGCCAAGCCCAGGAGCGAGGCCACGCCCAGCGTGACGGCGTTGAACGCGCCGTAGTGGGCGGGGGCCAGCATGGCGAAGAGCATGGGGCCCGAGAGGTAGGTGTTGATCCGCGATGTCAGGGTGGCTTTCTTGCGGATGGGCGCGGCTTCCTCGGGCGTGGCCTTGGCGACGCCGCAGAGGCCCAGGATCCGCTTCTGCGCCGGCCAGATGATCATCCACACGTTGAACCACATGATGAAGCCCAGGAGCATGCCGACGCTGATCCAGAGGGCGCGGTCCGTGATGCCGTCGTAGTCGCTCCACAGGGGCGTGGGGCCGAAGCCGAGGCCCGGGGAGTACATGTAGTTCATGACGAAGAGGACGAGGCCCGCCAGGAGGGTGATCATGGCGCCCCAGCGGAACCACCAGAGAGCGCGGGGCATGAGCTGGGGGTTCACGGCCTTCTTGCCGGCGTCGTCCAGCGCCCCTTGCAGGGGAACGTTCACGAAATTAAAGAAATAAAGATGTCCGATCCAGGTGATGCCGGCCAGCACGTGCAGCCAGCGGACGAGGAGATGGAAGTTGCTGAACAAGTCGGACAGGGCCATGAAGCCTCCTTAGGGGCGGGTTGTTCGGACGAAGACGAAAATATCAGTTTTGACGGGTTTAGGCAACGCCGCCCGCCGCGGCTTGCGCGCGGACGATCTGGCGGAGGACGGTTTGCAGGATGCCGCCCTGACGGTAATAATCCACGTCCACCGCCGTGTCCAGCCGCGCGACGGCCTGGAAGGAAAGCACGGATCCGTCGGGCCGCAGGGCCTGGACGGTCAGGGATTTTTTGGGCGCCAGGGCCTGGCCGGCGCCTTCAATGGTGAAGGATTCGCGGCCCGTGAGCCCCAGGCTGTCGCGGGTTTCGCCGGCGGCGAACTGGAGGGGCAGGACGCCCATGCCCACCAGGTTGGAGCGGTGGATGCGCTCGTAGCTTTCGGCGATGACGGCGGACACGCCCAGCAGGCTGGGGCCCTTGGCCGCCCAGTCCCGGGACGAGCCGGAGCCGTACTCCTTGCCGGCCAGGACGATGAGGGGCGTGCCCTCGCGGCGGTACTTTTCCGAGGCGTCGAAGATGCTCATGACCTGCCCGCTGGGAATGTGCACGGTGACGCCGCCTTCCGTGCCGGGGAGGAGAAAGTTCTTCAGCTGGACGTTGGCGAAGGTGCCGCGCATCATCACTTCGTGGTTTCCGCGCCGCGCGCCGTAAGAGTTGAAGTCTTTCGGCTGAACGCCCTGCGAAATCAAATACAGGCCGGCGGGGCTGTCCTTGGGGATGGAGCCCGCGGGGGAGATGTGGTCCGTGGTGACGGAATCGCCCAGCACCGCCAAGACGCGGGCGCCGCGGATGGCGCGGGCGGGCGGCGGCTCGGGCGTGAGGCCTTCCAGATAAGGCGGGTTCTTGACGTAGGTGGAGGCTCCCTCCCAGGCGTATAAATCGCCTTCGGGCACGGGCAGGCCGTTCCAGCGCGGGTCTCCGTCGGCGATCTTGCCGTAGCGGGAGCGGAACATCTCGGCCTTCACGCTGCGGTTCATGGCGTCCTGCACCTCGGCGGGGGAAGGCCACACGTCTTTCAGATAAACCGGCTTGCCGTCCTTGCCCGTGCCCAGGGGCTCGACGGTGAGGTCCAAATCCATGCGGCCGGCCAGGGCGTAGGCCACCACGAGCGGGGGCGAGGCCAGGTAATTGGCTTTCACCAGCGGGTTGATGCGCCCCTCGAAGTTCCGGTTGCCCGACAGCACGGCCGCGGCCACCAGGCTCCCGTCCCGGATGGCGGAGGCCACCGGTTCCGGCAGCGGGCCGGAATTGCCGATGCAGGTCATGCAGCCGTAGCCCGTCAGGTGGAAATTGAGCTTCTCCAAATAGGCTCCCAAGCCGGAGGCTTCCAAATAATCGCTCACCACCTGGGAGCCGGGCGACAGGCTGGTTTTCACGTGGGGCGCCACCTTCAGGCCCTTCGCGACCGCTTTCTTGGCCAGCAGGCCCGCCCCCAGCATGACGGACGGGTTGGACGTGTTGGTGCAGCTCGTGATGGCGGCCAAGACCACGGAGCCGTGGCCCAGTTCCGCCCCGTTTCCTTTCAAAGTGACCTTGCGGTCCAAAACGTCGGCGGGCAGCTCGAAGCCGCGCTCCTTCACCGGCGCCCGCAGGGCTTTCTGGAACGAGGCTTTGGCGTCCTTCAGGCCCACGCGGTCCTGGGGCCGCTTGGGCCCGGCCAGGGAGGGCTCCACGCCGGAAAGGTCCAGGGTCAGCCCGTCGGAAAACTCCGGCTCCGGCGACGCGTCGTCCCGGAAGAGGCCCTGCTCTTTGTGGTAAGCCTCCGTGAGGCGCACCCAATCCTCGGGGCGGCCGGTCATGCGCAGGTAATTCAAAGTTTCCTGGTCCACGGGGAAAAAACCGATGGTGGCGCCGTATTCGGGCGCCATGTTGGCGATGGTGGCGCGGTCCGGCAGGCTGAGCATGGCCACGCCCGGCCCGTAAAATTCCACGAACTTGCCCACCACGCCCTTGGACCTCAGCATCTGCGTGATGGTGAGAACGGCGTCGGTGGCGGTGGCGCCCTCGGGCAGGCGGCCCGTGAGCTTGAAGCCCACCACCTCGGGCACCAGCATGGTCATGGGCTGTCCCAGCATGGCGGCTTCGGCCTCGATGCCGCCCACGCCCCAGCCCACGACGCCCAGGCCGTTGATCATGGTGGTGTGGGAGTCGGTGCCGATCACGGTGTCGAAGCAGAGTAAATTTTCATCCCCATATTTGCGGCGCACCACGCCGGGGGCCAGATATTCCAGGTTCACCTGGTGCACGATGCCGGCGTCGGGCGGCACCACGCGGAAATTCCGGAACGCCCGCTGGCCCCAGCGCAGGAAAGCGTAGCGTTCGCGGTTGCGGGCGTATTCCAGCTCCACGTTTTTAGAGAACGAGTCGGCCCCGCCGAAGAAATCCACCTGGACGGAATGGTCGATGACCAAGTCCACCGGCAGGAGCGGGTTGATGCGCTTGGGGTCGACGCCCAGCCGCACGGCGGCCTGGCGCATGGCGGCGAGGTCCACCACCACGGGCACGCCGGTGAAATCCTGCAGGAGCACCCGCGCGGGGATGAAGGGAAAATCAATCTCCGGCAGGTTCCGGGGCGCCCACGCGGCCAAGGCCCGCACGTCGCCGGCGGTGACGAGCCGGCCGTCCTCCTGGCGCAGGACGCTTTCCAAAAGAACGCGGATGGAGAACGGGAGGCGCGAGACGTCGAACCCCGCCTTGGCCAGGGCGGACAGTTTGTAGATGGTGTAGGCGGTCCCGTCCACTTTGAGGACGGACTTGGCGCCGAAGGAATCGGAGGTTCGGGAGACGGGCATGGGCTTGTTATTCCTTTATAGGATTACCGCGCTCCCCTGTCAACGAACCGGGCGGAGCGGAGGACGGTGCGATGGGCTCGACGGCCTCCTGCGGGACCCAGCCTTTGAGGCCCTGGTCCGGAACGCCGATCTCCCGCCAGCCTTCGGACCGGCCGAAGAGGATCACTTTCCGGCCCTCGGGCACGACGAAGCCCACGCGGAACTCGGGGCCGGGGCCGGCCCGGGCTTCGGCCCGCGCCTCCAGCACGATGCCCGCGGGCCGGCGACCTTGGGAGCGGCTGAAGAGCAAAAGCCCGGCGGCGGCCAAAAAGAGGAACGCGGCGGTCCAGCGGCCCCACCAGACCCATTCCGCCCGGGAGTAGAGGCCGGCGGCCATCAAGAGGAAGAAGAAAAAATTGGCGGCGAGAAAAATCCACCCGGCGGCGGCCTCTTTGCCTTCCAGGAAACCGGGCGGCGCTTCTTCGGGCCATTGGGCGCGGATCAGGGCCAGGTTGTGCCGCGCGTCCTCGTGGGACGGGTCCGCCGCGCTGGCGCGCTCGTACCACAGGCGCGCGCGGCCCAAACGGCCGAGGCGGTAATAGGCGTTCCCTAAATTGTAGTAAAGCCCGGCGCCTCCCCAGCCCCGGCGCAGAACGTCCTCATAGCGGTCCCGCGCGGCGGCGAACTGACCCTGCTCGTAGGCCCGGTTTCCCAGGTCGAAAAGCTCCTGCGGCGTCTCCGCACGAAGCGCGGCCGCGGCCAGCAGCAACGCCGCCGCGAGGATGCCCGTCCGCCTCGTCATCGCCAAACCCCTTCCAGCTTCTGCAAAATATCCCGCAGGGCGCGGCCGCGGCGGCGGGCGCCGTCTTCATCGGAAGGCGCGGGCGCGAAGCGCGCGCGGTCCAGGCCGCTCCACAGGGCTTCCAGCTCCGCCACGGTTTCGCCGGGGGCCGCGCGGCGGCGGAGCTCCTCTTCCACCTCGGCCCAGGCGAGACCGCGGGCCGGCCGCTTCAGCTTGTCGCCCAAATAATCCAAAAGAATTTTCTGCAGGGCGGCCTCGTAGGCCGGCGCGTTCCCCTCGCGGAGGAAAGGCTCGGCGCGGGCCAGCCCGGCGCGGGCTTTCCGCAATGCCCGCCGGAAAGAAAGGCCCAGGGGATCCGCGGCCCGGCGGGCGCGCAGGAGGCGGTTTCCCCACAAGCCGGCGAAGGCCAGGGCGGGAAAAAAGTTGAGGAACGCGAAGGCGGGCGCGGCGGTGAACGAATCTTTGCGCGGGCGGAGGCGGGCGTTTCTTTGAATGAACCGGATGTCGCGGCCCATCACTTTCAAATCTTCCAACAGGGGCGCGGGGGCGGGGGCGGCCCGCCCGCCGCCGGGCGAAGGGCGCACCGTCAAGCGCAAGGGCTCCGACCGCGCGACGCGATAGGCGCCGGCCGCGGGATCGAAGAAACCGAAGCTCACGGGGGGAACCTCCAGCGCGCCGGTGACGTCCGGCTTGAGGACCGTTTTAAAAACCTTGGAGCCGCGCACGCGGTAATCCTCCTTGGCGACGTTCAGGCTGCTCACCGTCTCGTAGACCTTGAACCCGTCCAGGGGCGGCAGGGCCGGCGCCGACAGGGCCTTCACGTTGCCTTCGCCCGACACCGTGACCGTGAGGGTGACGGGCTCGTGCAGGTCCACGGCGCTTTTGTCCAGGGCGGCGGAAACGGCGTAGCGGCCCACGTCGCCGCGGAAGCCCTCCGGCCGCCCCGCTTCGGGCAGGGGAAGCACCCGGACCGCGATGGGATCCGTGCGCAGGGTCACCGCCTGGCCGGCGGAAAAAAATTCCTCGAACAAGGATTGGAACGGATCGCCGCCGCGGGAAAAATCCTGGACGCGGCATTGCAGGGATGCGGGCCCGATGGTGAACGCGCCCGGCGCCGTGGGGAAAAGCGCCGTTTTCAGCTCCACCACGGCGTAGTTCCGGCCTTCGAGGGACGCCGTGTACTGCCGCTGGGGCGGCAGGTCCTCGGCCAGGAAGCCCGTCGTGTCGGGCGGCGAATAGGCGGGCTGGCTGGCCAGGCGGGCGCGGCTGTAGAAGCGGAACGTGAGGGTGAGGGGCTCGCCCACGTAAGCGGTTTTCTTGTCCGTCTCGGCGGTGACGAAAAGGTCCCGAATCCGGCCCGGCGGCGGAGCGGCCGAGTCCGGCGGAGGGGCCGCCGGCGGGGAAGCCCCCGACAAGACCTTCACCGGGATGGGCGGGGTGGACAGGGTCTTTCCGCCGGCCTCCAGCGTGAAGGCGGGGATGGTGTAGTCGCCCGGGGCCTGGGGCTCCAGGGCGTAGGAGTAAACCACCTGGCTCGAGGTCCGGCCGTTGACGAAACTGAAGTTTTGGGACTGGCCCGCGGAGTGCGCCCGGAAGCCGGGAATGGGCGGCAGGCTGGGGCGCGGCGCGTTGAGGCCTCCGCCGGAGATGGCGAGCTGGAGCCGCAGGGTGTCGTTCATGGTGACGACGTTCCTGTCCACGGACGCCTCGAAGGAAACGTCGTCGGCGCGGAGAGGGGAGGCCGGGAAAAGCGTCAAAAGCAAAAAGCCGAGCGCCGGGAGCCGGAGGGGAGGACCGAAGCGGGCGCGAGAGGAGAGCGCGCGCGACGCTTTGCCGGGCGTCCGGCCTTGGAAGAACGGTCTGCCGGCGGGCCGCCGCGTTTGGTTTCTCGGCTTTTTCACCAGTCCTTCTCCACGTCTTTTTTGGACGCCGGCGCCCTCATTTTTTGCCGCGCTTCTTTCTCCTGGGCCTCCACGGCCTGAAGCAGGCGCTCGGCGTCCTCCTTGGAGAGCGCCCCCGGGCGGGCGCCGGCGGCCGCCGGATCCTTTTTGCCGCGGCCGTCTTCGCCGCCGCCGGACGGCTCTTGGTCCTTGGATCCGCCTTTGTTTTTCTCGTCCGGTTTGGGTTGCGATTTTTGCGCCTGCGTCATTTTCCGGGCCAGCTCCAGGTTGTGCTTGGCGTCGGCGTCGGCCGGGTTCAGCCGCAGGGCTTGTTTGTAGTGCTCCACCGCGTCGGAAAACCGCTCCTGCCGGAAGGAGGCATTGCCGGCGTTGTAGGCGCTGCGGGCGGCGCGCTCGGCGTCCGCGAATCCCGGCCGCGCGGCCTGGAACGACCGCGCCGCGGCGGAATAATCTCCCTTCTTATACTGCTTCACGCCCCGGTTGAATTCCGCGACGCTTTCGCCGGGAGCGCGGCCCAGAGCCTCCGCCCGCGGGGCCGCCAGCAGGAGAATCCCGGCCGCGGCGGACCGGCGGAAAAGACGCGGCGCCGTCTCGCGGGCGCGGCGCAGGAGCCGGCCGAAATGCCCGGGCGTCTCGGGCCAGAGGAATTCCAAGAGCAAAAGGGCCAGCGCCGCGGCCAGGGGCCAGGCGAACCGGTCCTCGTGTTGATCGAAAACTTTGGACTGCAGGGACTTTTTCTCCATGCCGCGCAGGTCGGCCAGGATGCGCTCCACCTCCACCTCGCCGTCGGTGGCGCGGTAATAGCGCCCGCCGGTCTTGGCCGCCATGTCCCGCAGGGCCTCCTCGTTCAATTTGGAAACCACCGTCTGTCCGGCCTTGTCCTTCTTGTAGGCGCTGAGGCCGCCCTGCTCGTCCCGCACGGGAATGATTTCGCCCTGGGGGCTGCCGAAGCCGATGGCGAACACGCGCACGCCCTCCTCCCGCGCGCGCTCCACGGCGGCCTCCAGCCGGCCGGAATGATCCTCTCCGTCGGTGAGCAGGACCAGGGCCTTGTGTTTCCGCTCCTCCCGGACGAAGGCCTCGCGGGCCGCGTCCAGCGCCGCGGCCAGGGAGGTGCCGGGCGCGGGGATCAAATCCGTGGTGATGAGGTCCAGCAACATGCGCGCCGCGCCGTAGTCCAAAGTGAGAGGACATTGCAGAAAGGCGGTTCCCGCGAAGGCCACCACGCCCACCCGGTCGCCCTCCAGCCCGCCTATGAGGAGGCCCAACTCCCTTTTCGCCTGGACCAGCCGGTTGGGCTTCACGTCCTCCGCCAGCATGCTGGCCGACGTGTCCACGGCCCGCATCACGTCCCCGCCGCGGCGCCGCGCCTCCTGGAACTTGAGCCCCCAGCGCGGGCCCGCCAGCGCCAGGAAGAGGAACAGGCACGCCAGCAGGGCGAGCACGGCCTTCACCCGCTGGTGCCGTTCGGCCGCCGGGTCCCAGAGCTTACGCAGCACCGGCGCGTCCCCCAGGGCGGACAGGAGCCTGCTCTTCCGCCGGAAGCCCGCCACGAACAGGGCGGCCGGCAGCAACAGCGCGGGCAGGAGCCACAGGGCCCACGGCCGGGAGAAGATCATGAGCGAAAGGCTCCGCCGCGCGTTGGAAAAAAGGCGCGGCTCACGGTAGCCTCCACAAGAGCGTCTGCGAAAGGAGGATTTCCGTCAAGAAAACGATCAACCCCGCCAGAAGCCAGGGGAAGTAAACGTCTTGATAATCGGTGAACGTGCGCACTTTCACCTCGGTTTTCTCCAGGCGGTCTATCTCTTTGTACACCTTTCGAAGGCTCTCCAGGTCCGTGGCCCGGAAATAAAGGCCGCCGGCGGTCTCGGCCACCAGACGCAGGGCCGCCTCGTCCAAATCGTTGGGCACGCGCACCAGGCGCTCGCCGAACAGGGGGTCGCGCATGGGCCGCAGGGCGGACTCGCCGGGCGTCCCCGCGCCCACGGCGTAAATCTTGATGCCGAAAGCCGCGGCGGCCTTGGCGGCCGTGGGCGGATCCACCGCGCCGCGGTTGTTGCTGCCGTCGGTGAGCAGGACGATGGTCTTGCTCTTGGCCTCGCTGTCCTTCAGCCGCGCCACGCAGGCGGCGATGGCGTCGCCGATGGCGGTTCCGTCCTCCTGGATCATGCCGATGCGCACGTTGTCCAAAAAGCCCAGGAGGGCGCCGTAATCCGTGGTCAGCGGGCATTGGGTCATGGCCAGGCCGGAAAACACCACGAGCCCGATGCGGTCGTGCCGCCGGTTGCGGATGAACTCGCGCACCACGTCCTTGGCCGCGTCGAGCCGGTTCTTGGGCTGAAAATCCAGAGCCTCCATGCTGCCGGAGGTGTCCACGCAGAGCATGATGTCCGTGGCGGGCGTGAGCGCCTCCTCGCTCTTTTGTCCTTTCTGGGGGCGGGCGAGCGCCACGATAAGAAATCCCAGCGCCGCCAACCGCAGGGCGCTCAGAAAGAGCAAACCGTCCCGCCGCCGCGCCGGCCGGGGCCCCAGCAGGTCCAGCGATGAAAACCGCATCCGCGCCCGGGCCTTCAGCCCCCAAAAATAATCGTAGGCGGCCAGAAGCGGCAGAACCAAGAGCAGCCAAAGCGCGTGCGGGTAGGCGAAGTGCATCAAAGATCCAAGAATAAAGCCGTGGAGGCTGTATGGTTTGCCGGAATGTTTTTTTTCTCGGGCCCCCGTGCGGCGTTTCGAGCACGTCGGTTCGTCGCCGGTGTCGGCCAGGGGCTCCGCCCCTGGACCCGGCCATACTTTCTTTTTGCTCGTCCAAAAAGAAAGTATGGAGAAAGAAAAAGACGCCCCCGGCGGCCTGCGCGCGCCGTTCCGACGGCGGCCCTCAACTCGGCCTCCTCAGCGGCCGTCGGAGGCCTCGGACAATCGGGCCTCCCGCCCCGTCGGAACGGCGTGCTCGAAACGCCGCAGGGGGACCCGAAAGGCAGGGCAGGCGGACGAAAAGCAGCGCTATCCCGCATGTGGCTCGGCAACCTCCGGGGCCGGGCGCGTGCGCAGGACGTAATCGCGCGCCTTTTGCAAATCCAGCCGCCTTTCTTCCGGCGCGGGCTCCAGCTTGGCGAACTTGGCCAGGTCGCTGGTCTCCAGGACGTCCCGGTCCGGGAAGAGGGCCGGAGCCACGTTCCCGCGGCGCAGCTCCTGAAAAAGCTCGGAGGTGGTGCGGTCCAGGGCCGGGATGCCGAAACGGCCCTCCACGTAGGCCCGCAGGGCGTCCGACAGTCGGCTGTAAAAAGTTTTCGCCGGCCCGTCCAGCGCCTCTTCCAGGGCGGACAGGGCCTCCAGCGCGGCTTCGTGGGGCGGGCGCGGCGGCGGCCCCGGCGGCGCGGCCGCGCCGTCCCGGCGGAATTTCCGCGCGAGCAGGAAGCCGCCCGTCCCCCCGGCCGCCAACAGCAGGCTCCACAGGAAAATTTTTGTCCAGTCCGTCATGGCCCCCTTGATGTCGCGGATGTCCCGCGCGTCCGGCGGCAGGACGCTCTTGATGGCGACCGGGATCGGCGGGGTTTGGATGTATCGCGTGGCGCCGTCGGCCAGGGCGTAGGACAGAGCCAAGGGAGGGATGGTCGAGACGCCCGTTTCGTAGGCCGCCAGGAGATAGCGCCCTTCCGTCGCCGCGCCCCCGGCGCCGGCGGAACTTTCCAGAACCTCGAAACTTCCCAGGGTTTTTTCCGCGGGCCACGAAACCCAGGCCACCTCCGACGAAGAATGGACGGTGACTTGGAGCCGGATGGGGTCTCCCACGAAGGCTTCTTGAGGCTGGGCCGTGGCCTCCAGGCGCACGCCGGCCCGGGCCGCGCCCGCCAGCGACAGCGTCATCAAGACAAGGAGCGCCTTCATCGGTACCGTTTGGCCCGCTCCCGGAAAAACGACAGGAAGGCCTTCACGTAGGAAACACCCGTTTCCACGAACACCGCGTCGGCGCCGAACCGGGCCAGGCCCTTCCGCAGGGCCGGCAGGCGTCCGCGCCCGTCGAAGACGGGCGATTTCACCACGGCCGGCTCGCCGGTCTCCGCGTCCTCCAGCAGGAGCCGCGCGCCCCGGGGAAGGGCCGTCTCCCAAGGGTCCGAGACGGGCACGGCGATGAGGTCGTGGCGTTTCAAGGTGACGCGCAGTGTTTTTTCATAGCCGCCGTCGAGGAAGTCCGATAGGAGGAACGCCACCGCCCGGCGGCGCTGGACGCGATTCAGGAAATCCAAAGCCCCGGCCAGGGAAGTGCCCCGGCCGGCGGCGCGGGCGGCCAAGGCCTCGCGGATCAAGCGCAACGCGTGCGCCCGGCCTTTGCGGGGCGGAATGAACTTTTCCAC
The DNA here is from genome assembly GCA_052388135.1 of Elusimicrobiota bacterium. Lineage (GTDB taxonomy): Bacteria > Elusimicrobiota > Elusimicrobia > FEN-1173 > FEN-1173 > JBQTIM01. Next base: position 20,718 of record JBQTIM010000090.1, read on the forward strand.
GCGGTCGGAAAACAGGATCATCCCCGCCTTGTCTCCGTTGCGGAGAGCCGAGAAGGCGAGCACCGCCGCCACCTCCGCCGCCAGCTCCGACTTGAGCCGCCCCTGGGAACCGAAGCTCTGCGACAGGCTCGTGTCCACCAGGAACAGGACGGTGAGTTCCCTCTCCTCTATGAACTTCTTCACGAAGGGGCGCCCCGCGCGGGCGGTCACGTTCCAGTCGATGCTTCGCACGTCGTCCCCGGGAAGGTATTCCCGCACCTCCGAGAACTCCATGCCCCGGCCCTTGAAGGTGCTGTTGTATTGCCCCGCGAAGACTTCGTCCACCAGGCGGCGGGCCGTGATCTCCAGCCGCCGGACGCGGCCGAGGACCTCGGGGGAAACGGCGGCCGAGGCCGCCGCGTTCACGGGCGCCACGGGAGGCCTCGGCGCCCGACGGGATCGCGGAAGGACCGGCGGTTTCGGGAAGGAGCGCGGAACGGCGAATTCACGGACGGCGCGCCGGCGGGGCGAAGGCTCGCGAGGCGGCCGCCGGGCCGGCCTTTACGGCACCTCGACTTCATTGAAGATCTCCCGCACCACGTCCTCGGACGTCTTGCCCTCGGCCTCCGCCTCGTAGGTGACCAGCACGCGGTGGCGCAGGACGTCGGGCCCCATGGCCTTCACGTCCTCGGGCGTCACGTAGCCGCGGCCGCGCAGGAACGCGTAGGCCTGGGCGGCTTTGGCCAGGGCCAGGGTGGCCCGCGGCGAGGCCCCGTATTGGATCAGAGGCTTCAGCCGCCCCAGACGGAACTTCTCCGGGTCGCGGGTGGCGAAGATGAGGTCGAGGATGTAGCCCTTTATTTTTTCGTCCACGTAAATTTCGTCCACCAGCCGGCGGGCGGCCAGGATCTTGGCCGGCGTGACCACGCGGCGCACCGTTTCGGGGCGGCCCAGCCCCATGCGCTCCATGATGGTCTTCTCCTCCTCGCGGGAGGGATAGGACACCTTCAGTTTGAGCATGAAGCGGTCCACCTGGGCCTCGGGGAGGGGATAGGTGCCCTCCTGCTCGATGGGGTTCTGCGTGGCCAGCACGAGGAAAGGCTCGGGCAAGGGGTGGGTTTCGTCGCCCAGGGTCACCTGGCGCTCCTGCATGGCCTCCAGGAGCGCGCTCTGCACCTTGGCCGGCGCGCGGTTGATCTCGTCGGCCAGGACCAGGTTGGCGAAAACGGGGCCTTTCTTCACGGAGAATCGCCCGTCCTTCTGGCTGTAGACCAGGGTGCCCACCACGTCGGCGGGCAACAGGTCCGGCGTGAACTGGATGCGGCGGAAATCGGTCTCCGTCACGGCGGCCAGGGTGCGCACCGCCAGGGTCTTGGCCAGGCCCGGAACGCCCTCCAGGAGCAGGTGCCCGTTGCCCAGAAGGCCCACCAGCATGCGCTCCAGCAAGTATTTCTGTCCCACGATGACCTTGCCGATCTCGGCGAAGGTCTCCTCCACGAACAGGCTTTCCGCCTTCACTTTTTCATTGATGAGACGAATGTCCGACATGCCTTCCTCCTCGAGAACACGCGATGAACGCCGCTGCGCGGCGGATAAAAAGTATAGCTCCCGGCCCCGCGCGCCGTCAACGTGAACGGCGTCGTTGACAAACGGGGGGACGGGAGATAGAATTAAGGCATCCCTCCCTCGCGCGCTCATACATCAATCCGCTCATCGGCACCCGCGGACGGCTCTCCGGGCCTTCCGCCCGGCCCTTTTGAGCCCGTCCGAGCCCGGGACCTAACCCCATGGTGACCAAACGCCTCGGCCTTTCCGACCAGGAAGAGGCCTTCCTCGTTTTCGGCCAGCACGACAAGAATTTGAAGGAGCTCGAGCGCCGGTTCGGCGTGCAGATTTTCCTCAAGCCCGACCGGCCCGAGACCTCCGGCGGCGGCATGGCCCTGGCGGTGCGGGGCCGGCCGCGGTCCGTGGATCAAGCGGTGGCCACCCTTCAGGAGATGAAGCGGGCGGCCGGGCGTTTGCGCCAAAAGGGCAACCACGATGAGTCGGTGGACGTGCCGCAGGAGGTGATGCCGGGCCAGCCTTTGCCGCCGGAGACGGTCCTGGTGACGGTGACCGGCCGGCCCGTGCGCGCCCAGACGCCCCAGCAGAGGGCCTACGTGCAGGCCCTGCAGAGCCGCGACATGGTGGTGGCCATCGGCCCCGCGGGCACGGGAAAAACCTTTTTGGCCGTGGCCACGGCCCTGGCGGCTTTCCAGGCGGGCCACGTGTCCCGCATCGTGCTCACGCGGCCGGTGGTGGAGGCGGGGGAAAAGCTGGGGTTCCTGCCGGGCGATTTCCATGAGAAGGTCCATCCTTACCTGAAGCCGCTCTACGACGCTTTCTATTTCCTGTCCGGGCCCGACCGTTTCCACCAGATGCGGGACGAGGAAAGCATCGAGATCGTGCCCCTGGCCTACATGCGCGGCCGCACGCTGGACGACGCCTTCATCATATTGGACGAGGGCCAGAACACGACGCCGCCCCAAATGAAGATGTTCCTGACGCGCATGGGCAACGGCTCCAAGGTGGTGATCACCGGCGACGTGACGCAGATCGATTTGGAGAAGAAGGACCAGTCGGGCCTTCTGGAAATCCAGAACGTGCTCAAGGACATCCCCGACATCGCCTTCGTGCGCTTCACCGGCGAGGACGTGGTGCGCCACGGTTTGGTGAGGAAGATCATCGCCGCCTACGACCGCTGGGAAGGGAGGGGCGCGTGAGGGCCTTTTGGAACGCGAAACTGCGCGAGCCCCTGCGGCGGCTCCTGATCCGCCTGTTGTCGTGGACGGAAAAGGGCGCGGCGCCGGCCGCCGGCGGTCCGCGCTCCCGCACCATCTCCCTGTGGAAGCGCGACATCCACGTGCCCGTCTGGCTGGTGGCGTTGGTGGTGTCCGTCTTCCTTTTTCTCGTGCTGTTGCTGGAGATCGGCATGGGCTGGTCCAACGCGGCGGCGATGTTCTTGTTCACGGCCGCCCTGGCCGGCCTTTTCATTTTCTATTTCAAGCACGACCAGCCCCACATGCTCCACGACGACGAGGCCGTGGCCCTGCTGGGCGTCCTCATGGTGGGCGGGGTGGGCCTCATCGAGTTGTGGACGGGCGCCGCGGCGCGGTTCTCCTGGATGGCGCCCCACGGCGTGCCTTTGGCGGCTGCGCCCATCCTCACGTCCATATTGCTGTCGCCCCGGCTGGCGGTCATCGTGACCATGGCGCTGGCGCTCATCCTGGGCATGATCCAGGGGTTTTCCCTGGAGGCGGCCCTCATCGCGTCCTTCGGCGGTCTGGCCGGGGTGGCGCGCTCCCTCTTCGTCAGCGCCCGCCGGGACTTGACCCGCGCCGGGCTGTGGGCCGCCGCGGGCCATGCCGTGGCCGTCATGATCCCGGCCCTGCTCCAGCATTGGCAGTGGCGGCAGACGGGCCACGCTCTCCTGTGGGCCGGCGTGAGCGGCGCGGCGGCCGGCCTTCTGGCGCTGAGCCTCCTTTCGCCTTTGGAAAATTTCTTCTCCCGCCTCAGCAACATCAAGCTTTTGGAGTTATCCGACGTGAACCATCCCTTGCTCAAGAGGATGAGCCTGGAGGCGCCGGGCACCTATCACCATTCCCTCATCATGGCCTCCCTGGCGGAAGCGGCGGCCCAGGCCATCGGGGCCAAAGGCCTGCTTTGCCGCGTGGGCGCCTACTTCCACGACATCGGCAAGATGGTGAAGCCGGAATATTTCGTGGAGAACCAGGGCGCCCTGGGCAACCCCCACGACCCTCTGCCGGCCAATATGTCGCGCCTTGTGATCCAGTCCCACGTGAAGGACGGCCTGGCGCTGGCCCGGCAGCACAACCTGGACCGGGCCGTCGCGGAGTTCATCCCCATGCACCACGGCACCTCGCGCATCGAGTATTTTTACCGGCGGGCCATCGAGCAGAACATCGGCGGCGAGGAGGTGGGCGAGGAGGAATACCGCTACCCCGGCCCGCGGCCCCACAGCAAGGAGACGGCCATCGTCATGCTGGCCGATTCCATCGAGGCTTCGGCCCGCGCTTTGGAGGATCCCACCCACCAGCGCCTGCGGGACTTGGTTCAAAAAGTGGTGAGCACGAAGCTGGCCGACGGCCAGTTCGACGAGGTGCCGCTGACGCTTTCGGACCTGCACAAGATTTCGGAAAGTTTCGTCAACACCCTCACGGGCGTTTACCATTCCCGCGTGCGTTACCCCGACGCGTCCTCCCCCGCCTCCTCCCAGGCGTGACGTCGTGAGCCGCGAGCGCCCGCGCCCGGCCCGCCTCCCGGCCGGTTCCCGCCGGAATTCATAATGACCGAAGCGCCGGACCCCGGTCCGCCCGGGAGAGGTCGCCGTGCCTCGCCGCGCCGGTGCGGTGCGTCCAACGCTTTTTTGTCTGTCATTGCGGGGAATGCTGTTTGCGACGAAGCAATCCCGGTTCTCAGCGCGCGAAGAATGCTCTCGGCGTCGGCGAAACCTGGGATGGCTTCGCCTTTGGCTCGCAATGACGGCGGGATAAATCCAGGGGCTTATGACGCGCCGCGCTAGCCTGCGCGTTCGTTTTTCCACCGAGCTGGACACGTCGTCCTACCGGCTGGAATCCCGGGCCGGAGTTTCACGGGCCGGTTCCTGGCGGTCCCTGGAGGCGGCGGCCCGGCGCGGCGCCCTGCGCGCTCTGCGGCGCGGGAAGGCGCGCGGGCCGGGAGTCCTGAATGTGGTGTGGACGTCCCGGGGCCGGCTCCTGGCGCTCAACCGCCGCTTCCGCCGCACCGACGCCTACACCGACGTCATCGCCTTCCGCTACGAGGATCCCCCGCCGGGCCCCGGCCGCCGGCCGGCGGCGCCGCCTTTCGGAGACCTCTACATCGCCGTTCCCCAGGCCCGCGCCAACGCCCGCCGCTTCGGCGCCGGCCTGCGCGAGGAGCTGATCCGGCTGGTGGTCCACGGCACGCTCCACCTTTTGGGTTACACCGACTACACTCCCCGGGCGAAAAAGGTCATGTGGACCGAGCAGGAAAAAATCGTCCGGGCGCTGGTTTGAAAAACCCGCCGGCCGCCGTCCCGCGCCCGCTTCGCCCCTTTCCCGCCGCGGACTTTTCGCCGCTCCGCGGGCCCCGAACGCTCTTCCGGCGCGTTTCTCCTTCGGCTTCGTCCCGCCCCGCCGGCGCGCGCCCGGGGCTTCCCTCCGCATGGTCCTGATAGAAGCGGCCGTTTTGGTTCTTCTCTTCACGGCTTAGGCTTTCTTCGCCGCCGCGGAGGCGGCCCTCACGGCCCTCTCCAGCCTCCGCATGAAAAAAATCGGCGCTTTCCAGCCCCGCCTGGTGGCGCACTTCAGCCGCTGGCTGTCCAAGCCGCACGAGCTTCTCATCACCATTTTGGTGGGGAACAACCTGGCCAACATGGCTTTCTCCAGCCTCACGGGGGCGCTGTTCCTGCCCCTGCTGGCCGGCGTGCCGGCGGGCGAGGTTCTCGTGTGGCTGGCGGCGTCGGCGCTGGTGCTGATTTTCGCGGAGATCGTGCCCAAGATCGTCGGGCGCGTCTACGCCGAGCGCATCGCGTCGCGGGCCCTGCCGCCGCTCTGGGGCATGGCGCGGCTCCTGACGTTCCTGTTCGTCCCCGCGCAGTGGCTCATCGCCCGCACCGGCAAGGGTTTGGAGGCGCCCGTGAACCGCCTCACGGCCCTGAGCCTGGAGGAGATGCAGCACGTGATCCAGGAGACGGAAGCCGCCGGCCAGGTGCCCCGGGAGTCGGGCGAGATGATGGCCCGCGTGCTGTCCCTGCACCGGCGCACGGTGGCCGACATCCTTCAGCCGGCCCACGCCGTGGACTCCGCGCCGCTGGAGATGCTGGACGCCGGCGGCTCCGAGGAGCTTTTCGTGGACCGGCTGGTGGAATCGGGCCGCAGCCGCGTGCCCGTGACGCGGGCCGGCGTGCCCGTGGGCGTGATCCACGCCATGGATTTGTTGAAAGAGTGGAAGGAAGGCCGCGCGGAGTCCCTGGAGGGATTGGTGCGGCCGGCCCGCTGGGTGCCGCCGTCCAAGGAAGTGGCCGAGCTCCTGGCCGATTTTCAAAAGAGCGGAGACCACATGGCCCTGGTGGAGGGCGAGGGCGGGGAATTTCTCGGCCTGGCGACTTTGGAGGACGTCCTTGAAGAAGTGGTGGGCGAGATTCTTGACGAGTACGATTTGGAGCAGAAAAAGACGGACGGGATGGCGCCGTGACGGATTTCCTCCTTAAAACCGCCCTGGTTTTCCTGACGATCCTCCTGAGCGCCTACGCGTCCCTGGCGGAGACGGCCTTCATGAGCCTGTCGCGCCTCCAACTGGCGCGCCTGCGCAAGGCCTGGCCCGGACGCCTGGCGTTCTGGGAGGAGGACCCGGACCAAACTTTGGCCGCCGTCCTTTTGGCCAACAACCTCATCAACGTGGGCCTGGGCGTGTTGGCGGTGGACATGGCCATGGACGCGCAGGCTCTGTGGGGACTGCCTTTCCGCTGGGGCGGGTGGCTCTTTCCGGCGGTCATGGCCGCCGGCGTCATCGTCGTCGGGGAAATATTGCCCAAGGTGCTGGCCCGGCTGGCGCCCGAGGCTTGGGCCCTGCGGCTGGCGCCATCCTTAAGAATCGTGGTGCGGGCGCTGGGGCCGCTGGTGCAGGGCCTGTCCTCCGCCACGGGCGACGCCTTGGCGCGCCTGTCGCGGCGCGTGGCGGCGGAGCGCGCGCAATGGAGCGAGCCCGTCATCCGCACGCTCCTGGCCGGCTCCCCGCTCACGCCGTCCCTGCGCTCCATGCTCGGCAACCTTTTGGATTTCGGCCGCCGGCCCGTGTCGGAGGTGATGGTGCCGCGGGAGGAAATCGCCGCCGTGGACGCGTCCCTGCCGCGGGCCGAGATCATCGCCCGCGTGCTGGCCTCCGGCTATTCCCGCGTGCCCGTCTACCGCGGCTCGCTGGACAACGTGGTGGGCATCCTCTACGCCAAGGATTTGCTGGTTTTCTGGCGCAGCCAGGAACTCCTGGTTTTGGAGGATTTGTTCCGGCCCGTTCAGCGCGTTCCGTCGAGCATGCCCCTGGGCCGGCTCCTGCGGGATTTCCGCGCCGGCCGCAACCATTTGGCCCTGGCCGTGGACGGCGCCGGCCGCGTGCAAGGCCTGGTGACCATGCAGGACGCTCTCGAAGCCATCGCCGGCGAGGTGGCCGAGGAGCCGGACTTAAAACAGGGACTGGCGGCCAGGGAGTAAGCGGCGCAGCGGACGGGACGCAAGCCGCCGCGCTTGTCCCGGCGGGAGGGGACGTTCGCGCGGGGGCTGGCGCAAAGGCCGCGAACAGCATAAAATCTAACCGCAGAAAGGAAAAAGCGGTTCGGGGCCGCGGGTTTCTTCCGACGCCCTGGATCTCAAAGCGCCCTCCCTTATGGCCATTCAATCCTTCGCCCTTTTCGTTCCCGAAATCCGCCAGCTCCTGGCCGGCAAATCCTATAAGGAGTTGAAGCGCGTCCTCAACGACATGAACCCCGCCGACCTGGCCGAGGGCTGGGGGAGCTTTTCCGCCAACGAGCAGATCGTCCTCTTCAAACTGCTGACGGCGGTGCGCGCCGTGGAGCTGTTCGAGGAGCTGGAGCTGGAGGAGCAGATGCGCCTGCTGGGCGCGCTGGAGCAGGGGGCCCTGGGACCGGTCTTGGAGGAGTTGGACGCGAAGACGGCCTCCCGCCTGTTCCACCGCCTGCCCCCGCGCGTGGTGCGCCGCATGACGTCCACCATCCGCCGGGAGAAGGTGGACCGCATCCGCACGGCGGCGGCCTTCGCGCCCAACACCGCCGGCAGCCTGATGCACACGGATTTGCTGGACCTGCGGCCCCGCCAGACGGTGCGGCAGGCCCTGGAGCGCGTGCGCGCCTCCTCCCGCCTGCACCGCATGGGCGAGCTGCAGGTGTTCTACGTGGTGGACGGCGAGGGCCGGCTTTTGGGCGCGGTCTCGCCGCGCGCGCTCATCGCCGCCCCGTCGGAGATGAGGCTGGAGGAGATCATGACGCCCGTCCAGCTCATCAAAGTGCGCGCCGAGGCCGACCAGGAGGAGGCGGCCAAAATCTTTTCGAAATATAAAATTTTCGCCGCGCCCGTGGTGGACGAGGGGAACCGCCTTCTGGGCATCCTCTCGGCCAACGACATCCTCCACGTGCTGAGCCAGGAGGCCACCGAGGACATCGCCAAGATGGCCGGCACCGGCGCCGAGGAGCTGGAGACGGGCTCCGTCCTGCACGTGGCGCGCCTGCGCATGCCGTGGCTCCTGGCCTCGTGGCTGGGCGGCATCCTGGTCAGCTTCATCATCACGCGCTACGAGCACACCCTGGCGAGCGTGGTGGCCCTGGCGGCCTTCATGCCCGTCATCGCCGGCATGGGCGGCAACGTGGGCACCCAGTCGTCCACCATCGTCGTGCGCGGACTGGCCACCGGGCACATCCAGCTGGGGGAAATTTCCGCCATGGTCTGGCGCGAGCTCCGCATCGGCCTCTTGCTGGGCCTGGGCTACGGGTTCCTGCTGGGGGCGCTGGCTTTTTTCCGCTACGGGTCGGACATGCCCTGGGTTTTCCCGCTGGTGGTGGGGCTGGGCATCTGCACCTCCATGACCGTGGCCGCCGTCATGGGCGCCGCCGCTCCCATGATCATCAAGCGCCTCAACGTGGACCCGGCCGTCTGCAGCGCGCCCTTCGTCAGCACGGCCACGGACATCGTGAGCCTGCTCACCTATTTCTCCATCGCCACGTGGCTCTTGCTATAATCAAGCGCGGCGCGCGGGCGCCGGGCGCGGGTTTTCGCGGCGGGGCCGCGGTCTCGCCGGCGCTTCCGCCCGCCCGCAACCCACATGTACTTTAACGTTCACGCCATCGTCCTCAGCAGCCGCAAGAGCGGAGAAAGCGAGCGGCGGCTCTTCCTTTACACGCGGGAATTGGGCCGCCTGCCGGCGCTCCTGGCCGGCGCCGGAAAACCGTCCTCGCGCATGGCCCCCGCCGCCGAGCCCGCGGTGGAATCGCGCTTCCGCCTCTGGATGAGGCCCGGCGCCGCCTCCGCCCGCGTCACGGGCGGGTCCGTGTCGTCGGGTTTTCCCGCTTTGCGCGCCTCGTGGACCCGCATGAGCGCCGCCCTCTTCCTCTGCGAGTGGACGGAGAAGCTCACCGCCGCCCAGCAGCCGCATCCGGAAAAATACGATCTTCTGCGGTCCGCCCTCGCCGCCCTGGAAACCGGCGACGAAGCCTTGGTGCGGTCGGCTTTCCTCCTTCAATTCCTGGAGCGCGCGGGTTACGCCTGCGGCGCGGACGTGCTGGGCCCGGCGGAGGAACGATGGCGGCCCCTGGTGGACGCTCTGCGCGCCTACGATTTTTCTCCCGCTCCGGCCCCCGCCGGCCTGCGGGAAACCGCTCCCGCCTTGGAAGCGCAAATCCTGCGCTTCGTCTCTCCTTTGCTGCACGGTCCTCTCAAAAGCGTGGCCCACCGGCGGGCCCTGGAGGATTACTTGAAAGGGGCGGAACCCCGGACGCGGAAGGACGCGGCGAAGCTCCCCGCTCCGGATTTTGGTTTGTCGCCGCGCCGTGCCGCGCCGGCTTTCCTTCGCCCGTCCGCCGCATGACATTTCAAGACATCATCCTCGCCCTTCACAAGTTCTGGGCCAAGCAGGGTTGCCTGCTCTGGCAGCCCTACGACGTGGAAAAAGGCGCGGGAACCTTCAACCCCGCCACGTTCCTGCGCTGCCTGGGCCCCCAGCCCTGGGCCGCCGCCTACGTGGAGCCCTCGCGCCGCCCCACCGACGGGCGCTACGGCGAAAACCCCAACCGCCTTCAGCACTACTATCAATACCAAGTCCTCATCAAACCCGCCCCGGCGGACATCCAAGACAAATACCTGGCTTCCCTCAAGGCCATCGGCATAGACCCGCGCCGCCACGACATCCGCTTCGTGGAGGACGACTGGGAAAGCCCCACCCTGGGCGCCTGGGGCCTGGGCTGGGAGGTGTGGCTGGACGGCATGGAGATCACCCAGTTCACCTATTTCCAGCAGGTGGGGGGCATCGACTTGAACCCCATTTCCGTCGAGATCACCTACGGCCTCGAGCGCCTGGCCATGTACTCGCAAAAGAAGAACAGCGTTTACGACGTGCACTGGACGGAGCGAACCACCTACGGCCAGGTGCACCTGGAGGACGAGCGGCAGTTCTCCGCCTACAATTTCGAAGCCGCCGACGTGGAGCAATTGCGGCGGCACTTCACCGACTGGGAAGCCGAGGCCAAGCGGCTCCTGGAAAAAAACCTCGTCCTGCCGGCCTACGACGCCGTTATGAAATGCTCGCACCTCTTCAATCTGCTGGACGCGCGCCGCGCCATCTCCGTCACCGAGCGCGTGGGCTACATCGGCCGCGTGCGCGCCTTGGCGCGAAAAGTCGCCGAAGGCTACATGGCCCTCATCGGCGCGGGAACGCCGGCGTGAAAAAGCGCCCGGCCCGCAAGCCCGCCGGTCCGTCGGGGCCCAAGGATTTCCTATTGGAGATCGGCGTCGAGGAGCTGCCGGCGCGGTTCGTGTTGAATCTAGTGTCCAGGAGCGCGATCGGCGAAGGTGCTTCTGTCCTAGAGGACGTCCTCGTCAGGCAGGGTTTGGCGAAGGCCGGGCTCTCCCACGGCGAAGTGAAAGTGTTCGGCACGCCGCGCCGTCTGGCCGTGCTGGTCCACGGCTTGGCGGACAAAGCTGAGGACCAAGTCCACGAGGCTTTGGGCCCGGCCGCGGCCCAGGCCAAGGACGCCGAAGGCAACTGGACTCCCGCCGCCCAGGGCTTCGCCCGCTCGCAAGGCGTCTCCCCTGAAAATTTGGAGGTCCGCAAAACGGATCGCGGAGAGCGCCTCTGCGCCGTGCGCAGGGAGGAAGGGCGGCCCGTCGAAAAAATTCTGCCGGAGCTTTTGCCCGCGCGGATCGCCCGGATCCCTTTCCCGAAAAATATGGTTTGGGAGGAAGGCCGCTTTTCCTTCGCCCGGCCCATCCGCTGGATCGTCGCCCTCTACGGCGACAAGCCGGTCAAGTTCGAGCTGGCCGGCGTCAAAAGCGGCCGCAAGACCAGCGCCCTCCGCTTCCACGGGAAAAAGTTCCTGGACGTGCCGTCCCCCGCCCGGTATGAAGCCGTCCTCAAAAACCATTGCGTGGTGGCCGACCCGAAGGAGCGGCGGGACCAGATTGAAAAACAAATCCATCTGGCCGCCAAGTCCGTCCACGGGCGCGTCCCCCTGGAAAAATTTCAGGACCTTCTGGACGAGGTGACGTATCTGGTGGAGCATCCCTCCGGCATCCTGGGCCGCTTCGCCCCCGGCCATTTGAAGCTGCCGCCGGAAATCCTCGTCACGTCCATGAAAAAGCATCAAAAGTTTTTTCCGGTGTTCGACGCGCAGGGGAAACTCCTGCCCCATTTCGTCGGCGTCCGCAACGGCATGTCCGAGAACCAGGCCGTGGTGCGGGAAGGCTACGAGCGCGTGCTGGCCGCCCGTCTGGCCGACGCCGCGTTTTTCTTCGAGCAGGACCGGAAAACGTCTTTGCGCGACAAGGCCCCTCTGTTGAAGGGCGTGCTTTTCCAGAAAGCCCTGGGCGCCCTTTCCGACAAAACCGAGCGCGTCGCGGCACTTTGCATACACCTGTCCGCGAATGTTTTGAACCTTCCGCAGAAAGACGGCGACGCCGCGGTGCAGATCGCGCGCCTGGGCAAGGCGGACCTGGTCACGTCCGTGGTGGGCGAGTTCCCCGAACTCCAGGGCGTCATGGGCCGCCTCTACGCGGCGGCCGACGGCGAGCCGGCCGAGATCGCCGAGGGCATCGAGCAACATTACTGGCCCCTCACCGCCGACGGCGAGCTCCCCCGCGGCGACGCGGCGGCTCTGGCGTCCCTGGCGGACAAGCTGGACACCCTGGCCGGGGATTTCCTGGTGGGATTGATTCCTTCCGGTTCCGCCGATCCCTACGGCCTGCGCCGGGCGGCGGTGGGCGTCCTCCGCATCCTGGCGGACCGCGGCTGGCGGCTGGATTTGGCCGCCGCCGTGGAGAAGGCGCTCGCGGCGTTTCCGGATTCCGTCGCGGGCGACCGCCCGAAGGCGGCCGGCGCTCTCATGGATTTTTTCAAGCAGCGCTGGTCGGCCCTCATGGCGGCCAAGGGCTGCCGCTTCGACGAGATCGAGGCCGTGGCCTCCCTGCGGTTCGCCGACGTGGTGGACGCCGAAAACCGCCTGGAAGCCCTGCGGCAGATCCGCCGCCACCCGGATTTCACGCCCCTGGCCGTGGCCTACAAACGGGCGGCCAACATCCTGTCGCAAGCGCGGCAGAAAAACATCGCTTTCAACGTCCCCGCCGCGCCGCTGGAAAAATCCCGCGAGCCGGCCCACGCGGACCTTCACGCGGCGGTGGAGGCGGCCCGCGGCGCGGCGCATCCTCTCCTGGAGGGCGGGCGCTTCCGCGAGGCGCTCCAGGAACTGGTGCGCCTGCGCGCGCCGGTGGACCGTTTCTTCGAAAAGGTCATGGTCATGGCGCCGGAAGAGGACGTGCGGGCCAACCGGCTGGCCCTGCTGAACTCCATCGCGGAGCTCTTCCTCCGCGTGGCGGATTTTTCCGCCCTGCAGGACGTGCCCTCCGGCGCGGCCCCCGACGGGCCGGCGGCGCGGTAAGGGTCTTGTAAATTCTTATCAACACCCTTGAATTTATCGACGGCGCGGGTTAGGCTTGGAAAGAAGGATTTGGCTCCGGCAAGGGCAACTCCACCCGAGGGTGGGGACGCAAGCCCAGACCCCCTACTAAAGGCGGATGGGCTGCCGGAGCCACTTTCAGGCCCCCGCCGCGACGGCAACGCCGCGGCGGGGTTTGTCGTCCGCGCGGCGGCGCTCTCGGCGCGGCCGGCTCCGGCCGGGAATCCGGCGCCGCTCCGTTCCCGTGTCCCCGCGGTTCCTCTTTTATGATCCTCTTCTTCCTCATCGCCCTGGCGGTTTTTTTTCTGGCGCTGGCTCTGGTGTTCCGCAAAACGCTGAAGCCCGCGGAATCGCCGGAGTTCGTCTTGGAAGGCCCTCCCATGCCGCGCGAGGTGGCCGCCGCGGCCCGGCGGCTGGAGCTTTGGCGCGGCCAAGGCCGCATTTCCCGCGAGGACTACGAGCGGCTGATGCATCTCTGCCGCGAGGACGCCGGCCTGTCCGCGAACCCGGGACCTCATCGGAAATGAGGCGGCCGCGCCTCTTCGCCGGGCCGCCGCCGCTTTGCCTGTGAAGAAAAAATCGCCGCGCGCCGCGCCCCCCGCGCCGGCCGACGACGCGAAAACCCGTCTGCTGGCCGCCGCCCTGGTCGCCTGGGCGGCGGTGGTTTATTGGAATTATTTCCAGGCCTACCCTTTCCCCGGTTTTCCTTTTTTCCGTTTTTTCGAGCTGCCCGAGCCTTTCCGGGCGGACGCGCGTTTTTTGCGCGCTCTCGGCCGGCACGCGGCCAGGCTCGCGGCGGCGGGTCTTTTCCTTTTTTCCTGCTGGGGATGGGGCCGCGCGGTTTTCCGCGATCGGCGCCCATCGGAGGGCTCGGGCCTGGAGCGGTTGCTTTTTGAGACCGCGGCGGGCGCGGTCGTCTGGGTTTTCCTCCTCATGGCCCTGGGGTTTTCGGGTTTTCTGCGGCCCTCGGTTCTGCAGGCCTGGACGGCGGCGGGCGCGGTCTGGGGCGCGGCGGCGTGGCTGAGGATTCGTCGCGGCCCGTCCGTGTCGGCGCCGGCGGCGCCTCCTTTTTCTCTGGGAGAAAAAATCCCGGCGGCGGCTCTGGCGGTCTGTCTTGCGCTGGGTCTTTTGGGCGCCCTCGTGCCCGAAACGGCTTTCGACGCCATGCACTATTACCTGAGCCTCCCCGCGCACTGGCTGCGCCGCGGGCGGATCGCGGCCGACCCCCACCTGCTTCAATCCTACTTTCCCCACAACTTCTCCTTGCTCTTCATCCCGCCCATGGCGGTGGGCGGCGTGGGAAGCGCGCGGCTCGTTCATTTGGCTTTCGGCGCGCTGTCCACCCTGGCGGTTTACGCGTTCGTCCGCGGGTGGGCGGGCCGATTCGCGGCGCTGGCGGCGGCCGCCCTGTTCGCTTCCACGCCTTCCGGCCTGATGGTGGCCTGGCGCGGCACTTCGGAATTGGGCCAGGCTTTTTTCGAGATCATGGCGGTTTACGCCCTTTTCCGGCGGCAGGGCGGCGAAGAGGGCGCCCGCCGCGACGTTCTCTGGGCGGGCGTTTTCGCCGGGGTCGGCCTGGGGATCAAATACACCAGCCTGGCCTCCGCGCCGCTTTTGGCGCTGTTGGCCTTCCTGCGCCGCGGCGCGGGCGGCCGCCGGGCAGGCGCCCAGGACGCCCTTCTGCTGCTCACCGTCGCCGCGCTGGCGGCCTCGCCGTGGTATATCCGCAACTGGATGGAGGCCGGCAACCCCGTTTATCCTTTCCTCTCCGGCGTCTTCGGCGGGCAAACCATCGGCCACGCCGGCAACGTGGGCACCGATCCCGCGCCCATACCCGACACCTGGGGCAACTATCTTCTGTTTCCCTGGAAGGTGACCATGGGAACGCTGGCCCAGGAGGGTTTCTCCGGCCCCCTTTGGCTGATCCTTCTTCCCTTGCTTTTCGTCCGCTCTCCGGCCGGGCCGCACCTTCGGTTCGCGGGAGTTTATCTGGCGGGCGCCGCCGCCTTCTGGCACGGCTTCTCGCACCTCTACCTCCGCTATTTCCTTCATGTCCTGCCCGTCCTGGCCGCAGCGCTGGCCCTGCGCGCGGAGGCCCGCCCGGCCTGGTTCCGGAGTCTGTTCATCTGGATCCTCCTGCCCGGCCTGGCCTCCAACATCGCTTTCAGCATGCTCATCCTGAAAACCAACAAGGACCCTCTGCCCGTGCTGGCCGGACAGCGGACCGAGGATGCCTATCTGTCCACGCTCCGCCTGTCCTATCCTTTCCCCTACCACCCGGCCGCCGCCTGGGCCAACGAGAACCTCCCGCCGGAAGCCAAGGTTTTGTTCGTGGGAGAGACGCGCAGCCTTTATTTGGAGCGGGACGCCGTCTGGAACGACGTGAGCGACCACAACACTCTGGTGGCGCTGTGCCGGCAGGCGCGGGACGCCGAGGACCTCCGCCGCCTTTTCCGCCAGCGGGGCGTGACCCACATCCTCATCAATTATCCCGAGCTGGCCCGGGTGAAAGGCTACGACGTTTTGAACTGGGAAGGGCCCGACTTGGCGGTGTTCCTCAAGTTCTGGCGCTCCTATATAAGGGAGGCCTACGCGGGCGCGGCCGCTGTTCCGGGCCTGTCCGCCGACCGGCGCCGGGCCTATGAGGAAAGCCCCTTCAACGCCGTTTTCCTTTATGAAATATTGGATGCTCCCCAGGGGCCGGACCGCGCCCCGCCTCCCCTCTGGCTGCACGAGTCGCTCTATCCGCCCGCGCGCCGGCCCGCGGTGGACGCCGTCCAGGGCTGACTTTTTTTCTTGACACGCGGCCCGCTTATGTTTATAATTGTCACTCGAGGGGTCTTACTGCTAATATGCGGCGCGGCCCTTCCGGCGAAAACGGCCCATCGCGCTTCCGACGGCGATCAGGCTTTTTTTTGGTTCCTTAATTAGCAGTCTATTTATGGAGGTGCTAGATATGGTGGACGCAGTCCTGACGAAAGTCAAAATTAAGCCCCTGGGCGACCGGGTGCTCGTGAAACCGGTGGAGAAGGAAAAGCAGGAGCGGGGCGGGCTCATCATCCCGGATTCCGCCAAGGAGAAGCCGCAGGAGGGGGAAGTCGTCTCCGCCGGCAAAGGCAAGATCGCGGAGGACGGCAAGCTCATCCCCATGGATGTGAAGGCCGGCGACAAGATCCTCTACGGCAAGTATTCCGGAACCGAGATCAAGATCGACGGCGAGGATTACTTGATCATGCACCAGGACGACATCCTGGGCATCCTCGAGAGCAAATAACCCGCATTTTCAGGAGGAAATAAAATGGCAAAGCAAATCAAATATTCGGACGACGCCCACAAGTCGGTCAAAGCCGGCGTCGACAAGCTGGCCGACGCGGTGAAAGCCACGCTCGGCCCCAAGGGCCGCTACGTGGTGCTGGACAAAAAGTTCGGCTCCCCGACGGTGACCAACGACGGCGTCACCATCGCCAAGGACATCGAGCTGGAGGACCCGTTTGAAAACATGGGCGCCCAGCTGGTGCGGGAAGTCTCCTCCAAGACCAACGACGTGGCCGGCGACGGCACCACGACGGCGGTCGTTCTGGCCCAGGGCATCGTGGCCGAGGGCTTCCGCAACATCACGGCCGGCGCCAACGCCACCCACATCAAGCGCGGCGTGGACAAAGCCGTGGAAGCCGTGGTGGCCGAGCTTAAGAAGGTGGCCAAGAAGGTCAACCTCGACGCCAAGGACAAGGCCCGCGAGGAGATCACGCAGATCGCCACCATCTCCGCCTCCGACAAGAAGATCGGCGAGCTCATCGCCGACGCCATCTTGAAGGTCGGCAAGGACGGCGTCATCACCGTGGAGGAAGGCAAGTCCGCCGAAACCACCCTGGAGGTGGTCGAGGGCATGCAGTTCGACCGCGGCTACGTGAGCCCCTACTTCGTCACCGACGCCGAGCGCATGGAGTCCGTCCTGGACGATCCTTTGCTCATCGTCACCGATAAGAAAGTCTCGGCCATGAACGACCTGCTTCCCGTCCTGGAGAAGATCCTCCAGCAGGGCAAGCCGTTCATGCTCATCGCCGAGGACGTGGAAGGCGAAGCCCTGGCCACCCTGGTGGTCAACAAGCTGCAGGGCCGGCTGCGCTGCGCGGCCGTGAAGGCCCCCGGCTTCGGCGACCGCCGCAAGGAGATGCTGGAAGACATCGCCGTCCTCACCGGCGCCCAGGTCATCACCGAAGAAAAGGGCCACAAGATGGAGAAGGTGGGCGTGGACATGTTGGGCCGTTGCAAGCGCGTGGTCGTGGATAAAGAGAACACCACCATCGTGGGCGGCGCCGGCGACGAGAAGGCCATCAAGGCCCGCATCGCCCAAATCCGCAAGCAGATTGAAGACTCCACCTCGGACTACGACAAGGAAAAGCTGCAGGAGCGCCTGGCGAAGCTGGTGGGCGGCGTGGCCGTCATCAACGTCGGCGCGGCCACCGAGACGGAAATGAAGACCAAGAAATATAAGGTGGAAGACGCCATGCACGCCACCCGCGCGGGCGTGGAGGAAGGCATCGTGTCCGGCGGCGGCGTGGCTCTTTTGCGCGCCCAGAAGGCCCTGGACAGCCTGAAGGCGTCCGACGCCGACGAGCAGACGGGCATCCGCATCGTCCGCCGCGTGCTGGAAGACCCCATCCGCACCATCGCCGAAAACGCCGGCGTGGACGGCTCCATCGTGGTGGACAAGGTCCGCACCTCGGCCGACGCCAACTTCGGCTACAACGCCGAGACCAACGAGTACGGCGACCTCATCAAGATGGGCGTCGTGGACCCGGTGAAGGTCACCCGCTCCGCGCTTCAAAACGCGGCCAGCGTGGCCGGCCTGCTCCTCACCACCGAGGTGTTGGTGACGGACATCCCCGAGAAGAAGAACGCCGCCCCGGCCATGCCGGGCGGAATGGGCGGCGGGGAGTTCTAAAGCCCGAAGCCGAAAAGACGTTCAAGCGAAGAAGGGAGGGTCTCCAAGGACCCTACCTTCTTTTTTGTTATACCGGATTCCCCTGTTGGGCGCGAGGACCGAGACTGAAATGACGGGGATTTTTTACGATAAAAAATGTGAGGGAAAAGCCCCGGATTTTGCGTCGAATCCCGCGATCCGGCCGGGGAATCCGGGTTAAGGAAGGGGCGCCGCGGCGTCCTTCCAGCGGAGGTAGGCGGGACCCACCATCATGGCGGCGTATTGAGCTTGAAAGAGGACGCTGAGCAGGAAACCCGCGGCGGCGTGGGCGAGGGCCAGCGGCACCAGGTGGGGCGTTTTCAGGAAGATCCAGGTGAAGACGGAGCCGCCCACGAGAGAAAAAGACATCAGCATGGGGTTGGGAAGATGGATAAGGGCGAAGAGGACGCCGGCGGCGGCCGACACGAGGATCGGGCGCGGCCCGAACGCCTCCCGCAGGCGGTTGGCGATGAAGGATTGGAGCGCATACTGCTGGGCGAACGCCCAAAGCGGGTAGCCGAAGAGGCCGAAAATGAGCTTGGGCAGGGGCGGCGGCGGTTGAGCCGAGGCCAGCAAAGCCAAGGCGGCCAGGGGAAGCCCGAGGATTTTCACCGTGAGGCGGAGGCAGGGCAGGAAATGGCGCCGAGCCAGGCCGATCTTGGCGCGGGAATCGTGGTGGCGGTAATTCGACAGGTGGCAGACGCTCAGCAGCATCAGCCCGGCCACCAGGAGCGGCGGCCGCCAGGGAAGCCTTTGGCCGATCCAGATGACGGCGAAGACCAGGGCGTAAAAAATCAAGACTTCCAAAAGCGAGGAGGCCGCGCCGGCCCTGCGCGAAGGGCTCATGGGTAAGTGTATCCGCCGCCGCCGGCGGCTTCAATGGAAAAACGGCGAACCCGGATTCCCCGGTTGGATCGCTGGATTCGACGTAATATCCGGGGCTTTTTCCTTCACGAAAAAGTTCGACCGCAGTCCGGGCTGCGCCCTCACTTTTTTCCTTCGTAAAAATCCCCGGCTTTTCCGTCTCGGTCCTGGCGCCCGACCGGGGAATCCGGGCTAAGCGTTTTGGAGGGTCTTCAGGATTTCGCGGGTGGAGTGGGAGCGGTTGAGCGTGTAGAAATGGATGCCCGGCGCGCCGCCGGCCAGGAGGTCCCGGCACTGCCGGGCGGCGTGGGCGATGCCGAGGCGGGCCACGGCCTCTTTGTCCTCTTGGGCGGCCTCCAGCTCGCGTAAAAAATCCGCCGGTATCTTGGCCCCGCACAAGGTCGTGAACCGTTTGATCTGCGCCACGTTGGTCACGGGCATGATGCCCGGCAGGATGGGGACGGCGATGCCCAGGGCGCGGGCCTTCCGCACGAAAGAAAAGTAATCGGCGTTGTCGAAGAACAGCTGGGTGATGAGGAAGTCCGCCCCGGCGTCCACTTTGAGCTTGAGGTGCCGGAGGTCCTGCTCCTTGTCGGGGCATTCGACGTGGCCTTCGGGGTAGCCGGCGGCCGCCACGCAGAAGTCCCAGCGGGAGCGGATGAAGCGGACGAGCTCGTCGGCGTAACGGAATCCGTCGGGATGGGGAGAAAATTCGGTCTGACCCTTGGGCGGGTCGCCCCGCAGGGCCAGCACGTTCTCGATGCCGCGGGCCCGGATGTCGTCCAGAATGGCTTCCAGGTCCGCGCGGGAGGCGCCCACGCAGGTCAGGTGCGCCATGGTCTCCACGCCGAGGCGTTCCTTCACGGCGCAGACGATGTCCAGGGTTCTCCGGCGGGTGCTTCCTCCCGCGCCCCAGGTCACGGAAATGTAGGCGGGGTTCAGCGCCCGCAGCTCGGCGGCCGTCCGCAGCAGAAGCTCGGCGTCTTCGTCGCTTTTCGGAGGGAAGAACTCGAAGGAAAAGGCGGGACCCGGTCGTTTGAGGAGCTCGGAGATTTTCACTTTCCAAAAAAGTGTACAATTTGGAATCAACCGTCACAAGGACGTGTTCGCATGGACATCAAAAACAAAGTGGCGCTGGTCACGGGCGGCGCGCGGGTGGGGCGGGCGGTGGCGGAGGCCCTGGCCGCGCGGGGATGCCATGTGGCGCTGGTTTACCGGAAGTCCCGCGCCCGGGCGGAGGCCGCGTCGGAGGCGGCGCGCGCCCGCGGCGTCCGCGGATTTTTGGTGCAGGCGGACCTGCGCCGGCCCGGCGACGTGGAAAAAATCGTGCCCGCCGTGGAGAAGGAGTTCGGCCGCCTGGACGTGCTCGTGAACATGGCCTCCCCCTACGAGAAGGTCCGCGACCTGGCCAAGCCCGGCCCCGACGGAAAGCCCGCCGGCGAAGCGCCCTGGCGGGAAAGCCTCGACGTGGAGGCCGCCGCGGCCTACTCCCTGTCCCTGCGGGCGGCGCCCCTCATGCGGAAAAACGGCGGCGGTCGCATCGTCAACTTTTCCGACTGGCTGGCGGCCAGCGGGCGCCCGCGCTACCGGGATTACCTGCCCTACTACATGGCGAAGGCCGCCGTGAAAGGCGTGACGGAGGCTCTGGCCCTTGAGCTGGCGCCCGACATCTTGGTCAACGCCGTGGCGCCGGGCCCCATCCTGCCGCCCGACGACATGTCCGAGGACGAAAAGGCGGAGGTGGTCCGCGCCACGCCCCTGCGGCGCTGGGGGGGCGCGGAGGAGATCGCCAAGGCCGTTTTGTTTCTGCTGGAGACGGATTTCGTCACCGGGGAGTGTTTGCGCGTGGACGGCGGCCGGCACCTTTACTGATGAAAAAAGAACACATTCCGACCCCCGCGCCCGTCTCAAGTTCTTACCTCCGCTGGGGCTACGTCCTGGGCGTGAGTTCCTGCGCGCTGGGGCTGGCCATCCTGCTGGCGGCCGGCGCGACGTCCCTGCGGTCGGCGTTGCGCGGCGTGCGGAAAGCCGACCTGCCCGGCCGGACCGCGCTCACGCTGAACAGGCCGGGGCTTTATCTCGGGCTTTACCGGCATCTGGGCGAGGACCCGGCGCCTTTGCGGGAGCTGTCTCAACTGGAAATTTTGCTCACGGACGAGGGCGGCGTGCCCGTCCCGCTGACGCGCACGCCCGGCGCCGCGGCCCGGGTGGGCGGGCAGGCGGCCCTGGTGCTTTTCCACGCCGAGGTGCCGTCCAGCGGGCGCTACCGCCTGTCGTCGGCCTATCCGTCGGGCGTGCCGGGGCCCTCGGTGGAAGCCTGGCTGGTGCACGAATCCCTGCCGGAGACGCGCTCGGAGCTGGCCGCCGGGGCCGTGGTCTGCCTCGTCCTGTCGGTTTTCGGCGTGTTCGTCCTGGTTCGGACGCGGCGCCTGGCCAAGGCCTCGGCGCCGGCCCCGCCCCTTCCTCCCCGAAAGAAATAGACGTGCCCGCCGCCAAGCTCAACGACAAGG
This sequence comes from Elusimicrobiota bacterium, assembly GCA_052388135.1. Classification (GTDB taxonomy): domain Bacteria; phylum Elusimicrobiota; class Elusimicrobia; order FEN-1173; family FEN-1173; genus JBQTIM01. The sequence continues at coordinate 41,764 of JBQTIM010000090.1, forward strand.
TGAAGGTGCATTACACCGGGCGGCTGGACGACGGCACGGTGTTCGACTCGTCGCGGACGCGCGCCCCCCTGCAGTTCGTTTTGGGCCGCGGCGAAATGATCCCCGGCTTCGAGCGCGCCGTGGAGGGCATGCGGCCGGGCGAGGCGAAAACGGTCCGCGTCCCGCCGGAGCAAGCCTACGGCCTCCATCGCAAAGAGATGGTTTTGGAAGTGGGAAAAAGCCAAGTTCCCGCCGACGCCGTTCCCCGCGAAGGGCAAACCCTCGCCGTGCGCTCCGCCGACGGGCGCCGCGTCCACGCCCGGGTGACCTCGGTCACAGCCGAGAAGGTGGTGCTGGACGCCAACCACGCTTTGGCCGGCCGGGAGCTGCTTTTCGACATCGAGCTCCTGGAGATCCTTTGACCGCGCCCGAGACCCGCGCGCCGGCCAAGGAGGGCGCCCCGCGGCTGTCGGTCAAGAACCTCCACAAGCGCTACGGCGCCTTGCACGCCTTGAAAAACCTGTCCTTCTCCGCCGGGGCGGGCGAAATCCTCGGCCTGCTGGGCCCCAACGGCGCGGGCAAGACCACGGCCATCCACATCCTTCTGGGCGTGCTGAAGCCCACGGAAGGGGAAGTGTCGGTCCTGGGCCTCTCGCCCTTCCGGACGCCGGAGGCGATTTATCCGCGCATCAATTTTTCCTCGGCTTACACCCAGCTTCCTTTCAACCTCAAGGCCCGCAAGAACCTCCTGCTCTTCGCGCGGCTTTACGGCGTGCCGCGCCCCGAGGAGAAGGTGGAGGAGCTCCTGCGCGATTTCGACGTGGAGGACCTGGCCGACAAAATGACCGGCTCCCTGTCCTCCGGCGAGCAGACGCGGCTCAACCTTTGCAAGAGCCTGCTGAACGACCCCGAAATCCTCTTCCTCGACGAGCCCACGGCCAGCCTGGACCCCGACATCGCCGACCGCGTGCAAAGCGCCCTCAAGGAGTTCCAGCGCCGCCGCGGAATCACCATCATCTACACGTCCCACAACATGGCCGAGGTGGAAAGCCTCTGCGACCGCGTGCTGTTCATCCACCGCGGGCAGAAAGTCATCGAGGGAACGCCCGATCAGGTGCGCCGGCATTTCCAAAAGGAATCCTTGGAGAAAGTCTTCATCCACCTGGCGCGCGGAGGGGAAGTGGTGGAGGTGGGGGAATAAGATGATCTCGCTCTTGGTAGGTGAAGTGTTTTTCGATTCGGTTTTCGGGTCCCCCTGCGGCGCTTTGAGCACGCCATTTTTCCGGGGCGGGAGGCCCGACCCGATGGCCCCGATAGGCCGTTGAGGGGCCTAAGTGGAGGGCCGCCGGAAAAATGGCGCGCGGAAGCCGCCGGGGGTGTCTTTTTTCTTTCTCCATGCTTTCTTTTTGGACAAGCAAAAAGAAAGCATGGCCGGGTGCGGGCCGGGAAGGCCCGCGACGTTGACTCCATCCAAAACAAAGTGATTAAGAAATGATCGATTCTTCCTTCAACCGTATCTTAACCATGGTGGAGCGCTACGTGCGCATCCACATGAGGAACGGCATCCGCTTGGTGGAGCTATTCTTCTGGCCGGTGATGGAACTCCTGGTCTGGGGGTTCATCGTCATGTTCCTTCAGAAAGAGGCGGTGCAGGGGCCGGCGAAGCTGGCGGTGTGGCTTTTGACGGGCATGTTCTTTTGGGACGTCCTGTTCCGCTCCCAGCAGGCGGTGGGCCTGGCTTTCATGGAGGAGCTCTGGTCGCGGAACGTGCTCAACCTCCTCATCTCCCCTTTGCGGGCCTGGGAGTGGGTCGTGTCCGCCTGCCTCTACGGGCTCATCAAGACGGCCGTCATCGCCGCGACGCTCTTCCTGCTGGCCTGGGCGCTCTACGCCTACAACCTGTCGGTGCTGGGGTTTTACCTCGCCCCCTTCCTCGCCAGCCTCCTGCTCATGGGCTGGGCTCTGGGTCTCTTCACCACGGGCCTGCTGTTGCGCTGGGGCCATTCCGCCGAGGCGTTGGTCTGGGCCGTGCCCTTTTTGATCCAGCCCTTTTCCGCCATTTTCTACCCGCTCTCGGTTTACCCCGACTGGCTGGTTCCCTTTTGTCTGGCCCTGCCCAGCACCCATGTGCTGGAGGGCATGCGCGAAGCCGCCGCCTCGGGCGTCTTCCCCTGGACGCGCTTCGCCTGGTCCATGGGCCTCAACGTCCTCTACATGGCCGCGGGCGCCGGGTTCGCCCTGCGCATGCTCGAGCGCGGCCGCGAGTCCGGCCGGCTGGTGAGGATGACCGCGTGAAGCGGCTCGCTTGACGGTCCGACGAGGGTGTAGTATAAGGAATCTGAGCCGGCGTTTCCGGCGGGCGGCGCCGCTTTGACGTTATTCATCGTCTCCACACCCATCGGAAACCTGGAGGATCTGAGCCCCCGGGCGCGGAGAGTCCTGGCGGAGGCGGACGCCGTGGCCTGCGAGGACACCCGCCGCACGCTGACGCTCCTGACTTACTGCGGCCTGCGCAAGCCGCTCCTGCGGCACGACGCCGTGGTGGAGAGGCGGGAAGCGCCCCGCCTGGTGGAGAGGCTCCAACGGGGCGAGAAGATCGCTTTGGTGACGGACGCCGGCACGCCGGGAGTTTCGGACCCCGGTTTCCTCCTGGTGCGGGCCGCCCTGGACGCGGGCGTCGCGGTGGTCCCCATTCCCGGACCGTCGGCGGTTCTGGCGGCCCTGGCCGGATCGGGCCTGCCCATGGACCGGTTTTCGTTTCTGGGTTTTCTGCCCCGCCGGGCGGGGCGCATGAAGAGAGAGCTTGAGAAGGCCGGGGCGGAGCAGACCCTGGTCTTTTTTGAATCCCCCTTTCGGGTGAAGGAGACGCTGGCCGCGGCGCGGGAAGTCTTCGGCGACGTGCCGGCGGCGGTGGGCCGGGAATTGACCAAGATTCACGAGGAATTCATCCGCGGGCCCTTGAGCCTGGTGCTGGAGAATTTGTCCGCCCGGAAGGAAATCAAAGGCGAAGTGGCCGTGGTTCTGGCGCCGCAATTGAAGGCAACGAAGGATTCTGAAAGGCGTGAACAGTGATGGCGAATAGGAAAGGCGACAGAGCATTCTCGGCGTGCCGTGTTCGGCCGTTCCGATTCACTATTCACGATTCACCATTCACGCCTTTATCCTTATGATCAACGTTTCCATCGTCGGCGCAACGGGCTACACGGGGGAGGAGCTGATCGAAATCCTCCTGCGGCACCCGCGCGTCCGCCTTGCCCACGTCACCTCGGAAGGCTCCGCGGGGCAAAAAGTTTCCGACGTCCATCCGGAGTTTCGGGGCCGCTGCGATTTGGTTTTGGAAAAGTACGACGCCGCCCGCCTGGCGAAGGATTCGGACATCGGTTTCTTCGCGTTGCCCCACGGCGCGGCGGCGAAAGCCGTGGCCGATTTCCGGAAGCGCGGCAAGAAAGCCGTGGACCTGTCGGCGGATTTCAGGCTGGAAGACGAGGCCGTTTACCGGAAGTGGTATAAAACCGAGCACGCCGCCCCCGCCCTCTTGAAAAAGGCGGTTTACGGCCTGCCCGAGCTGTTCCGCGACGAGATCCGCGGAGCCGAGTTGGTGGCCAACCCCGGCTGCTACGCCACCACCTGCATCCTGGCGCTGGCGCCGCTCCTGCGGGCCGGGGCCGTGCGGCCCGATTCCATCGTCGTGGACGCCAAGTCCGGGGTCACCGGCGCGGGCAAGAAGCTGGCGGCGATGTACCATTATCCGGAAGTCTCGGAGAACTTTCAGGCCTACGCCGTGGCGGAGCACCGGCACATGCCGGAGGTGGAGCAGATCTTGTCCCGCGCCTCCGGCAAGAAAGTCCGCATGACCTTCGTGCCGCACCTCCTGCCCATGAACCGGGGCATCCTGGCGTCGGCCTACGGGACTCTCGCCAAAAAGCTGGACACGGCCGGCGCGCGGAAGATTTTCCAGCGGGCTTACGAGGGCGAGCGTTTCGTCCGGCTTCTGCCGGAGGGCGTCTGGCCCCAGACCCGGGCCGTGGCCCGCACCAATTTTTGCGACGTCAACGTGAAGGTGGATGAGCGGAACGGGCGCATCGTGGTTCTCGCGGCCCTGGACAACCTGGTCAAAGGCGCCGCGGGACAGGCGGTGCAGAACATGAACCTGCTCTTCGGCTTCGAGGAGAGCGAAGGGCTTCTGTAGGCCCTCAAAACACGGGACAGGAGAAATCATGGGACTTCTGGGATTGATCAAAAAGTTTTTTTCGGCGGGAAAATCCGGTTCGGGCTCCGCGGGCGACAGGACGCTGCGCTGCATGCAGTGCCGGAACGATTTCGTTTTCGAGGCCGGCGAGCAGGAGTTCTACCGCCAGCGGGGTCTGTCAGAGCCCAAGCGCTGCCCCGACTGCCGGAAGCAAAACCGGTCCGGCCGCCGCGGCCGGCGCCGCCGCTGATAAGAAAAATTCAACGGCGTGAATCGTGAATAGTGAATAAGTGAATAGGAGAATCAAAATCATTTTTGGGGCCGGTGGGTTTTGGCGGTTTCCATTCACTATTCACGATTCACTTTTCACGCCTCTATAACAATCGTGACTTCCTTCCTCCTGCCCGCCGGTTTTTCCGCCTACGGCTTGCGCTGCGGCATTTCCAACAAACCGGGAAAGTTGGACCTGGCCTTGTTCTATTCCCACGGGCCGGCGGCGGCGGCGGGGGTTTTCACGCGCAACGAGGTGACGGCCGCTCCGGTCCGCTTGAGCCGCAAACACCTGCGCGCCTCGACGCGGGCGCGGGCCGTGCTGGTGAACTCGGGCTGCGCCAACGCGTGCACCGGTCCGCGCGGAGACGCCGACGCCCTGGCGTCGGTCCGGGCGGCGGCCGCGGGCCTGGGCGTCCCGGCGTCACAAGTTTTGCCGGCCTCCACGGGCGTCATCGGGCGGTTTCTTCCGCGGGAGGCTTTGGAAAAAGGCGTCCGCGAGATCTCGGTTTTGGCGCGGCGCGGCGCGCCCGGCAGCGCCCGCGACGCGGTGCGGGCCATCATGACCACGGACACCGTGGAGAAAACCGCCGCGACCAAATTTTC
>JBQTIM010000091.1:0-5749 GCA_052388135.1 Elusimicrobiota bacterium
CCAACACTCTCGCCGCTCTGGGCCGCTACGGGGAAGCCTTGGATGAATTCCACGCGGCTTTGCGGCTGGACCCGAACTTTCTCTACAGCTACGGCGGCCTGCACCGGCTGTACGCCGCGGCGGGACACAAAGAAAAAGCCGCGCTCATCGCGCGGCTGGCGGAAAATGTTCAGCGGGGACGGAAGGTGACGCGGGAGGAACTGGAGGCGGTTCGCTCGGTTATCCCAAATTCCCCGGTTGGGCGCGAGGACCGAGACGGAAAAGACGGGGATTTACGAAACAAAAAAGTGAGAGCGTAGCCCGGACTACGGTCAAACTTTCTTGTGAAGGAAAAAGCCCCGGATTCTACGTCGAATCCCGCGATCCAACCGGGGAATCGGGTTAAGTGAAGTGATTTTCGACGATCTGCGGCAGGTCCTTTTCGGAGAGGCCTTTATAAAGGATCTTGCCTCCGCTGCGGGTGAACACCATCACGTTGGGGCCTTCCTCGCAGAAGTCCAGGCAGCCGGAGGCGGAGACGCGAACCCGCCCTTTCAATCCCCGAGCCGCCGCCTCCTCCTTCAAGAGGTCCCTCAGTTTGGCTCCGCAGCGGCCGCCGCCGGCGCAGGAAACGCGGCCGTCTTGGCCGCGGGCGTTGGTGCAGACGAAAACGATGGCCTCGTAAGGGACGTCGCCGATCTCCATCAGGTCGCGGCGGCGGGCGCGGCGGCCGCTTCGTCCTCGTAAACGCGGACGGTGTCGTAAAGCGTTGTCCGCTGGACGGGCTGGAAGCCGGCCTCCCGAATGAGGGCCGCCACCTCCGCCGTGGAGGCTTTGTTGACGAAGCCGGCGGCGGCGTGGACGTTTTCGTCGATGAGAGTGCCGCCGAAATCGTCGGCGCCAAAATGCAGGGCGGCTTGCCCCGTCTTTTTTCCCTCGGAAAACCAGGACGCCTGGACGTGGTCGAAGTTGTCCAGATAGACGCGGGACGCGGCAAGCATGCGGAGGTAAGGCACGGGGCCGGTGCGCTCCGGATGTTTTCTTTCCAGAACGGTGTTCTCGGGCTTGTAGCTCCAGGGGATGAAAGCCGTGAAGCCGCCGGTTTCGTCCTGGAGGGAGCGGATGCGGTCCCAGTGCTCCACCACGTCCTCGGGCGTCTCCACGTGGCCGTACATCATGGTGGCCGTGCTGCGGAAGCCGATTGTGTGGGCGGCGCGATGAACCTCCAGCCATTTTTCGGGGCCGCCCTTTTTATGGGCCAGTTGTTTGCGCACGCGTTCGGACAGGATTTCCGCCCCTCCTCCCGGCAAAGTCTTTTGTCCAGCTTCCCAGAGCGCGCGCAGAACCTGCTCGATGGTCTTGCCGGACACCAGGGCCATCGTTTGCACTTCCGAGGCGGTAAAGAAGTGCGGGGTGACGTCCGGGAACCGCCGCCGCATGGTTCGGATGAGGTCTAAATAATAGTCGAACGGGATGGCCTTGTTGTGCCCGCCCTGCAGAAGTATGGTGGTCGCCCCTTGGCTGACGGCGTTTTGAACTTTTTCCATCACCTGGTCCACGGTGAGGGCGTAAGCGTCGGCGTCCTTGGGCCGTCGGTAGAAAGCGCAAAAAAGGCAATCCGTGTCGCAGATGTTGGTGTAGTTGGGATTCGAATCGACGATGAACGTGACCCGGCGTTCAGGGACCTTCTCGAAGCGTTTTTTTTGAGCCAGGCTTCCCAGCGACAGCAGGTCGCATTCTTCGGACAGCAGGAATGCTCCTTCTTCGGAATTCAGCCTCTTCCCCTTCAGGACTTTTTCCTCGATGGCTCCCCAGGTCAGCATAAGCACCTCGTCGCCCGGCCGGTCAGCAGGCTTCGAAATTCGGCTTCCGCGGCTTTTTCGCTTTCCCCCAGCCTGTAAGTGAAACCGGAAAAATAGTCGCGAACGCGGGCGGGGGACAGATTCAGGCGTTTTGCGCCGGCCCGGACAATGGGTTCAGGGTCCGTTTCAAAGCTCCGCAGGGAGCGGTCCAGGGAATCCGCCAGCTCCGCTTTCAAATAGGCGGGCGCCGTCCGGCGGACCACCCAGCGGGCGAAAACGAAGGGGAGCCGCTTCCAGTCGTGCCATGCCCGGCCCAGGTCCGTGACGTGGGGTAAACCCGGCACGCCCTTGTCCGCGGCTTGCAAGGCTTCGTCGCCGATCAGTAGCTTGGCCTCGCCGTCCGGCCCGGCGGTCAAATCGGCCTGAACGCCGTGGCGGTGGGCCAACAGGACCTTGAGAAGCATGACCGAGGTGGAGCTCTGGTCCGTGACGCCGATGCGGGCGCTCTGCAGAGCTCCCATGGGTTTGCGGGAAAAGAGGAAAACGCTCAGGGCGGGGCCTTTCACCGCGATCCCGAAATCGCCCACCGGCTCGAGGCCGCTCTCCGCGTTCCAAAAGTCCACCAGGGGCATGGGGCCGGCGTCCAAGTCTTCCCGCTGGGACCGCGGCATCAACTGGCTGGGAAACGATTTCGTAACGGGGAACTTGCTTTCCGGCCAGTCCGCGAAAAAGGGATCGGTGTTGAGGTAAGGGATGCGGCCGACCTTGAGCGCGCCGTCCGGCCCGGGGTTTTTCATTGCGCCGCCGGGACGGCCTGCGCGGGAGCCGGTTCTTCTCCGTTTTCATAGACGCGGATCGGGGCGAACACGGCGTCCCGCTCCACCGGGACGCAGCCGGCCTCGCGGATGATTTGGATGAGGCGGTCCCGCGCCATGCCCACGGGCGTTTTCGCTTTGGCGGCGTGCATGATGCGTTCTTCCAAAATGGTGCCGTCCACGTCGTCGGCGCCGAAGCGGAGAGCCATGGAGCACGTCTCCTCGCCGACGGTGACCCAGTAGGACTTGATGTGCTCGAAATTGTCCAGCATGAGGCGTGAGACGGCGATGGTCTTTAAATCGTCCACGGCCGAGGCCTGGCGCGCCACGATGCCGGTGTTGCCGGGCTGGAACGCCAAGGGGATGAAGGACATGAAGCCGCCGGTTTCGTCCTGAAGGCCGCGGAGCTTGAGCATGTGGTCCAGCCGCTCCTCGAGAGTTTCGATGTGCCCGTAAAGGAGCGTGGCGTTGGAGCGCAGGCCGATGTCGTGGGCGGCATGGTGGACTTCCGACCATTTCGACCAGCCGATCTTGAAAGGGTAAAGGGCCTTGCGCACCCGCTCGCTGAAGACTTCCGCGCCGCCGCCGGGCAGGCAGACGACGCCGGCCTCCTTCATGCGCAGGAGAACGTCGCGGACGCCGATTTTTTCGCGCCGGGCAAAGAAGTCCACCTCCACCGCCGTGTAGGCTTTGACCTGGATGGAAGGCTGAGCCTTGCGGATGACGCGGATGACGTTGAGGTAATCCTCAAAGGACCATTTGCGATAGAGCCCTCCAACGATGTGGACTTCGCGCAGTTCCGGAGAAAGCCGCGAGAGGATGTCCTGCTCGCTCATGACGTAGGCGTTCTCCCAGCCTTCCTTGGAGAAAAATTCGCAAAACTTGCAGGACAGGACGCAGACGTTGGTGGGGTTGATCTGCCGGTTGAGGACGAAAGTGGCGCGGCGCCCGTGGCGGCGCACGCGGACGCTGTCCGCCATGCGGCCCACGCCCAGGAGGTCCGGGCTGGCGTAGAGCGCCAGGCCGTCCTCCAGCGTCAACCGGTCGCCGGCTTGAACTTTTTTCCAGAGGGGGTTCAGGGATTCGTCCAGGAATTTCACAGCCCGTAGTCCTTCCAGCGAGCGTCCACTTTTTTTACGACGGCCGGGTCCATGGACAGCGGCTTGGGATAGCCGGTTTTCCAGGTGGCGTCTATGCCCAGAGGGCCGCCGTAACGAGGCCAGGCGCCCGTCATCCCGCCTTCGGCGGGCACCAAATCCCGGGCGCAGTCGAAACGGGTGAAAAGGCCCCACAGCAAGAGCTCGCGATCGTCCAGAGGCACGTCCTCGCTTACGGCCGCGATCAGCTTGAAGTTCTTCAGCGCCGGTTCCCGGACCAGCCTTTCAACGACGGCCCGGCCCTCGGACTTCACCCGGACGGCCAGCAAGGCGTCCCGCAAGTTCCTGTGCTCGAGGATTTCGGAACCCGCGGCGCCGAGAACCGGCGGCGCTTCCGTCCTCGTTCCGGCGGGGCCTTTGACCCCCTTCACTCCCGACGTTGCGTCCAAAATCATTTTGCTCCCCAGGTTCATGGCCGGGCCGGTGAAATCCAGCGTGTCCTGCGCCGTGCCGGGCAGGAGAAGAAAATCCGCCCGGGGGTCGAAATTCTCGCGCAGGGCGTCCAGGACTTGAGAGAAATCCCGGACGTTGACGTCCGGATCCACCAGGATCAGGCATTTCGTCAAAGACATTTGGCCCTGGCCCAGGAGGGCGAAGGCCGTCTTCAGGCTTTCCTTCTGGTAGCGCTGCCGCACGCCGGCCACGGCCAGGTTGTGGAATCCCGCTTCGTAATAGGCCCACAGGTCCGTCAATCCGGGATGCATGAGCTTGAGCAGCGGCAGGAACATTTCCTGCACGGCGTTGCCCATGTATTTGTCTTCCTGCGGCGGCCGGCCCACCACGGCGGCGGTGTAGACGGCGTTCCGGCGGCGGTGGACCTTCTTCACGCGGAAAACGGGGAACGGCGCGGCCTGGGAGTAATGGCCGAAGTGGTCCCCGAAGGGGCCCTCTCGGCGGCGCTCGCCGGGGAGCACTTCTCCTTCCAAAACGATCTCGGCCGCGGCGGGAACCGGCAGGCCCGAAACGGGCCCGCGAACCACCGGCGTGGCGGCCCCGCGCAAGAAGCCGGCGAAAGCCAGTTCGTCCATGTCCTCGGGCAGGGGGAAAATCGCCGCCATCATGAGGAGCGGATCCGCGCCCAGCACCACCGCCACGGGCAAAGGTTCGCCCCGGCGCTCCGCCTCGGCGTAATGGTTCCCGCCGCCGCGCTCGATCTGCCAGTGCATGCCCGTGGAGCTTTTGTCGTAGACGTGCATGCGATAAATTCCCAGGTTGCGGCGGCCGTTGGCCGGGCTGCGGGTGACCACCAGGGGGAACGTGATGAACCGGCCGCCGTCCTCGGGCCAGCATTTCAGGACGGGCAGGTCGTCCAAGTCCGGGTCGGAGCTTGTTTCCAGAACCGGCCCTCCGCCCACAAGGCGCGTCTTCTTGTGCCGGGCCCGGGCCAGGAGGCCCTTGTGTTTCCAGAGCGCGGCGGCCGAGGGCGGCATCATGTCCTCCGCCGCCTGGGCCAGCTCGCGGCCGGCCTCTCCGGGCGGGCGGCCCATGGCCCATTCCACGCGGCGCTCCGTGCCCAGCGGGTTGATCAGGAGGGGGAGGATGGAACCTTTGACGTTCTCAAAGAGCAGGGCGGGGCCGCCCTGTTTGACGACCCGGCAGGCGATCTCGGTAATCTCAAGCTCCGGGTCCACCTCCACGCCGACGCGCAGGAGCTCGCCCTGTTTTTCCAAAAACGCGATGAAGGAGCCGAGGTCGGGAAACAAGAGGCGGGATCACTCCCCGCCTTGAAGGAGCTTCAAATCCGCTATGTCTTTCGGCCGACCGGCCGCTTTCTTGTTTAGGATAAGATTATCGCGGTTCAAAATGGGTATCTTTAAATCTTCGATGGTGAATTCCAATCGCCCGGACCAAGCCTCATCGAAGTCCACACCGTCAATGGCCGTGAGGATGTCTATGCGGCGGGGAGGCACCCCGATCTGGAACACAATGCCCGGCCGGGATAAATCCGCCCGGGTGATGCCGTCCGTAGGCGCCCCGAAAAGCTCCAACGCCTTCA
>JBQTIM010000092.1:0-16483 GCA_052388135.1 Elusimicrobiota bacterium
GGAGGAGAAAAAAGGGCCGGGGCATTTTCAAGGCGTCACCGTCCAGCCCATGGCGCCTCGCGGCGGGCTGGAGCTGATCCTGGGCCTCATGGCCGACCCCCAGTTCGGGCCCGTCCTCCTGTTCGGGTCGGGCGGCAGCTTGGTGGAAATTTACAAGGACCGCGCCGTAGGCCTGCCGCCTCTCAACACCACTCTGGCGCGGCGGCTCATGGAAAAGACGCGCATCTTCCAGGCGCTGGCGGACAAGATGCCGGAGGGACTGCCGGGCCTGGAGAAACTTCTGGTCCGCTTCAGCCGGCTGGCCGTGGAGCAGCCCTGGGTCAAGGAGATCGATATCAATCCTCTCCTGGCCGGGCCGAGCGGCTTCCTGGCCCTGGACGCCCGCGTGGTCCTGCACGATCCCGCCACCCCGCCGGACCGTCTGCCGCGCCCGGCCGTGCGGCCTTATCCCTCCCAATACGCACGCTCCGTCGCCCTGCGCGGCGGGGAGGCGGCGAGCCTGAGGCCCATCCGTCCCGAGGACGAGCCCGCCATGATCAAGTTCCACCAGTCCTTGTCGGAGCGGACGGTCTACATGCGCTACCTGCATCCGCTCAAGCTCAGCCAGCGCGTCTCCCACGAAAGGCTGGCGCGCATCTGCTTCGTGGACTACGATCGGGAAATGGTTCTGGCGGCGGAAAGAGAAGCGGGGGACGGCGGCCGCGAAATCCTCGCCGTGGGCCGGCTGAGCCGGCTGGGGGAGGCTCCCGCCGCGGAGTTCGCGCTGTTGGTGGCCGACGCCTGGCAAGGGAAAGGGCTGGGCACGGCCATGCTCAAGCATTTGCTGGAGATCGCCGCCCGGGAGGGCCTGGGGCAGGTGGTGGCCGAAATCCATCCCGAGAACGACGCCATGCAGAAGATTTGTTCGCGGCTGGGGTTCCGGCTGGCGCGGCGCGGAGGCGCCGTGCGGGCGGAGATCGACATCGGTGGGGCGCTAAAGTCCGCTGGTGGAAAGAGAACATCACCGACAAATGCAATAACCCCTGTCCGTCGACGCGCCAAGTCGGGCAGGGTTAAAAACCCGAAGCCTCGCGTTTAATTCGACTACAACTCCCCCCGCTCCTTCGGCCGTCTCGGCATGCTGGCGAGACCACCGACACCTCTCCGCTTTTTCTGCCTTCGCCGCGGACCTGCCGTCCTTCCTCCGCTTCCTGGCCGTGAGTCCCCTTACGATTCACTTTCCGGCCTTCTCGGCACGGCTTTTACATGCCTAAACTCTGTTGAGGAAGGAGGAAGAACACGCTTTATCGAGGCGCATAATTTATCAAACGACGTCGAATTTGCGTATTTAGATTGGGTAATTTAAACGACGATTTTGGGATGTTTTGCGGGCGCGCGCCCCCCCCTCGAATCCTTAAACTGGAGACTCCTTTACATCATGGAAGGAGCACTCCGCTTATGGAATCGCCCACAACGGAAAGTCCGGACACAAAGGCGGCCGTGGAAGCGCTTTTGGATGGCTTGGCCGCCCGCGCCTGCTCCACACGTTCGCCCAGGGTTTACTACGAAATTGAACGTCAGGTTTTGCATTCCCTGGATCCTTTGGCGTTTGAAGTCGTTCGGCGCCGGCCCGGTCTTACGCCGTTGAATGTGAGGATGAGCCACTTCCGATTTTTTGCCCTCGACATGTGGCGGCGCCGGGTCGTTCGCGGCGTGGACGCGCGCTCTTTCAACCCCTATCGAGAAATGGGCGGTCGGGTGGCGGTTTTCCTGTCCGGCGTGGATCCGGCGCATTTCGAATGCGCCGGAAAGCCGCGCCGGTGGAGAAGGCGAAGCCGGGAGTATTTAAAAAATTTACATGTCGAACCCGTCGGCGTGGATTTGAAGGATTTGCCCAACGCGGTGTTTGATCAGCTTATGTCGCATCCCGCCCTCCCTGCGCGTTGGCACGCGATCCTCCAGGACTTGAAAATGGAGTCTTGGGAAGTCTTTGACCCAAAGCGGGGTTCCTTTGTGGACTGGGTCCTGCAGCGTTTTCGGTTGCGCTTGGCGGATTACGTGGCTGGGGAAGAGCATTGCGTGGCGCGATCGCTTAAGACGGAAGGAGGACGACGGCGAATGGAATTATCCAACGGGTGTTTTGACGAAATGACAGGAAATTCGTGGGGTTACGCCAGGATCGATGACGGTTTCGGAGGGTGTCCGGATCGAAATTCTCAAAGACATCATGAAAAAATGGAAGCTAAAATCGAACTGGGGTGCTTGGTCGGGCAGATGACGGATGACGATAAGAAATTTTTAGAGCCTTTGCTTTCGGGACGGGTGAAAGATTTAAAAGGCTTGGCATCTTTCTGGAGAATATCATCGGCTTGCGTTACAAAACGCCTCAAGCGCATTCGGTTTCAAATCGTTTTTTGATCGCGCTGTCCACCCCCGGCTTATTTTGCTATTTTTTGCGACATGAGGCGTTGTCGTCGCGCGGGCATCCCTTCCTTCACGGTGTTGATTTTAATGGCGTTGTCCGTGGCCGGGAACCCGGCGATGGAGAAGGATGGGCCGTCACCCGCGGAAGCGATCGAGAGGCCTTTGCTCTCGGTGAAAAGGGGGGGTGGAGGGTGGAGCCCGCTTTCAACGGAACGGCCCGTGACTCAAGCGATGGATCGCTTGGAGAAGAGACGAGCCGTTTTGGAGGACCTGGCGCGCGTTCCGGGTGTTTTAGCCCGGGTGGACGGCGATGGGATTTCGCTTGAATTGAGCCAGGAGTGGGAAGGTCCCGACACTCGGTTCCTCGAGCTGGTTCGGCGTTTGGCCGGAACGTATTACTCTCCCCGCGCGCGGTTGATCCGGCCGGACTCGGAGGACCGGGTCACCCGCGGTATCGCCGCCTTGCTGGCCGGCTTCGACATCGTACCTTTGGGCAATATACGGTTCGAATACGGAGACGTGAGGAGCCTTCGCCTGACCGCGTCGCCCCTCTTGACGGGAGAACCCCCCGCCGGTGTGCATCTTGAATCCTTGCATTCCGTGCCGCCGCCGGACGACAAGCATCCCTTGGCTTTCCATATTTCCTGCCTGGAGACGGACGGATTACGGAGTTGGTTTTTGAACGTTAGAGATGGGGCGGGGAAAACCGTTCGTCGTTTCACCGGTAAAGAAGCATCGTTCCTCACCGTTTACTGGGACGGCAAGGATGGGAATCGACGGCCTGTCGCTCCTGGTGTGTACGAAGCGGTTTTGACCGCTTCAAGCCGTGGAGGACGGAACGGCCAAGACCGTATCCGGGTCGCGATACGGCCGCCTTCCTTCATTGTCTACGATCCGCCTCCCGCGGCTCCGGGGAGGAAATGGTTTCGATTGATTCGATTCATGGAAAGCCGAAGCACGCTTTCCGGGGCCATGAAGCTCGCCGTTGAACAAATCGCCCAGACCCTGAAAATTTATCCCGATCGGCGGATCAGCGTGGAAGGATACGCGGATTCCCGCGAGTTCAGCCCGGAGCGTTTGGCTCTGGGCCGGGCCGAGGCCGTGGTCGCTTTGTTGACAAATCGCTTCGGCGTTCGTCCGGAACAAGTCGAACTAAAAGGCCACGCGCCCCAGCGGGCGCCCCCCGGCGAATTCCTGCAGAAGGCCGTCGTTTATTTCATTGAATAAATGCGTCTTTTCTCGAAGTTTTTCATTTTATTCCTTTTGGCGGCTTTAGGCCCGCTCCTTTTCCTGGGTTGGCGCTTGACCCGGGAAATGGAAAGAGGATTGCGCGCATCCACTTTGCGGTTGCAACATGGCCTGGCGGATAGGACCGCCGAGGGCATCTGGAGCGAATTGGAGAACCTGCGCGGCGTATTGGCCGTCATTCAACGAGCGCCTGAACTGTCGAAAGGCCCGCAGGCCCGTCGTGCCCTGTTGGAATCGATCCTAAACAACTACCCCCCCGTGATGGACGTCGTGGTTTTTAACAAAACCTTCCGGCCGGTGGACGCTTTGTGCCGGTTGAGCCCCTGCGGCGGCGAGGCGTTTTTCCGCGACGCCGCCGTGGTTCGCTCTGCCATCGCTGAAAAGGGGTTTTATTTGGGAGACAGCAACCCCGCTCCTTATCCGGCCGTTAAAATCTGCGTCCCCCAGGACTCGATGAACTCGGAGGCTCCCGGCTACCTCTCGGCGCGGATAAATCTATTGGATTTGAGCCGGAAATTGCAGGGTTTGGATTTGGGATCGGGCGGCCGCGTTTACGTCCTGAACGAAGAGGGGCACCTCTTGGCCGATTCGGCCCGAAGCGTTCCGCTCACGGAAAGTGTTCCCATGGCGCCCGAAATCTTTAAAAGCGATTGGCGGGAGGGGGAATATGTGGGTCCGGTGGGCCGAGCTCTCGGGGTCAAGGCCGCCGTTCCGCACACGGGATGGGTTTTGATTTTCGAGCAGCCCGCCGCGGCGGCGTTCCGCCTGATGGAGCAGGTGCGCCGCCGGGTCCGGCTGACCTTTTTTATCGCCATTCTTTTGGCCGCGGGCCTGTGCCTCGCCTCCACGCGGTTCCTGATCCGGGCCTTGGGGGAGTTCAGGCGGGCGGTTCGGACCATGCGGGAAGGCCGCTTCGACGCCGTCATCACGGCCCGCTCCACGGACGAGATCGGCGCTTTCGCGCAGGAACTGCGGGAGGCTCAAGGCGCCATCGAGCGGCGGACGCGCCAGGCCACCATCGGCCTCATGGCCCAGCGCCTGGGCCACGATCTCCGCCAGCTTCTCATGGCCGTTCGCGACAGCCTGGAGGTGATCCGTCGTCACGCTCCCGGCGCGGACGCCGTTGCCCTGCGTCATTTCGACTTGATCATGGAAGAAGTGGACCGCGGAAACGGTAGTGTGGAAGAAATTTTAACCTTCGGTCGGGACACCCCGGTGAAACGCCGTTCCCACGATATGACGGTTTTGGCCCGCAAAGCGGTTGAAGAAGTCCGATTCCCTAAGGAGGTGGAGGTGATGTTTTCCATGCCGGAGAGCCTTCCCTCCTGCCGCGCGGACGGAACGCAGGTCCATCGCGCGCTCGTCAACCTGCTCCGGAACGCTTTGGAGGCCTTGCCGGGCCGTGGACGAATTCTCGTTTCAGCCTTTGAAACGGAAGGCCGGGTGATTCTTCGCGTGGCGGATGACGGTCCCGGAATACCGCCGGAACTGCAAGAAAAGATTTTTGAAGAGTTTTTCACCACGAAACCTCGCGGCACGGGATTGGGAATGGGGATCGTGAAAAAAATCATGGACCTGCACGGAGGCGCTGTCAAAGTGCGGAGTTCCCCGGGGGAAGGGACCACGGTGGACCTTGAATTTATGAGCGAACATTCATGAAGAAACGATTCAGAATCGTCTTGGCCGATGATCATCCGGCGATCCGCGAGTCCATCGCGGCGGCCATCCAAGACAATCACGCGGACCGCTTGGAGGTTGTGGCGCAGGCCGGCGACGGGGTCAGCGCCCTGGAAGAAGTGCGCCGGCACAAGCCGGATCTGGTCGTTCTGGATATAGGGCTTCCTCGCATGGACGGGACTCAAGTTTTGAGGGAAATTAAAAGGTTTAACTTAGAAACACTGGTCCTCGTGTTCTCCATGTACGAGGATCAAGCCCATGTGGTGGAAGCCATTCGCTGCGGCGCGGACGATTATTTGTTCAAGCAAGAGGCGCGGCCGGGGGATGTCGCCCTCCACATCCTCCGCGCTCTGGAAAAGGAACTTCCCGTGCAGGACCGTCTTCACGAACGTCTGTTCAGCGCTTTGCGCCGCATGGATCCTGATCGGCTGGATTTAGGCCTTGCGGAGCTTACGCCGGCGGAATTGGACGTGTTGAAATGGGCGGCTCACCGCGGCTACTCCATGAAGGAAATAGCTCGGGCGCACGGAGGCGTATCGGAACTGACCGTGCGGAAACATTTTGAGCGGATTTACGCGAAATTGGGAGCGCGCAACCAAGCTCATGCGGTTTCGTTGGCCGTGAAATACGGGCTTATAGACCCGGATTTAGCCGAACCGAAATCGGACTGAGGATGGGCGGGACTCTTCTTCTCTTTATCCTGATTTCCCTTGGACCTGCCGGGTGGGCGTGGGCCTCTCAAAACAACGCCCTTACGGCACCCTGGGTGGACGATTGCCGGAACGCCGGTCGTTTTCAGACTCCGTTTCTGGGAGGAAAAATCCGGACGGCTCCCGGTGGAGTCTTGGTGTCGCGGGGGCCTGAGCCGGACGGTGGGGTTGATTGGCCCAACGCGGATGGTGTCGTCCATGTGTCGCTGCGGCGCCTCCCTTTCGTGGAACTTTCAGCGGCGGGGCCCGAGCATCCCGGGGACCGATGGTTGGGGTCGTTTGTTTTTTTTAAAAACAACGACGCTCGGGATTTTAACGGCGAAGTGTTTTTTCAAGGGACGACGGACAGAACGGGGATTCTTCTTTTGGACGCGCGGGAATTCGCCGCTCGGTTTCCGGGTTCCGGGTTTTATTGGATCAGGTTGCGTCCCGCCTTCCCCGGACAGGGATTCTTTTTTCGGCGGGTGGCCGTCTTTGGGGAAGAGTCGGGCCAGGGCTTGCGCGGGGAATATTACGCGGGCATGAATTTCGACGACCTGAAAACCGTGCGTTTGGACCCTGTCGTGGATTTTGATTGGGGAACCGGCGCGCCTGTCCCCGGTGTCGGACGGGATTCGTTTTCGGTCCGCTGGAGCGGGCAAATCAAGCCGGCCCGGTCGGATGATTATACCTTCACCGTTTTATCCGATGACGGAGCCCGTTTGTGGGTGGACGGCCGATTGCTGGTGGACCGCTGGTACGACCAGCTTGCGTCGGACGCGGCCGGAGCGATACGTCTGGACGCGGGACGTTTCTACGACATTCGAATGGACGTTTACGAGAATGCGCTTTTAGCCGCGGCCCGTTTATCCTGGTCCGGTTCGAAACAGGAGAAAGAAGTGATTCCCAGGCGCTGTCTCTTTCCTCCGGTTTTGCCTGCCCCCGTTTTGTCGCCGGCCGGAGGGATATTTACGAAACCCGTCCGGGTGGCGGCGTCTTCTCAAGAAGTCGGGGTTGTTGTTCGATACAGACTTGATGGACGGATTCCGAACGCGAACGACGACGTTCTCCCAAACGGCGGGTTGCGGGTCGCCCGAACCGCGACCGTCGCCGTAAACGCTTGGAAAGAAGGCTATCGCTCAAGCGCGGTGACCCGGGCGGATTTTTTCATCAGTGCGGCATCGGCGTCGGACTTCGTTCGGCGCGGCCAAATCGAGCTGTCTCAAGAAGAAATCCCCGAGGCTTTGTTGACCTTCGCGCAAGCCCTTTCCCGAAACCCCCGCGATGCCGCGGCGCGCGAGGGTTACGCCGCGGCCGCAGGCCTTTTGAAGGAATGGGGCGGCGCGCCTGAGGCGCCCGTTCTTTCCCCGGCCGGTGGGCTCTACGCCGGCCCGATTGACGCGACCATTCAAAACGTCGTTCCAGGGGCGCTTTACCGATACACGGTGGATGGGCGGGAACCGCACCCGTCCGACCCTCCCTTTCCAACTCCCGGCTCTTTGCGGATCGCTCAGACTCAAAACCTCCGCGTTAAAGCCTGGATGGAAAACCACCGGGCGAGCCCTTCCGCTCAAATCACCTACCAGATCGATCGGCACCGCTAGCGCGTCCTCGAAAACAGCCCGTTTCCGGATGCGGCGGTAAAACGGTTCCGGCCAACTCCAGAGACTCTTATGTAAGCGTCATGAATGTCTCGAGGAGGTTTTCGGCCATGTTTCATCCCTTCCGGCATAACATTCTCCCTGGTTTCGTGTTTTTGATTTTGGTGATTTCGTTCGCCACTATCCCGGTTTCCGTGCGGGGCGCGGCGGAACTGACTTCCTTTTCGATCCATTCGGGAGGCCAAGGGGGAGGGCAGGTTTTGAAACGACTTCAAGTCGGCTTACAGGTCTTGACCCCTCCCGTTAAAAGGCGTGGTCGCCGGCCTTCCCTCTCGGACCCCTTCGGTGAAAAAAGTTTCTCTTTGAGAGAAGTTTATTGCTTTCCCAATCCCGTCCGGGATGGAGATGTTCCAACCATTCATGTGGAAACGGGCGTTGCGGACGCCGTGGGCCTGACGTTTTATGACCTGGCGGGGGATGTGGTTCATCGGGTTGAAGTGACGGGAGCTCCCTCTCTGATCAACGATGGGCAAGGATTGGAATACGCCTACGAATACCGCTGGAACGGTTCCATTCCTTCCGGCGCGTATCTTTGCCGGATTGTGGCGCGCAAAAGCGGTGAAAATGATTTGGTCCGAATCATAAAACTGGCGGTCATTCAATGACGCGGCATGACAACCTCCTGATCGCGTTCTTTCTTTTTAGTGGGGCCGTCTCGGCCTCCTGGGCGGGCTCCACGGGAGCGTCTTTCCTAAAAATAGATTCCGATGCGCGGTCCTCGGCCATGGGGTCGGCCGTCTCCGGCTCGGTGGAAGGGATCGGCGCTCTTCAGCGCAACCCCGCCGGCCTGGGACGGCTTACGGAACCGCAAGTTCAACTGTCGCACGCAGCCTGGTTGGCGGACACGCGCTACGAATTCGTGGGATTGGCCCGGCCGGGAAAGACGGGCGGTCTGGGGGTCGGATTTTTCCATCTGGACGCCGGTGAATTCGAGGGACGCGACCGGGATCGGCGACCCACAGGGGGGTTTTCGGGATCCGATGCTGTCCTCATGACCGCCTTGGGGAGGCGCAAAGGGAGCTTAAATTTGGGCGCAGGGTTTAAGGTGTTTCAGCAACGGCTGGGAGCGTCTTTCGCCCGAGGGGTTGCGTTGGATTTGGGCGGACAACTGCGTCCGGCGAATTCCCCGCTCTCCGTGGGAGCGGTTTTGCAAAATTTGGGGCCGCCCGCCGGTTTTGAGCGAAAAAAAGATCCCTTGCCTCACACGGGGTCGGGCGGGGTGGAGTGGACCCTGGGCGCGGCGGGCAAGCTGAGCGCGGAGGTGAGGAATCGCATAGGAGACGGCTCGTTTGTTTTTTCCTCCGGCATGGAATACTGGGCGCTGAACGCTCTTGCCTTGCGCGCCGGCTACTTTGCCTTGCCGTCCCGGTCTATGGGCGGGTTCAAGATGGGCTTGGGGGTGAAATACCGGGACTATCAATTGGACTACGCCGTTTCACCCTTTGAGGATATGGGCTTCGCGCATCGCTTTTCATTAATCATCAAACTCTGAGGAGACATCTATGAAACGCTTGCTTGTCTTGTTGGGATTCCTGTCGTTGTCCGCCCGCGTTTTTGCGGACGTGCCTCCCCAGATCGGGTTTGAAGCGACGTTTTCTTCCACCGGGACCTTGCCCCTTATACAATTCCGCATCGTGGATTCCACCACGTCGGATTCGGCGCTGGCTTCCTGGGTTGAGTCCACGGCTCCCTATACGACGGATGGACGGGTCAGCCTGTTGTTGGGAGCGCAGACGCCGATTCCTCCGCAAATATTTCAGTCAAGCCAGACCACCCGATTTTTATGGATCAAAGTCGGCACGGAACCCCCGCTGCGACAAAAATTAGTCAGCGTTCCGTTCGCGTTTCGCGCCGGGCAGGCGGACCGGCTTTCCGGCGGTAGCGTTACGGGCGGGAGCCTGACAATTCAGAACGACACCCAAGCCTTGACGGTAGTAGGCGGGAATGATCAGATCATTCTCAAGGAACAAGATGGCCCTCTGGATGAGAAGAGATGGATCATCAAGGCCGACTTGGGCGATTTAAGCCTGCTGACGTCGAACGACAACGGCACGTCCTTCGCGGAAGTCATGAAGGTGGAGAGGACGGGCGTGGACGTCGGCCGGGTGCGGTTCCAGCGGAACCTGGAGGTGAACGGCGCCCTGCGGGTGACGGGGACCGGCATCAACAAGGACATCGAGATCAATTCGCCCATCCGGGCCACCATCAATCCCATCGGACCCAACGTCCCTCCGAACCAGGACTTCCAGATACGCTCCGCGGGCAGCGGCACCATGCAGATCAACAACGACAACCCTGGCAACGTCAGCCTGGCGGTGGGCGGCGGGAAGGTAGGCGTGGGCACGCCGTCCCCCTCCGACAAGTTGACCGTGGCGGGAACTGTCCGCTCCCTCACGGGCGGTTTCAAGTTCCCGGACGGCACGGTGCAGACCACGGCGTCCACGGGCGGGGGCGGAGGAGGGGTCCTGCCCTCGTCGGACGTGAATTGGACGGGGGTCCATACTTGGGCGGCTCCGGCCACCTTCAACAACCAATTGGAGGTGAACGGCGCTCTGCGGATCACCGGCACGGGCATCAACAAGGACATCGAGATCAATTCGCCCATCCGGGCCACCATCAACCCCATCGGGCCCAACGTCCCGCCGGACCAGGACTTCCAAATCCGTTCCGCGGGCGGCGGCACCATGCAGGTCAACAACGACAACCCGGGCAACGTCAGCCTGGCCGTGGGCGGCGGTAAAGTAGGGGTGGGAACTCCGGACCCGGCGGAGAAACTGACCGTGACCGGCACTATCCAGTCCACCGAGGGCGGCTTTAAGTTCCCGGACGGCACCGTGCAAGTCACGGCGGCGGGCGGAGGCGGCGGCGGGGTCCAGCCCTCATCGGACGTGACGTGGACCGGGGTTCATACCTGGCAGCAGCCGGCGACGTTCAACGGTTGGGTGGGCATCGGCACGTATTCCCCCGGCAAGGAGCTGGAGGTCAACGGCGCCCTGCGCATCACCGGGACCGGCATCAATAAAGACATCGAATTGAACTCGCCCATCCGGGCCACCATCAATCCCATCGGGCCCAACGTGCCGCCGAACCAGGATTTTCAAATTCGTTCCGCGGGTGGCGGCACCATGCAGGTCAACAACGACAACCCGGGCAACGTCAGCCTGGCGGTGGGCGGCGGCAAGGTGGGTGTGGGAACCCCGAGCCCGGCCGAGAGGCTTTCCGTGGCCGGGACCATACAGTCCATGTCGGGCGGCTTCAAGTTTCCGGACGGCACGGTGCAGACCACCGCGGCCCAGGGCGGGATACAAGCCTCATCCACCGTCACGTGGACCGGCGCCCACACGTGGAAGTCTGCGGCCACTTTCGAGGCCGGGGCGCGTCTTGCGGACCGCGATCTTACCCTGCGCGCGGGAAGCGACCTGAACCACGGGTTGGGCTGGTACGGCCAAGGGAAAACTTTCACGGGGTTCGGCCAAGAGTTGGACGGCCCGGTTCTCTACGGCTGGAACGGCGGCGGGCTCGGATTTAAGTCCGGCGGGGACAAGCTGGCCCTGCGATGGTCCAACGACGGCAAAGTTTGGCTGGAATCCAAGTCGACCACGAACCCCAATGAAGGATGGGACAGCGTGCTGGCCTTCCGCAATACGACCGGCGTTCAGACGGGGGGGCCTCACATGGGTGAAGCGATTGAACCCACCTTTCTTTTCGGGAACGTCTGGACCGCGGCCGGGGACGGCGCGCCTAACTTCCGGGTCTATTACCAGGACAAATTCATGGATTTCGCAAGGTCAGTGCTTAATTTCGACTCCAACGGCGTCGTGGCCTCGGTCAAGCCTGAGATGAAGACGGGCAGCCACTTCGAGGGATTCGTCGGCGGCGGCCGCCACCCCGTGTTCCGGCTGAGCTCCGATCCCGTCATGCAGCTGGAGATGGGCTCCGGCGCGGTTTCCGACGCGCAATACGGCGACCAATGGAACGGCATGGACGTCGCCCTTCGTCGGGCCGGGCCCGGCGTTTTCTCCCTCCTGGTGGGGTCCCACACGTTCCTGCAGAACTCTTGGGGTGACGACGACACCGAAGCCCTTCGCGTGACGTCGGCCGGAACGTTCCTTAACAACCGCGAGCTGCTGCTTCGCCGCGAGCCGGACGCCAACCACGGCCTCAAGTGGGCCGGCGCGGGGCAGCCTTTCGCGGGGTTGGCGGCCGAAGGGCCCGCCATTTTCGGCTGGAACGGCGGGCTCCTGGGCTCGCGCGCGCCTGACGAGCGGATCGCGCTGCGATGGACCAGCGCGGGGAACGTGGGCATCGGCACCGTGAACCCGGGCGAGAAGCTCACGGTGGCGGGCACCATCCACTCCACGGCCGGAGGCTTCAAGTTCCCGGACGGCAGCGTGCAGGCCACGGCCGCCTCGGGCGGCGGGATCCAGCCGTCTTCTGACATCACGTGGACGGGAACTCACGTCTGGCAGTCGTCGGCCGCGTTCGCCGCCGGCGCCCGGGTGAGCGATAAGGACCTCTGGCTGCGCAATGGCGCTGACAAAAACCACGGATTGGGCTGGTACGGCTCAGGCAAGCCTTTCCAGGGGGTTGATGTGGACGGCCCGGTTCTCTATGGCTGGAGCGGCGGCGCCTTGGGCACCAAATCGCCCGGCGACCGGATCGCCCTGTCCTGGACCAACGCCGGCCGGGTAGGTATCGGCACCGCGTCGCCCGAAACGGAACTCCACGTGAAGGAAGGCAACGCCATGATCGAGGGAGACGGCGAGCAGGAGCTGGCCTTCCGCCGCAACGACCTGGCGGGCAGGCCTTCCTTCCGTTTCGGCCGCATGATTTACGGCGGCGACGGCGCTCCCAACTTCCGCATCTTTTATTCCGACGACCAAACGCCGGAGCGCACGGTTCTGGACTTCGACAACAAGGGCATCCTGGCCTCGGTCCGGCATGAAACCGGCAGCCACTTCGAGGCCTTCGTGGCCGACGGGTCCGGCCAGGAGCCGCTGGAGCCCGTATTCCGCCTCAATTCCACGCCCGCCATGCAGTTGGAGATGGGCCCGGGGGGCAACGGCCTCACCGACGTGGCCGTCCGCCGCGTGGGAGCCAACACCCTGGGGTTCTTCAACCGCGCGGGCGGCGAAGCCCCTCACATGCAGACCGAGACCGTGCGGATATCCTCCAACGGTTACGTGGGCATCGGCACGCCAAACCCGGAGAGCAAGCTGGACGTGGAGGGAGACGTGAGGGTGAACAACAATCATCTGTGGCTGCGGGCTGGCAACGATAACAACCACGGATTGGGCTGGTTCGGCCCCGGCAAAACCTTCGCCGGGGCGGCCGTGGAAGGGCCCGTTCTGTTCGGCTGGAACGGCGGCGCCCTGGGTTCCCGGTCTCCCGGCGATGGGATAGCTCTCGCCTGGAACAGCGCCGGCAACGTGGGTGTGGGCACGACCACCCCGGCCGCGAAGTTCCAGGTGTCGGGAGGCGACGTGGCCGTGACCACACAAGGAAAGGGCCTTATCCTTAAGGCCACGGATGGAAACGGCTGTTATCGCCTAACTGTGAACGGCGCCGGTGTGCTGGGTGTCACGGCCGTGCCCTGCCCGTAGTCGAAGCTCCACTGGATCGCCGCTCGGAGCGTAATGTGTAGAAGATAAGGAACCAGGAAAGGGCCGGACTCGTGCCCGACTTATAGGATGCCGATGGTCGGTTGTATAAAGCGGAGTGACTTGGTGTGTCTTTGTCGGTTTTATTCTCCGTAGCGGCGGAACCATGACATGAAGCAAATCAATGTCCACAGGCGCCTGTGGTTGTCGCGCCGGCGCTCCACGTGCTCTTTCAGGAGGGCGCGGGGCGCGTCGGGATTGATCAGTCCCGTTTTCCGCACGTTCTCGGGAGACAAGACGTCGTCGGCCCAGGCGCGGAAGTCCGTGGCCAGCCAGGTGGCCAGGGGCGGCGTGAATCCTTTCTTGGGGCCCGCCAGAATTTCCGGCGGCAGGCGGTCGCGCATGAGGCGCCGCAAAATGTATTTCGTCGTGAGGCCGCGCAGCTTGTAGGCGGCGGGAATTTCGGCGGCGAATTCCACCAGCGCGTTGTCCAGCAGGGGCACCCTCACCTCCAGCGAATGGGCCATGCTCAAGCGGTCCATCTTCACCAGATATTCGTCCAGCAAATGCGTCCGCTGGTCCAGGAAGAGCATGCGCTCCAGGCGCGTGCGGGCTTCCGCCTCGGTGTAGGCGCGGACGAAGCTCTCTTCCGCCGGAGAATCGTCGATCTCGGGTATGAATTCCGGAGAATAGAGGTCCCTTTTCTCGTCGCGGGAGAACATTTCCTGCCAGCCGAAATGGGCGTAGGGCTGGGGCCGGCCGGCGGCGGCCAGGAAAGCCTTCACCTTGTAGTCGAAGCTGATGCGCTCGTAGGAGACCGGCAGCATGCGCCCCAGGCGGCGCAGTGTTTTTTGAACGAGGCCCGGGAAGACCCGGTAGAACGTGGACACCTGGTTGGCGATGTAGGTGGGGTAGCCGGCGAAGAGTTCGTCGCCGCCGTCGCCGGAAAGCGCCACGGTGACGGTGCGCCGGGCGAAGCGGCATAAATAATAGGTGGGGATGCCGGAGGCGTCGGCGAAAGGCTCGTCGAAAACGCCGGCCAGGTCGTCGGCGGCTTCGGGCAAATCCGGCTGGAGGTTGAGCTCGTGATGGCGCAGACCGTAACGCTGGGCCACCAGGGCCGCCTCATGGCGCTCGGAAAAGCTTTTCCGGCTGAAGTAAACGGTGAAGCTGTCCAGGGAAGCGCCTGCGGCGTGGACGTAGGAGGCGACGGTGGTGGAATCGAGCCCTCCCGACAAGAACACGCCCAGCGGCACGTCGCTGACCAGGTGGGACTCCACCGATCTCTTCAAAAGCGCGTCCAGCCGCTCCAGGTAATGGCCCAGGGGCTTGCCGTCGGGAGCCGGGGGGGAGAAATTCCAATAGCGCCTGTTCTCCACGCGGCCGTCCCGCACCTTCAAGAAATGGCCCGGCTCGAGCTTGCGGATTTCCTTGTAGGCGGAGCGCGGCGTGGGCACATAGCGGAGGGAAAAATATTCGTTCAGCGCCGCGCGGTCCCACTCGCGGGACGTTTCCGGGTCCGCCAGCAGGGCTTTGATTTCAGAAGCGAAGGAGAAGGACGAGGCCGCCGCCCGGTAATAGACGGGCTTGATGCCCATGCGGTCCCGGGCGAGGTAAAGGACGCGGTCGCGCTCGGCGTAGAGCGCCAGGCCGAACATGCCGTTGAGGCGCTCTAGAAATCCCTCGCCGTGCTCCTCGAAGGCGTGGAGGATGACCTCGGTGTCCGAGGAGGATTGGAAGCGGTGGCCTTTCTCCTCCAACTCCCGCCGGAAGCCACGGAAGCCGTAGATTTCACCGTTGTAAACCAGCCGCAGGGGCCCGGATTTGGCGGCCAGCGGGCAATGCCCGTTGGCCATGGGCTGCTGGCCGCCCGCGAGGTCGATGATTTTCAGACGGCGCATAGCGAGGCCCACCGCCCCTTGGACCCAGGCGCCGCCTTCGTCGGGCCCGCGGTGGCGCAGGGCGTCGGACATCGTCCGCAAGAGGGGCTCGTTCACCGTCGAGCCGGACGTCCAGGCGATTTTTCCGGCGATGCCGCACATGAATCAAATTTTATACCATTTCTCCATGCGAGCGCACAAAACCGGAGCCGCCGCCCTTTGATCAACCCCGCCTTCGCCAAGCTCCTGGCCGAGATGGCCGTTTTCCTGGAAATGTCGGGCGACAACCCCTTCCGCATCCGCGCCTACCAGAAGGCCGTTCAAACCATCGAAGATTATCCCGTGGACCTCGGATCGCTGGCGCGCGAGGACCTGCTGAAAATTCCCGGCATCGGGCAGGGCATCGCGGACAAGATCCAGGAGTTCGCCAAGACCGGGCGGGTGAGGGAACACGACGGTCTGCTGAAAAAATATCCCGCCGGCCTCATGGAGATCATGCGCGTGCCGGGGCTGGGCCCCAAGCGGGCGCGGTTCCTCTACGAAGAGCTTCAGGTGGATTCCTGCGCCAAGCTGGCGAAGCTGGCGGCGGCGGGAAAGCTCAGCGGCTTGAAGGGCTTCGGCGCCAAGATGCAGGAGAACATCGTGAAGGGCCTGCAGTCCGCCGCGCGGGGGGACGGCCGGATGCTGCTTTGGAAGGCGCGGAAGCTCATGGCCCCCCTTCTGGCGAAATTGGCGGAGGTCCGCGGCGTGACGGCGGTGGAGCCCGCGGGGTCCCTGCGGCGCGGCCGGGAGACGGTGGGGGACTTGGACATCCTGTGCGCCTCGCGCCAGCCCGAAGCCGTCATCGAATTCTTCACCAAAATGCCGTCGGTCCTGCGCGTCCTGGCCGCGGGCGACAAGAAGGCCAGCGTCCTCTTTTACGACAACGTGCAGTGCGACCTGCGGGTGGTGGACCCTTCCGTCTTCGGCGCGGCCCTGCAATATTTCACGGGCTCCAAGGAGCACAACGTCGTCTTGCGGGAGCGCGCCCAGCGCCTGGGGCTCACCGTCAACGAATACGGCGTCTTCCGCCTTTCCGATAAAAAACAGCTCAAGCCCCTGGCGGCGGAAAAAGAGGAGGACGTCTACAAGGTTTTGGGCCTGCAATACATCCCGCCGGAACTGCGGGAGAACCGCGGCGAGATCGAGGCGGCGGAAAAGAAGCGCCTGCCCCGCCTGGTGGAGGAAAAGGACATCAAGGGCTGTTTCCACAACCACACCGACGCCTCCGACGGGGCCGACACGCTGGAGGCCATGGCGGAGGCCGCCCGCGCCCAAGGGTGGGA
>JBQTIM010000093.1:0-7972 GCA_052388135.1 Elusimicrobiota bacterium
TCATGGAGTAAGTGTCCATCATCCAGCCCATGATGCGGGCGTCGGTGTTCACATCGGGGGCGGGAATGTCCTTTTCGGGGCCCAAAATCACCTGCAGCTCGGAGGTGTAGCGCCGGGTCAGGCGTTCCAGCTCACCGTCGGAGAGCTTGGCCGGGTCGCAGACCACGCCGCCTTTGGCCCCGCCGAAGGGGATGCGGCCCACGGCGCATTTCCACGTCATCCACATGGCCAGGGCCGTGACCTCGTCCAAGTCCACGGCCGGATGGTAACGAATGCCGCCTTTGGCCGGGCCCCTGTCCACGTTGTGCTGGACGCGGTAGCCGTCGAACACCTTGATTTCGCCGGTGTCCATGCGCACGGGCACGGCCACCTGGAGGATGCGCTTGGGATACTTCAAAATCTCATGCAAGGAAGGATCGAGACCCAGACGGTCGGCGGCCTGCCTCAATTGTTCCCGGGCGGTGGCCAGGGGAGAGGTTTTGCCCTTGGCGGCGGGAGAGGCGCTCACGAAGCGGCCCCCGCTCCCCGCGCGGGAACGCGGCGAGGACGGCGGATCGCTTGAGGACGCCCGGCCGGGCTCTTCATCGCGATCCTTCCTCGACGGGCCACGGCCCCCAATGGGGCGTGAAGGAATTGCCGGGAATCTGCCCCAGGGGCTGCTGGTTGGAGCCGTCCAGGCCCATGATCCACAGCTCGGAACGGCCCCGGCGGGTGCTGGTGAAAACCAAGTGGCGGCCGTCCGGGGACCAGGCGGGGTTCTCGTTGTTGCCCGTGCCCCAGGTGAGCCTCTGCTGGGAGCCGGAGGCGATCTCCAGGGTGTGGATGTCGAAGTTTCCTTTCGATTGGCTCATGGCGAAGGCGATGACGTTGCCCTGGGGCGACCAAGCCGCCGAATCGCATTCGCCCAGGCGGGTGAGGCGCTTCAGGTTCGCGCCGCTGACGTCCATGGCGTAGATCTGCGGATAGCCCGGACGGTCCGAGGTGAAAGCCATGCGCAGGCCGTCGGGAGAGAACGCGGGGGCGGTGTCCACGGAGAAGGAGCGCGTGAGGGCGCGCATGATCTTGCCGTCCAGGCCCACCTGGTGGATGTTGGGCTCGCCGCCCAGGGACAAGGTGGCCGCCAGGGACTGACCGTCGGGGAACCAGGCGGCGGAGGCGTTCAAGCCTTCGTAGCCGCAGAGGAGACGCTTCTCGCGGCCGTCGGCGCTCAGCAGGTAAAGGCGCGGCCCGCCGTCCCGGAAGGTGGTGTAGGCGATCCATTTTCCGTCGGGGGAAGCCTTGGGCAGGAGGGCGATGGAGCGGTCGTTGGTGAGGCGGCGGAAGTTGGCGCCGTCGTAGTCCACGGCGCAGACTTCCTTTTTTCCGGTGGCGTCGTTGACGAAGTAGATGGGCGTGCCGGCCACGCCGGGCCGGCCGATGAAATAGCGCACCACCTCGTCGGCCCAGCGGTGCGCCACCGACCGCTCCTGCCCCGGATCGCCCAAGTAGCGTTTTTCCAACACCACCTGTTTGGAGCGGACGTCGTAGAGCGCCCCGGTGAACTCGAAGCGCCCTTCGCGCGCGGCGCTCAAAGTCCCCGTCACCAGCAGGTCGGCCTTGGCGTCCCTCCAGGCGTCGAAGAGGATGCGGCGGCGCAGGGGCGCGGGTCCGCCCTCGATCAGGTTGAAGATGCGCTGGAACAGGAGGTCGTATTTGACCACGTCCCGCATGCCGCGCGCGCGGGCCGCCTCCTCGACGCTCGAACGGACGGAGACGAAATCGGCCAGGCCCAGGTTGAGGCGCTGGCCGTGGGCCGAAAGCTCGAGGTAAAGGGCGTCCTGCGCCGGAGCGGGGCGCGCCGCGAAAAGGGCGGCGGCCAGCAGGAGCAGGGAAACGGCCCGGCGGCTCACCGCTCGGCCGGTTCCCGCGCCTCGGACGGGGCGCCTCCCTTTAAGGCGGACATGCGGTCGCGGGCGGCCTGGGCCTCTTTGCGGTGGGGGTACTTTCGCGCGATGGCGTCGTAAACGGCCAAGGCCTCGTTGGTCTGGCCGCGCTTCTCCAGCGCCGCGCCTTTCTGCAAGTAAGCCGCCGGCACGACGGAGCTGTTGGGATGGTCCTTCAACACCTTGTCGTAGGCCTCCAGCGCGCGGGGCCAGTCCGACTTGGCGAAATGGCTCTCGCCGATGTAGAACTGGGCCTCGGCCGCCTTTTCCGTGCCGGGGTGCTTCTCCAGGTAGTTCTGGAAACCCTTCAACGCCACGTCGTAGCGCCGGCGGGTGAAGTCGCCGTACGCCTGGTTGAAGAGGGCGCTGGGCGCGGCCGGCGCGCCGGGCTTGGCGCCGGACAGCGTCTCCGAAAGCGAATCCAGCCGGTGGGAAAGGTTCTGGTCCAGATCGTCCATGCGGGAGGACAGCAGGGACATGTGGTTCTGGCTTTCCTCCAGGTGCGCCGACAGGATTTCCAGCTGGCGCGTGAGGGAATGCATCTGGGCCAGGGTGTCGGCCTGGCTGCCCTGCAGGGTCGACTGGGCCGTGGACTGGTTGGACTGGGCCTTGGAAAGGGCGTTCTGGAGTTGGCTGATGTCCACGCGCAGGTCCTCGATTTCCTGCCGCGTGGCCAGGCAGCCGGAGAAGAACAGGGAAGAGAGCAGGAGGGCCCCCGCCGAAGAAACGAGCCTCCTCGCCTTCCTCATAAGCCTCTTCTCACGGTCTCCGCGTCAACGCCCGCCGCCCCTTCTTCAGGGAAGCTTGTCCAGGGGGATGCGGATGGCGGCGCCGGAGGATTTCAAAGTCGTCTCGCCCCGGCGGTTCCGGGACCAGCAATCTTCGCTTTCGTCGCGGCAGACCAGGCGCTCCTCGCCGAAAGAGACGGTGGCCAGCTTGTTGCCGCGGACGCCCAGGGACTTGTAGTAGTCCCGCAGGGCGTTGGCGCGCCGTTGTCCCAAAGCCAGGTTGTATTCCACGGTGCCGCGCTGGTCGCAGTGGCCTTCCACGCGGATCTGCAGGGCGGGCGCCTCTTGCAGGGCGGCCTTGAGCACCTGGGCGTTGGTCTTGAGCGCTTCGCGGGCGTCCGCCGCCAAATCGGCGGAGTTGGTTTCAAAATAAACCGCCGAAAGCTCGGGCACCGTGATCCATTCGCCGCCGATTTCCAGGGCCGAGCGGGCGCCGAATCTGCCGGCCATGTCCCCGTCCACGGGGGCCTCTTCCACGGGAGCCTCCACCGCCGGCGTCTGCTTCTTCTTGGGAGGGCAGCCGGCCAGGGCCAAGCCTAATAGGAGGAACAACAATCCTTTGCTGGTGGAGTTCATTGAGTGATTCCTTTCGAGGGGAAATTTACGCCGTTGTTATGTTATCAAAAGGCCATGAGGCGGGCAACAAAGAGTCTTGGAAAGAGGCGCCGCCCGCTCTCGACCGCTCCGGCTACTTGGCCCGCAGTTCCCAGCAATCCCGGCCCAGGACGCGCTCCATTTCGTGGAGGAACCCGTCGGTGGGTTTCACGCGCTTGTCCGTGGTCAGGGCGTAGTCGCCGTGGGCCGGCGTTTTGAGTCGGAAGACGAGTTGGCAGTTCCCGGGATGCTGATCGCAGATTTTTTCCAGCTTCTGGAGAGGATCGTCCTCCAGCCCCGCCGTCGACACCGTGAGGACGACCCATTTCACCAGGCGTTCACGGGCGTCTTTCAGCGGAATAACCTGCTCCACGAGGAGGTCCTTCTGTTCCCCCCGCGGTTCCAGTTTCCCCCGCACGACCACCATCTCGTGCGCCTGCAGGACGTCGCCCATCTCGGCCAGGGTTTTGGGGAACACCACGCACTCCACCTCCCCTTCCAGGTCCTCGAGCTTGAAGCGCGCCATGGGCTTGCCCATCTTGGTGATGCTTTTTTTCGTGTTGAGGATCATCCCGGCCACGTGCACGATGCCGGCGTCGGGCAGTTTGCCCAGGGTGTGGGACACGTAGCCGGCCAGCTCCTTGCTGTAGCGCGCCAGGGGATGGCCGGAAAGATAAAACCCCAGCACTTCCTTTTCGTTGGCCAGAAGGGTGTGTTCCCGCCACTCCTCCGCCGGAGCGACGGCGACGCCCGCGGCGTCGGTCTTGGGCGCGCGCGAAGACATCTCCCCCAATTCGAAAAGCGCGCCCTGCCCCACCAGGGCCTCCTCCTTCACGCGGGAGGAGCGGGCCAGAGCGTCCTCGGCCTTGGCGAACAGCTCCGAGCGCCAGCGGCAGAGCTCCAGCATCTTCACCTCCGGAGGCTCGTGCTCCAGCGCCGGGCGCATGGGGTCGAAGGCGCCGGCCTTGATGAGGGATTCCACCACCTTGCGGTTGGCCTGACGCGTGTCCACGCGGGCGCAAAATTCTTCCAGGGATTTGAAAGGCCCCGCCTGCCGCCGCGCGGCCAACACGGACTCCACCGCCCCCTCGCCCACGTTCTTCACCGCCATGAGGCCGAAACGGATGCGGGGATTTTCCTTGTCCTCCGGCGCGCTCTCGACGGAAAACGCCCCTTCGGAGCGGCTGACGTCGGGAGGAAGGATTTCGATGCCCATCTCCTGCGCCTCGCCCAAATAGGTCACCAGCTTGGATTCGGTCTCCTTGGAGCCCAGGTTGGAATGGCCGATCTCCGAGGTCAGCACCGCCGTCATGAACTCCACCGGGAAGTTCGCTTTGAGGTAAGCGGTTTGATAGCTGATGAGCCCGTAGGCGGAAGCGTGGCTCTTGTTGAAGCCGTAGCCGCCGAACTGCACCATGAGGTCGAAAATTTTCTCCGCGATCTTCTTGTCCACGCCCTTGGCCTTGGCGCCTTCCATGAACTTGCCGCGCTGCTGCTCCATGATCTCGGGAATCTTCTTGCCCATGGCCTTGCGCAGGGTGTCCGCTTCGCCGGGCGTGTAGCCCGCCAGCGTCTGGGCGATGCGCATGACCTGCTCTTGATAGACGATGACGCCGTAGGTGTCCTTCAAGATGGGCTCCAACAGGGGATGGTCGTACTTCACCTTGATCTTGCCGTGCTTGCGCGCCACGAATTCGTCCAACATGCCGCTGCCCATGGGGCCCGGGCGGTAGAGGGAGATGAGGGCCACGACGTCGTCCAGGGACGTGGGCTTGAGCTTGCGCAGCAGGTCGCGCATGCCGCCGGATTCGACCTGGAACACGCCGCCCGTTCTTCCCTGGGACAGGAGCTTGTAAGCCGGCGCATCGTCCAGGGGGATTTTCTCTATATCGAACTCCGGCTCGCGCCGCGCGCGGACCAGGCGGACGGCGTCGCGGATGACCCGCAGGGTGCGCAGGCCCAGAAAGTCCACCTTCAGGAGGCCCAGCTTTAAAACGGACTCGTCGTTGTATTGCGTGGTGACCACGTCCCGGGAGCCTTTGGACAGAGGGGTGTGCTCGGTGATGTCGCCGGCGGCGATGATGGTGCCCGCGGCGTGCACGCCCGTGTGCCTCTTCAGGCCCTCCAACCGCTTCGCCAGGTCCAGCAGTTTTTTCACCTGGGGGTCTTGGCCGTAAAGCTGTTTCAATTCGGGCACGTTTTCCAGGGCGGAATGGATGGTGGTGCCCAATTCCTTGGGGATGAGCCGCGCCACTTTGTCCACCTCGATCAGGGGCATGTCCAGCACGCGGCCCACGTCCCGCACCACCAGGCGGGCCAGCATGGCGCCGAAGGTGATGATCTGGGCCACGCAGCGCTCGCCGTATTTCCCGCGCACGTAGTCGATCACCTTCTCGCGGCCGTCGTCGGCGAAATCGATGTCTAGGTCGGGCATGCTCCGGCGCTCGGGGTTCAGGAACCGCTCGAAGAGCAGGCCGTTCTGGATGGGGTCTATGTTGGTGATGCCCAGGGCGAAGGCCGTGAGCGCGCCGGCGCCGGAGCCGCGCCCCGGCCCCACGGGGATGCCCTGGCTCTTGGCGTAATGGATGAAATCCCAGACGATGAGGAAGTAGGTGGAAAACCCCATCTTGCGGATCACGGCCAGCTCCTCGTCCAGCCGGGCCTTGTAATCGGGCCGGATGTGGCCGAAGCGCTTCTTCAACCCTTCGAGGCAAAGCTTCTCCAAATACCCCTCGGGCGTGTCGCCGGCCGGCACCGCGTAGCTCGGCAGGAGGATCTGGTTGAAGTTCATGGTGAGCCGGCAGCGCTCGGCGATGGCCAGGGTGTTCTTAAGGGCCTCCGGCACCTCGGCGAAGCGCTGAAGCATTTCCTGCGGCGCCTTGTAGTAGAACTCCGGCGCGGCGTATTTCATCCGGTTGGGATCGTTCAGCGTCTTGCCCGTGCCGATGCAGAGCAGAACGTCGTGGGCGAAGGAATCGTCCTTGCGGAAATAGTGGCAGTCGTTGGTGGCCACCAGCGGCGTGCCGGTTTTCTTGGACATCTCCACCAGTTGCGGGAACACCTGCTTCTGCAGGGGCAGGCCGTGGTCCATGAGCTCCAGATAAAAATTGTCCTTGCCGAAGATGTTGCGGAAATCGTCCAGAGCCTTGTAGGCCTTGTCCGGCTGGTCTTTGAGGAGGGCCGAATTGATTTCCCCCTTCAGACAACCCGACAGCGCCAGCAAGCCCTCGGAGTGCTCGGCCAAAATCTCGCGGTCAATCCGGGGCTTGTAGTAGTAGCCTTCCAAAAAAGATCGGGACGTAAGCTTCATCAGGTTGCGGTAGCCGGTCTCGTTGGTGGCCAGGATGGTCATGTGGTGGGACGATTCGGACGGCGAGCCACTGCGGTCCAGCCGGGAGGAGGGCGCCACGTAGGCCTCGATGCCGATGATGGGGTTGATGCCGGCCTCCGTGCAGACGGAGTAAAACTCCACGGCGCCGTGCAGGTTCCCGTGGTCCGTGATGGCCAGGGACTGGAACTTCTGCGCGGCCATGGACTTGATGAACTCCGACGGGTTGCCCTTCTCGTCCGTCAGCCGGGTGGCCCCGTCCAGAAGGCTGTACTCGGTGTGGTTGTGAAGGTGAACGAACGGCGCGTGGGACATGGCGTGTCAATTTCCCTTAAAGTTGCGAAATGGGACACAGAAGATGCGAAACTTGGGACATAAAAGTTGCGAAATGGCCGTTTTCATGGGTTTCTTTCAAAGACAGGCTATCATCAGCCCATTGCCTCTCTCCTCTTTGACCATAATTGCCGTAAAAGACCGTCAGTAATGGCCTTGAAGCGCTCTTGCTTCTTAAGGAGGCTGATCCGTTCCGGAAGGCCTCCCGATTTTATCAGTTTTTGGCGCACAGCGGGGACCATTGACCAGGGGCAACCTGCCGCTAGCTCCTTTAACGCCTGGTTGTCCAGCGTCAGATCCTGCGGGACGTGATCTCAAAAAAGCTGTAAGGCCTGCGCGCAAGCGGACGATGGTCAAAGACGTCCGCGTGGCCTACCGGATCAGTTCGGCTGCTTGCGCATTCACATCCTCTTGCGCCGGGAAGGCTGGTTGGTGAATCGGAAGCGGGTTCACCGGCTCTACAAGGAAGAAGGCCTGCAGGTGCGGGTCCGACGACGAAAAAAACGGGGTCGCATGCGCGGGCGCCGTTGCCGGTTCCAACGGCCGTAAACCAGCAATGGAGCATGGACTTCGTGGCGGACCGGCTGGAAAGCGGCCGGCGGGTCCGGCTGCTGACGATCGCGGATCAATTCAGCCGGGAATGGGTGATGATCGAAGTGGATCACTCTCTGAACGGTCACCGGGTGGTGGCGTGTCTGGAGGCGTTGAAAAAGACGCGGGGCCTGCCGCAGGGGATCGTGGTGGACAACGGGACGGAATTCGATTCGAACGCAATGGACGCCTGGGCGTATTTCAACAAGGTGAAGCTGCAATTCATCCGGCCCGGGAAGCCGACGGAAAACACGTTCACTGAAAGCTTCAACGGGCGGCTGCGGGACGAATGTCTGAACAGCCACGCGTTCGAAACCCTACAGGCGCCCGGCAGCAAGTTGAGGTCTGGAAGTTAGACTATTATAGGCGCAGGCCCCACGGAGCTTTGGGTTATTTTCCGCCGGAAGAGTTCGCCC
>JBQTIM010000094.1:0-18198 GCA_052388135.1 Elusimicrobiota bacterium
GTCTACGCGGTGGGCGGGGGGGTCTGGTACGGCGGCCGCTCATAGGGGAGGGGGGGGGGGTGGTCGGCCCTGGGGCTGGCTGGAGTCGGAGATTGTGGGGGGTTGCCCTCGGGCGGCGTGTGACTTGTTCAATATTTGGAGGAAGCCGTTGGACCAGGCGGCGCCGGTCTCCAGGGTTTCCGTGAATGATTGCGCCAGGCGGCCGCCGGGCCCGTAGGCGTTGGCCACGCGTTCGCGGATTTCGTGGAAGCCGGGGGCGAAACCCGGAGGAGCGCGGGCGTCGGTGCGGCGGGTGAGGCGCAGGAGGCGGGTGGCGTCGCCGGCGGCGTTGAAGGCCTGGTTCCAGACGGTGGTTTGGGCCACGGCCGGCCCGAAGGCGGCCAGGAGGTCTTGGCGGCCCTCCTCCACGTCGCGGCCCCGCAGGGACCAGTCGGCTTCCGTGGTCTCCAGAACGTCGGAACGGCTGTAGACGGCGCGGCCCCAGGAATCGGTCCGCGAGCCCAGCATGGATTGGACTGTGACGAAACCGGCGCCGGCGGAGACGTCGCGGCGGATCTGCAGGCTTCGGGACACGCGGCCGGCGGAGTCGTATTGCACGCCGCGGGTGGACAGCAGGGCCGCGGTTTCCGTTTCGGCGGTTTTCTCCGCCATGCGGGTATCGCTGGAAAGGAGGCGGCCGGAGTCGTCGTAGGAGGCGTTCAGCAGTGTTTCTGTGGTGGTTCGTCCGTCGGCGGAGCCGGGCTCGGTGGTGACGCGGACGTAGCCCAAGGCGCGGCCGCGGGCGTCGTAGCGGTAGCCGGTGGTCTCTTGCACGGTGACGCGGCGATGGGTTTCGCCGCCCAGGCGGGTCAAGTCCGTGATCTCCAGGGTTTGGGCGGTGACGCGGCCGTCGGCGTCTTGGGTTTGGGAGCGGGTGCGGGCGAGACTGGCCGTGCCGTCGCCGGAGAGCTCCAGGTTCAGCGCCCCGTCGCCGGCCGCGGCCGCGGCGGAAACCAGCCGGGACAGGGAGGCGGGGTCGCCGGGGTCCAGGCTCCGGCCGTCGAGGCGAAGGCCGCCGCGCCACGTGAGCGTGGCGGATTTTTCGGGCTCGTCCAGGTTCAAGCGGACGAAGCGTTCCTCGTCGTTCAAAGAGGTTTTGGTTTGGGCGAACCGCTGGAGGGAGGAGAGGTCGTAGCGGCCGCCGCCGATGTCCAGCCAGCCGCCGTCCAGCGCGGCGGCGGCTTGCTCGGCGGTGAGACGTAGGGAACGGCCGCCCAGGGACAGCTCCTGCTC
The DNA here is from genome assembly GCA_052388135.1 of Elusimicrobiota bacterium. Taxonomy (GTDB): domain Bacteria; phylum Elusimicrobiota; class Elusimicrobia; order FEN-1173; family FEN-1173; genus JBQTIM01. The sequence continues at coordinate 1,273 of JBQTIM010000094.1, forward strand.
CGCCAGGCGCGCGGCGGCGGACCGCAATTCCTCCCGGGCCGCGGCGGCGGCGTTCCTAAGATTCTCCTCGCCCGCCGCGCGAATGCCCGCCACGGCGGAATCGTAGGCGTTGCGGGCTCCTTCCAAGTCCTGGATCAGCCCGGCCAGGGAACCCCGGGCCTTCTCCAAATTGTCGCCGGCCGCGGCCGCGGCCGCGGTTTTCTCGCCTACCCATTCGCGGGCTTGGGCCAGAAGATCGTTCCGGCGGGTCAGTTCGGCTTGCGCAGCGGCGCGCTGATCAAAAATATTGGCGATGGCATCGCGTTTTTGGGACACGTTCTGTAAATTGACAAGGCCGCGAAGGGCCTGGGCGATCTCTTTATCTCCGGCGGAAGCGGAGGCGACAAGCTTTTCCTGAAGGATGGCCGAACGCGTATGGGTATCCCGGCGCATTATGCCGGTCTTGCTGTCCAGGTAGTTCGTTTTCACCGTCGCGGTTTCCACGAACCGCTCCTGAATGTTGCCTTGTTCGTCCATGAAATAAATTTTTTCGCCGACGAAAGAGAGAACCGGGTTCATGTCCGCGGGAAACTCTTTATTAAGCTCCCGCCTGAACCCTGACGTCGCCTTTGAAATGGCGTCCCAATCGGCTCGGGAAAGCTGCCAATTCAAAACTGGTCCGGCCGGACCAGTTAAATATGACGTTTGGAAAAGCTCGTTTCCGCGGTCAGCGTTGATTTGGTTGTCCATATACTCAACTTGCCAGGAAGCCTGGTCGCGGGCGGACTGGGCGGCGGACAGTTCGTTTTGAGCGGCGGCCAAATTGTCTTGGGCCAGGTTGTAGCGGCCCCAGGCGGTGGCGTGGGTGCGGTCGGATTCGGAGCCCAGCTCTTCCCGAGCACGGACGACGCTCTGTTCCAGGGCCGCCATGGGAGCCTGGGCGGATTCCATGAGGCGGGCGGATTCGGCCCGGGCGGCGGCGGCGGCGTTCTCCATGCGTTGGGAATGGCTGACTTGGGCCCAGGCATTGAAATCGGAAAACTCGGTGAGGGCGTAGCCGCGGCGGGTGGTGAGGCCGGAAGCGTTCAAAAGGGCGCCGCGGGCGTTGTAATCCAGCCGGTCGTAGTCTTGGAAAGTGAAGAGGCCCTCCGCCTCCAGGCGGCCGGCGTGGATGTCGTTGAGAACTTCTTGTTTGCGGGCGGGGGTGAGGTCGGCCCATTCCAGCGATTTGACCTTGGCGCCGGCTTCGGGCGGCGCCACGTTGAGGCGGTCGCCTTCAAAAGTGGTTTCGCGGTAGGAGGAAGCGCGGGACTGGGCGTCGTAGACGAATTTGTCCTTGAAGAGATAGGAGGCCCGGCCGCCCTGGCGGTTGACGGCTTCGTAGGTGGCCAGCCGCTGGGAGTCTCCCTCGTAGCCGGCCTTGACCTGGGAGATGACGGGGTTTTCCGGGGCGGCGGCGGAGAGGGAGATTTCCGTCCAGGCGATGGCGCGGCCTTTGACGTCGTAGCGGGTGTCGGCCTGCCGGGTGACGGAAAGGCCGCCGTCGAAGGCGCCCAGGGAGAGGGCCGCCGGCGCCAGGCCCGCCGGGAGGTCCGAGAGAGGGCGGCCGGGCAGGTGGCGCTGGAGGAGGCCGCGGAGCCGCTCCAAAGCGGCGACGTCCGACGGGACCGAGGGGCCGCCCGAGAACAAGCGGGAAAGGCTTTCCAAAAGCGGGGCGGGGCCGCCGGCCGTTTCGGCAGGAGAATCGCCGGCGGGGGCGGGGCTTTCCAGGCCCAGTTTTTCCTTGAACCAATCCACCACCCGCGACGCCAGGCCGGCGGTGGCGGCGGCCAGGCGGTTCCAGAGGGCGCGGGCAGCGCCGGCGCGGGGCGCGTCGGCGGACAGGGCGTCGGGCGCCAGGCGGAGAGCTTCGTTCAGCCGCTCCGATTCAGCGCCGGCCGTTTGAGAGGAAACCTGCCGGCCGTGCTCGTCGTAAAGGATGTCGGAAACCACCGAGCGGCGGACTTTGTCCGGGTCGGCGTCGTCCAGAATGACGTCGGTGTAGCCGGCCGCCTGGCCGAAATGCCGGCCCTCGCCCCGGGCGCCGGCTTCCGCGTAATAAACCGTATTTTCCCGGCGGCGGCGCACGGTGGAGGTTTCGGTGACGCCCTCGCGGGTGACGGAGAGAGCGCTTTCCTCCTCGTAGCTTGTGAGGCGGCCTTCGGCGTCGTAAACCGCGCCGTTCCAGAGGCGCACGTCTTTCTCCTCGGTTCCGTCGGCGAAGACGCGGCGGGTGGTTTGGTGGTAGGCCAGAACGCGGCCCTTGGCGTCGTAGGCTCCGTCGTGGGATTCGTTTTCCCCGGCTTGCCAGACGTCCTCGGTTTCGTAGAGCAGGGCGCCGTCCTCTAAAACCTTGCCTGTCTCCCGATGGCCGAGGGAGCGGCCCTGGCCGTCGTAGCCCAGGGATTGCCAGCGGGTGATTTTTTCCTGGCCGCTTTCGATCACGGTTTGGCTGTAGGCCAAAAGCTCGCCCTTGGCGTTGTATTCGGCGCCGTGCCAGCGGCGGCGCGTCTTCACGCCCTGCGAGTCGGTGGCGACCTCGTCGTAGGAAAGCATGCGGCCGAAATCGTCGTAGGCGGTGTTCTTGACGTCCGTGCGGCGGAAGACGCCGTTTTCGTCCGTGGTGGTTTCGCGATAGGATACGAGGCGGCCGCGGTCGTCGTATTTGCCGCCGGTCCATTCGCGGCGGGTGGAAACCCAGCCGCCGGAGGGGGTCTGCGTTTTAACGTCCTCCGTCCAAGACGTGACGCGGCCCTGATCGTTGTAGCGGGCGTCCTTCCACTCCTTCACGCTTTTTCTGCCGCGGGAATCCGTGGTTTCCTCGGTGTAGCCGGAAAGCAGGTGACGAGGCTCGGAAGAGTTCTCCCCCTTGTGGGCCGGATTTTTGATGTAGCCGGAAGCCGTCCATTTTTTGGAGGAGGTTTCGCCCAGGGAATCGGTGAAGGTTTCGCTGTATGAGAGGAGGCGGTTTTCGTCGTCGTAGCGGCTGGCGGAGACTTCCCGCGTGGTGGAGCGGCCCAGGGCGTCGGTTTGGGTTTCCTTGTAGGACACGGGCTGGCGGCCGTCTTTGCCGCCGCCGTAGGCGATGCTCGAGCGCTCGGTCTTGGAGGCGTTGCCCAAGGGGTCCCAGGTGGTTTCCGTAAAAGCGCTTAAATTGTCTTTTCCGTCGGGGCCCTGCTCGTAAACGCCGGACCAATGGGTGACGGTGATGTGGCCTTCGGGGTCGCGGGTTTCGGTTTTGGAAGAGAGGAGGTTGCCCTTGGCGTCGTAGGCCATGTCCGTGGTGTCGCGGATGGACATGCGGCCGTCGGCGTCCGTGATCTTTTCGTTTTCCACGCGGTGAGCGCGGCCGTCCTTGTTGAACCAAACCCGGCGGCCGTCGGGGAAGGCCTTGTAGGAGTAGCCACCGGCGCGCGCCAAAGCCTGGGAGGACTGGGCGCGCTTGGCCTCCACCTCGGCCGACATCTGGTCGCCGATCATGAATTTTTCCAGGGATTGGCGGAAGGCGTCGGGGGCCGGCGGGGCGGGCGCCTGGCGGCCCTGGACGGAGGCGAAGCGCGCGTTGATCCGCGCGATCATGGCGTCCTGCTTTTCCACGCGCTCGCGGATGCGGCGCGGGCTGAAATAGTCCCCCTCGCGCGCGTCCGTGGCCCATTCGCTGTGCTGGACGGGCCGCGGCCCCCAAGCCACCTGCCGGTCCCCCGCCCAAAGCGGCGCCGCGGGCCCGACGGTGGAAGTGAACGCGTAAAGCCCGGCCAGGAGGAACGGCAACGGGCGCGGGGTTTTGCGGAGCCCGGAAGCTTTAAAACTTCTTTTGGGGTGGAGGCGCCGGACGTTCATGTTCAATTTTTCACGCAGAAAAGAGTGGTGAGGGCGGGAGGGATGTGGGGAGCCGGGTGACATTGCCGCTGTTCCAGAGCTCCGCGCCGGCGGCGGAAAGGAACCTCGCCCGGAAAACATGCGCCCCCGACGAGCTGACGCCGGACTTGGTGAGCCGCCCCTGATAAACGATGCGGTTGGGAACGGCCGCGCGGAGATCCTGCAAGGGCAGGAGCATCAGCAAGGCGGGAAATGCGCCGCCGGCGCGTGACCGTCGGGCGGTCGCGCGAATAAACTGTTGGGCCGACTGGGTGTTTGCCCTCATGCGCCCCCGAACAAGTGAACGAGTTGTAACGAAATATAGTTGTATTAATTACAAACCGCTTCCAGTATACTCAGCGGTGCCTATGCCGTCAATCAAAAAGTTGAGGTCAAGAGCCAATCAAAAGCGTCGAGTCAGGCTTATCCCTTGATATAAGCCGCCCGCGTCCGCATGCAATATAGGATTGATTTCTAGAGCCTCGGCTTTTCGGCCAGGCCTGCCCGTATTGAGGTAACTCAATACAAAATAGGTTCCCAGTAATGCCGCCGCGCCCCCGGCATAGCCAAGCGCAGGGCTCCGCTTCTTCGATTTATTCACCGCCACGGGCCGCAGAGCCTGCGCCGACGCGACTTTGATGGATCTGGTTTCGGAACTCGATCCCGAGAAATTATAGGAAGCGCTCGTGAACCATTCCGCCGTCCCCCCCGCCGGCAACTGGGCGATCGTGTCGTTGACGGAGGCCAAAACCTTTCCGGTGTTGTCGGACGTGTATGTCACGTTGATGACCACGTTGGTGAATTTTTCCGAGCCGGAATTTACAGCCTCGCCGTCCAGCTGCTCCGAATAAGTGCTGGTGCCGAAATTGGTGGAGGATGTTGAGGAAGTCCAATCCGCCGTTATTTGGGCCGGGTTGGCCACCGTGACGTTGCGCGTCTCCTGGGAGGTCGTTGTTTCGTTCGACAAGCCGTAAACGGCCGCGCCGCCGCCCATGGCCATGAGGGCCAGGCCCCACCATAACTTCTTTTTGGAGCCGGCGCGTTTGGGGCGGGCCGCGGCCTTTTCGCCGTTCCCGGCAAGAAGGCCCGGCTCGGCGGTCGGCGCGTTTTTCGCCCTGGCGTAGCTTATGAGGAACGCCGCTCCCGTCAGACCCGCCGCCGCTCCGGCGTAACCCAAGCCGGGACTCCTCGGTTCGGACGTCGTCACCTGCCGGGTTTTGAATTGGGTGACGGTGCATCCCGAACCACAGCTGGAGGTGACTCGTTCTGTCTTCGTCTCAGTCTTCTCCGCAGCTGCAAAACCCGAAACCGCCGCGCCCGCTCCCACGACCAGCAATCCCAGCCCCCAGCCCAGCTTTTTCTTGGACTTATTCCGCCAAAAACCGGGCCTCTCCTGCGAGAACGGCTTATCCGCCGGCGAATTCGACGAATATTCGGCGTCTCCTGAAAAATCACTCGGCGCGGACGGCTCAATCGGTATCATTCGCGAACCTGCGACGGACGGCCGGGCCAAAAGGGCGGGCATCAAAACGATCAGCAACAATTTTCTCATGGCGATCTCCTCGGGGGTGATGTATACATATGAATCATGCGGCATCATTCTATACCATGCTCGGCTTGCCGTGTCAAGGGGGAAATGACAGAATAGCGTCCGTCGGCCGATATGCCTGAAAAAACTTTCCTTCCTATATTTCTGTTCGCCGCTTTCGCGCTGGCCACGGCGCGCTGGGCTCCGCGCTGGGCGCTGGGGCGGCCGGCTCTGGCGGGCGTGCTGGCGCTGGCGGCGGGGGCCGGGGGCGTGCGGTCGGTGGCGAAGATGCCCGTGGAGCTGATGCCCAACGCGGCGTCGGAAACCGTGACGGTGAGCGTGAACGTGCGGGGCGGCATGCCGCCGCTGGACGTGGAGACCCTCATCGTCCGCCCGCTGGAGGACGCGCTGGGGGACATTCCCCGCCTGCGGACTCTTTTTTCCACGGCCAAAAAAGACCGCTGCACGGTGTCCCTGTTCTTCGAGCCGGGCGCGAACATGAAGACGGCCACGGCCGAGGCCCACGAGCGCGTGGAGCGCACCCTGCCGCGGCTTCCCCCCGAAATCGAGAAACCCGTCATCGCTCATTTTGAGGAGGCGGACGCGCCGGTTTACATCGGCGCGGTGACCAGCCAACAACTTTCCCACGAACAAATCCGCGACCTGCTGGAAGAGAAGATCAAGGACCGCCTGCTGCGGGCGCCGGGAGCCGCCAACGTGGAGCTGGGCGGCGGGCGGGAGCGCAAAATTTTGGTGGAGGCCGACCGCGACCGCTTGGAGGCCTACGGCATCACCGTGCAGCGCATCGCGTCGGCGCTGGGTCGGCGCAACGTGGCGGTGCAGGTGGGCAGCGTGGAGGGGAGCCGGCGGCAGGCGGCGGTGCGGATGATCGGCTCTTTCCGTTCCGTCAAGGAAATGGAAAAGGTTCTGCTCGCCCGCGACCGCAGCGGCGGCGCCGTCTTTTTGGAGAACGTGGCCACGGTGCGGGATTATTATTTGGAGCCGGAGAGCCTGTCCCGGCTGAACGGCCGGTCGGCGGTGTCTTTCTACGTGCAGAAGGAATCCTCGGCCAATCCGCTGGCGGTGGGGCGCGAGGTGGCCAAGGCCCTGAAGGAAGCCTGGCGGGAGATCGACCCCGCCGTGCGCCGGTCTTTGCAATTGGTGGAGGTGTCGAACCAGGCGGACAGCATTTCCTCCGCCATGGAGTCGGTGCGCATGTCCCTGATGTCGGGCGTGTTCCTGATCATGCTGACTTTGGTTTTTTTTCAAAGCACGCGCCGGTCCGCGCGGGCGCTGTCGGGCGGAACGTTGGCGGTGTTCGTCCTGTTTCTCTGCGGCATGTCCCTTTTCCACATTTCGCCGGCGGGGCTGGAATGGGTGCTGGGGCTGGCGCTTTTGGGCCTGGCCGCGGCGGCGGTTTATTACGAGGACCTGCGTCCCGCCCTGGCCGTGGGCGCGACGATTCCGCTTTCGGCGCTGTTTTGTTTCATCCTCTTGAAAATGTCCGGGTTCAGCGTCAACGTGATGAGCCTGTTCGGCCTGGCGGTGGGCATCGAAATGCTGGTGGACAACGCCGTGGTGGTGCAGGAAGCCATAGACGAAAAACGGAAGCTCCATCCCGCCATGCGCCCCGAACAGGCGGCCGCCGAGGCCGCCGAGGAGGCGGCGTCCCCCCTGGCCGGCGCCACGCTGACCAACGCTTTGGTATTCGCGCCTTTTTTGTTTTTGGCCAAGGACGTGCAGAGGCTTTACTCCGACGTGGGCGCGGCGGTGGCGGCGTCGCTGTTCGCCTCGCTGTCCATCGCCCTGACGTGGGTGCCCCTGGTGAACGCCCTGGACCACCGCCTGCCCAAAGGCCACCGTTTGCCGGAGCCGCCGCCTTGGGCCGAGGCGGTTTGGGCCCGGGCTTCCTCTTTCTGGAAAACCGCCGTCCGGGCGGGCAACGTTCCCTTGCGCCGGGCGGCCGGGCCCCTGCGGCGGCTCGGCTCCCGTGGTTGGGAATGGGCGGCCGCCGCCGCGGTTTTGACGTTTTCCGGCCTTTGGATTTTGGGATTGAAGACGCCCGCGAAAGCCCTTTACGCCGTCGGCGTGGCCGTCCTGGTGGCCGCGGCCTTGCGCGGGCTGGCGAATTTGGACGGCCTGTGGCGGCGACTCATGGACCGGCGGGCCGCCCTGCTGGGCGGCGCGGCCCTGCTGGCTTTGGCCGGCCTCGTCATCCTGCGCGGGACGGAGCGGGACCTGCAATCTTCCGGCGAGCTGGACGAGTTCGTGGTCTTCGCCGAGCTGTCCAGCGGCGCGCGGCTGTCGGTGGCCGACGGCGTGGCCAAGGAAATGGAAGAGAAAATTTTGGCCGACGCGGAGGCCGCCGCCTGCATCAAAACGCTGGTCTCCCGCATCGAGGGCTGGACGTGCAAGGTTTACGTGACCTTGAAACCGCGGGCCGACCGAAGCCTGTCCACAAGCCAGGTGATGGACCGCCTGCGCGCAGCCCTGGAGGGCGCCGGCCGCGACAAGGACGACAACGCCTTCGTCCACTTTTCCAGCGCGCGGGCCGGCCGGGAAATGGTGGTGCAAGTGTCGGGGCCGGACTACGATACGCTTTACGAGCTTTCGCAGAAGATCGCGGCCGGAATGCAGAACGTGCGCGGCTTTGAGGACGTGAAGATCCGCTACCGGCCGGGCCGGCCCGAAGTGCGCGTGCGCGTGGACCCGGACCGGGCCGCCGCCCTGGGCCTCACCGCCGACGACGTGGCCGAGACCGCCCACGGCCTCATGCGCGGCCTGCGCGCCACGCTGTTCCGCTCCCGCGGCCGCCAAGTGGAGACCATCGTGCGCCTGCGGGAGGAAGACCGCAACGACCTCACCCGCCTGGCGGACCTGCCCATCCCCCTGGGCCGCAACGGCCACGTCCCCCTGGGCCACGTGAGCCGCCTGGAGCTGACCCGCATGCCCAACGAAATTTTCCGCGAAAACAAGCACCGCCTCATCCAGGTGACGGCAAACCTCAAAAACATATCCCTGGGCCGGGCGGCGGAAGAAGCCCAGGCCGTCATCGGCGGCATTTCTTTTCCCATGGAGTATTACGCGGGCCTGGAGGGCGACTACGAAGCCATGGCCGAGGGCCTGCGGCAAATGGCCTGGGGCGGCGTGTTGATGGCGTTCCTGGTTTACCTGGTGCTGGTGGTGCTTTTTGAATCCCTGGCCCAACCGCTCATCATCATGGCCGCCGCGCCGCTGTGCCTCATAGGCGCCGCCTGGGGCGTCAGCCTGATGGGAATTCCCGTCAGCAACGGCGTTTTGATGGGGGTGATGATCCTGGTGGGCATTGCCGTCAACAACGCCATCCTGCTTTTGGACCGCTTGAACGCCCGGGACCCCGGCCGGGACCTTTCGGACCGCCTTCTGGAGACTGCCCGGGCCCGCATGCGGCCCATATTCCTCACCGCCGTCAGCAGCACGCTGGGGTTTCTCCCCACCCTACTGGACCGCGGGGAAAGCGGCGCCCTCTGGCGGCCCCTTTCCATCACCCTGGTTTTCGGCCTTTTGGCCAGCACGGTGCTTACCATTTACGTGGTCCCCGGCTTCGCCCGCGCCCTCCTGGGCGGAGGCTTTTTCCCGACGGAAACAGTCTGGAAATTTACAAATCTTTTACAAGTCTCTAAGGCCTTTTTCCGCCGAGGTGTGGTAAGATAAGCCCGGCGTAACTGCCCTATATGAACAGAATAATCTTATTATCCGCGGGTTTCGTTTTAGGCGCGGTTGCGTCTGCCCAAGCCGAAGCCCGCACGGGAAGCGTTTATGCCGTGGAGGCCGAGTTGGCCGGCACGGCGGGTTTCTCCCCTGTTTCGGACGCTGACAGCGGCCTGCGGGCGGGCGTCACGGCGGGTTATGCCTTCGGCCATACCATGACGTCTCCCGGCGGGTTCAGCGCCAGTCCGGGGATTTGGGGCGGCGGGCCATTGTATTTTTCCCACGAAACCCAGGCCGTGCTTCCTTTCGGCAGCGCCGACCAGCCTTCGAAGATCACCATTTCCTCTCACGCCGTTCCCATGGACTTCCTTATTTTCACCAGCGCGAACCCCGTGTCGCGGCCCCTGGGGGTATCCCCGGACGTCATTCGGGAAGCCACGGCCAATTTGGCCAAGGCCCAATCCCCCTACGTGAAGCCGCTGGAGGACCGTGTTTGGGAGATCCTCATCCAATATGTCAACGGAGAACGGCACGCGGCGCGGTTCGCCACCCAGGCCGTCCTGACTCTGCCCTACAGCGACGCCAATAAAGACGGATTGGTGGACGGCACCAACCCGCCCGTGCGGGCCGAAACCCTGTCCATATGGTGGCTGGACGAAGAGCACAGGCTTTGGGTCAAGCTGCCCGACAGCCGCGTGGACAGCCGGGCCCGCACAGTATCGGCCCCCATCCGGGCGCTGGCGGTTTTCGCGGTGATGGGAGCGCCGTCTTTCAAAGTCAGCGACGCCTACGCGTTTCCCTCCCCCTGGCGCCCCTCCGGCCCCAACGCGGGCCTGGGCGCGGGCCAGACCGGCACGGAAGCCGGCGGCATCACCTTCACCAACCTGCCCAGCGAGGGCCGCATCCGCGTCTACACGCTTTCCGGCGTGCTGGTGCGGGACATCCACCACAACGACGGCACGCCCCAGGCAAAATGGGACGGCAAGAACGAAGCGGGCGACAACGTCGCCACCGGCACCTACATCTACGCCGTGGAATCCGCCGGCGCCACGAAAACGGGGAAGCTGGTTATTGTTCGATGAATGATGAATTTAGAAGGATGAAGATTGAAAACAAGGAGGGCCACCGCAAACTCCCCCTGCTGCTTTTTCTTTCATCCTTCATCCTTCATCCTTCATCCTTTCTTGTCGCCGCCGGCACCACGTCGGCGGATTTCCTTTCCATTCGGCCGGGGGCGCGGGCGGCGGGGATGGGCGAGGCGCACACATCCCTGGCCGACGACGCCTTCGCGGTTTACTGGAACCCCGCGGGCCTGGCCAACGTCCGCTCGCCGGAGATTTCGGCCACCTACAACCGCTGGGTGGAAGACGTCAACCATCAGTTCGCGGCCTTCGCCTTTCCCACCGACCACATGGGGACCTTCGCCCTGGGCCTCAACCGCCTCGGGGCGGACAGTTTCCAGGGCTTCGACGCCCAGGGCGCTTTCGGGCCTTCCCTGAAAACAGGCGGCGACTCTTTCTCGGCTGGCTGGGGGAAAAATTTGTGGCGCGACGCCCCGGCGGGGAGCGGCGTGCTGGCCGGCCTGGCCGTGAAACACGTGCGCGAGCGCCACGCCGACGTGGAGGGCGCCTCCCCGGCCGTGGACGCCGGGCTCATCATCCGGCCCTGGGCCGGAAAGCCCGAGGAATCCGCCTGGCTGGAGCGCACCAGCCTGGGCGCGGCCGTTAAGAACCTGGGACCGGGCATCAAGTTCGATGAAAAAAGATCCCCCCTGCCCCTGGAACTGTCGGGCGGCGCGTCTTATTCTCATTTTTTGTCGGGAGACATCCTCACCTTGGCGGCGGACCTGCACAAGACTCTGGGAGACACGTTCCTGGGCGCCGGGGTGGAATACCGGCTGAAGGGGTTTCTGGCTCTGCGCGCGGGCTACCGGGCGGGGCGCAGTTCAAGGATCGGGGCGGCGGGACTGCGGGCGGGCGGGGGCATGCGCTTCAAAGCTTTCCAAATCGACTACGCCTGGGCCGGCATGGGCGAGGACCTGGGGGCGGCCCACAGGTTCAGCCTCACTTACCGGTTCGGCCGGCAGGACGCGGCCCTGATGCCCGGCCTGGCCTCCGACCTCTTCGCCCACTACGTGGACCGCGGCCGCCTCCTTATGGAACGGGGCATGCCCGACGCCGCGCTTTTGAATTTCCACCAGGCCCTGCGCATCCACCCCCAGGACCCCGAGGTGCTCCAATTGCTCTTGGAGTGCGGACAGAAAATTAAAGAAGGGCGTGAATAGCGAACCGTGAATAGTGAATCGGTGACGCCGAAAATCCATAAAAGCGGCAAGGGGTGTCTGGGTCTTTTTTTCCTATTCGCCATTCACTATTCACCATTCACGCCCTGCCTTTCCGAGGAGTACGCCGCCCTGCCGGCGGCGCATTGGCTTTCGTCCAATCCCGACCCCGCCGCGCCCTCCGCCTTCGTCCTTGAAAAAACCGGCCGCCTGACGGAAGCCCTGGACAGTTACCTGAAAATTCTTAAGGACAATCCCTCCGACGCGCGGGCCAAAGAAGGCGTGGGCCGCGTGGGCGCGCGCATTCACGAGCAGGCCCGGGAGGGCCGCGAGAAGGACCGCCGCGGCTACGTGGAGGAGGCCCTCCGCCGCCTGGAAAATTATTACCGGCGGCAGAAGGAGCTGGAGAACAAGGCCCGCGAAGCCAAGCGGTTGATGAAGAAGAACAAAGCCTTGGAGGCCTCCTTCCTGTCCGGCAGCGTGCTGGAGGAGCGGCCCGATCTTTACTCCGCGCGGCGGCAGGTGCACAAGGCCCAGGACCTTTTCGCCAAGATGCTTCGCAAGGGCAAGTTCGCCTCGTTCCAAGCCTATTCGGCCACCGTGGGCATGTATTTCTACAATTTGGGCGATTGGGAAAGGGCCGTGGAGAACTTGGAGGCGGCCCTGGAAGGCCCCCTGCCCGACAGCCTGTCCGGAGCGCGGCTGGGCGAATACGCCGCCACGGCCCGCGCGCGGCGCGACGCCGAGCGCTGGCGGGTGCGCCGCCACGAGCTGATGACGCAGGGCCTGGCGGCGGAAAAGGCCGGCCGGCTGGAGGAAGCCATCGGCTTCTACCATTCCATTTTGGAAAAGGACCCCAACGACGGCGAAGCCCGCGCCCGCGCCGAGACCTTGGGCGCGGAATGGGCCGCCCTGCGCGACGAAGTCATCGCCCGCACGCGCGCCCGCGAGGTTTTCGAAAGGACCAACAGCGGCCTGAGCCACCGCCAGGCCGGCCGCTACACGGAAGCCCTGGAGGAGTTCGCCCGGGCCTTGGAGCTTGAGCCGGACAACAAAGAGGTGGGCGCTTTCGTCGTGGAAACCAAAGAGATCATCAAGCAGCAGGGGCAGTTCGTGCCGCCCGTGACGGTGATGGATGCGGCGGAGAAAAAATACCGGGAAGGGCTGCGCCTCTACGGCAACGAAAAATATTCCGAGGCCACGGACTGCTTCCGCCACGCCCTGGCGCTCAACCCCAAGCACGACGAATCCCGCCGCGCCCTGGAGCTGATCAACAACGCGCCCAGCCAGGAACCGCCCCGCTAGAGCAGTGTTTCCAACAGTTCTTTACATTTGCCATTGCGAGAAGCGTTGTTTGCGACGAAGCAATCCCAGCCGTCAAGGGGGCCTGAGAACGTTTTTCCCGGTATGCGACCCTTGGGATTGCTTCGCCTTCGGCTCGCAATGACACAGTTTTTATGTAAAGAGATTTATGAAACACTACACCAGAGCAGAACACATCTCATAAATAAACTCGGAGCGGAATTTCAGTTTGAGCCGAGCCGACGCGCCCGAGGCGAGCATGCTCCGGCGGCGGCATGTGAGCCGAGGACCGCTCAGGCGCAGGCCGAGCTGAAATCCCCGAAATTAATTTACGAAACGCGTTCTAGCGTTTTTTCCGGATCTTCGTTGCTTTTGTTGAGCCGCCATACCGGCGAAAGCCGGTATCCAGGTTGTGAAATAGCTTCTTCAAATAATTAAAATTCCTGGACCCCGGCTTTCGCCGGGGCGACGGATATTAAAGTCATGATCCCTTTTTCTGCCGTTTCGCGTAATCTTCCAATTTCAGCAGGCGGAGCGTCACGCCGATGACGCGGTGCCCCTGCTCGTGGAGCAAGGCCGCGGCCAGGGATGAGTCCACGCCGCCCGACATGGCGACGACGATGTGCTTATGAGTTGTGCCCATGTCCATACGCCCCGGTCGTCATACCGGCGAAAGCCGGTATCCAGGGTGTGAAATAGCTTCTTCAAATAATTAAAATTCCTGGACCTCGGCTTTCGCCGGGGCGACAACGGGCTAGGCCTCATCTTGTATATCCCGTTCGCCCTGAGCTTGTCGAAGGGCGGGCGATCTCGCTTCCACGGGCGCCGTTCATACCTCGGCAAGCTCAGCCCGAGCGGCCGGTATGCATGAGATCGCCTGCGCCGATGCTCTCCGCTGAAATCCGGCCCGCCTGATGAGATCCCGCCGGCCCTGACGGAGCCGTGACACCGCCTTCGAGGCGCCGGCCCGTCAATCCTTCTCGAACATCCTCCTGGCCTCCAAATACAGCGCCGGCAAAACCACCAGGGTGAGGGCGGTGGAGACCAACAGGCCGAAGATCACCGTCACGGCCATGGGCGATTGCATCTCCGCCCCGCGGCCGATGCCCAGAGAAAGAGGCAGAAGTCCCGCGGCGTTGCCCACCACCGTCATCAGGATGGGACGCGCCCGCAAACGGCTGGCTTCCTCGGCCGCCTGAACGGGGGACAGGCCTTCCAGCCGCCTCTGCTGGACGAACTCCAGCAGCATGAGAGAATTGTTCACCACGATGCCGCCGAGGATCATGAGCCCCTGGCCGGACATCAAGTTCAAGGTGTTCCCGGTTAGAAGGAGCCCCGGCACCGCCCCGTTGAGGGACAAGGGAACGGCCACCAAGGCCAGCAACGGAACCCACAGCGCGTTGAACTGCGCCACCAGGACAATGTAGACCAGAGCCAGGGACGCGGCGAAACCGTAGAGGAGGCTGCGCAGGGAGGCCCGCCGTTCCTCCGCCTCGCCCGACATCCCCGCCGAAGCGTCCGGCCGCCGGCGGTAGTCCGCCAAAATTTTCTCCACGTCCTCTAAGGCCTCGTCAGGCCGGCGGTCGGACAGATGGACCGATAAGAGCAGGGTCCGCGCTTGATTGCGGCGGCGGATTTCCGAAGGACCGGGGGCCAGCTCCAGCTTTCCGTATTCCGCCAAAGGGTGTCCCACGCGGTCCACCGGCGACGCCAGCACCAAAGCCGACAACGCCGCGGCGTCCCGGCGGTCCTCGGGCTCCAGGCGCACGCGGATGTCGATCTCCCGCCCCTTCTCCCTCAGCTTGGTGGGCACCGCGCCGTGGATGCCGGCCAGAACGGCCTCCGCCGCCTCCGCCACGGACAGGCCGTCGTGGGCCAGCTTCAGCTCGTCCATTTCATAGCGGACCTGCAGGGAGGGCGCCGCCAGCCCGCCCGTCACCCGCGCCACGCCGGGCACGGCGCGGAGTTTTTCCTCCAGCTCCGCGGCCACCGCCTTCAAATTCGCGAAGTCCTGTCCCTTCACCTCCACCACGGCGTCGGCGCCGGCCTTGCCGAACACCTGGGAGAACACGTCCGCGCCCTGGGCCGAATATTCCACCCGCGCGCCCTCCAGGTCCAGCTTGGCGATGCGTCCCGCGGCCTCGCGCATGAGGGCCTTGGCCGGACGGCGGCGCCGCGCCAGCCAGGCGCCCGGCTTCTTCACTTTCTCGGCCAGGTCCACCACGATCTCGGCCTGGTGCGGCCCCAGCGCGCCCGGGCTTTCCCTCAGGGGAGAACCCGCCACGGCGGTGCGGTGGGCCACCTCGGGCATGGCGGCCAGGGCCTCCTCCACGCGCCGCACGGCCTGGTCGGTGGTCTCCAAACGGGTGCCGGCGGGCAGGGTCATCTTCACCAGGAATTGGTCCTGGTCCACGTCGGGCATGGTCTGGCGCGGCAAGAGAAAAAGCAGAGAGCCGTTGAGCGCGGTGACGGCGGCCGTCCATGCCAGCACGCGGCGCGGACGTTGAAGAGCGAGGCCCAGATTCTTTTCATACAGCGCGACAAGGCGCTCCAAGGCCCGGGCGCCCTTTTTCAACCAAGCCTCCAGGCGCGCCGCGGCCGCCTTGGGCAAGCCGGAGAGATCCAGCTTCTCCGCCCGCTCCTCCCTGCGCATGAACAGGACGGCCAGGGCCGGCACCGCCGTCAACCCCACGGCCAGCGAGGCGAACTGGGAAATCACAACGGCGGCGCAGATCGGAGAGAAAATCCGCTGGGCCACGCCCACGGCCGCGAAGGGAATGGGCGCGAAGGCCGCCACCGTGGTCAACACGGAATACACCACGGGCCCGCCCACCTCCGTGGCGCCGTCCAGGACGCTGTCCCGCAAGGACTTGCCCGACGCCAGGTGGCGCGACACGTTCTCCATGATGACCACCGCCGAGTCCACCAGCATGCCCACGCCCAAGGCGAGGCCGCCCAGAGTGAGCAGGTTCAGCGTCATGCCCAGGCGCGAAAGGACGGCGATGGTGAGGAGAAGAGCCAGCGGAATGGTGACGCCCACGATGGCCGCCTGCCGGCGGCTCTTAAGAAATGCCCACAGCACGCCGAAAGCCAGCAGGCCGCCCGCCGCCACGTTGCCCAACACGTCGGTGATGCCTTCCTTGATGTAGCGCGACTGGTCGTAAACGGGGCGGATCCTGATTTGGGCCGGAAGCTGGCGCCGCAGTTCTTCCACGGCCTCCCGCACATTGCGCGAAACCTCCACGGGATAGGCGTCCGCCCGCTTGTAGACGGCCACGGAGATGTTGTCGCGCCCGTCGTAGCGGGCGTGGCTGGCGCGCTCCCGAAACCCGTCGGCAACCGTGCCCATGTTGCCCAGACGCAGAATGGTCCGCCCGGAAGCGCCGCCGGGAGAGGAGGCCTCGCTCCGCACCACCGCCTCCCGCAAACCCGCCACGTCCGCGATGGACCCCGACACCGTCACCGGATACTCGAAAAGACCCTCGGCCGCCGTGCCGGCCGAGCGGGACACGTTCCGCCGCCGCAGGGCGTCGGCCACCTCCAAAATGGAAAGGCGGTGGGCCGCCAGCTTTTGGGCGTCCAAGTCCACGTGGATTTCCCGCTCGAGGTTGCCCGTCACCTCCAGGGCCGACACGCCCGGCACTTTTTCCAGACGCGGCTTCAGGCGCGTCTCCACCAAGTGGCCCAAGTCGGCCAGGGGAAGCGTGCCCGTCACGCTGAGGAGCACCACCGGCCGCTCAAAGGGGTTATAGCGCAGTACGGCGGGCTTGCCCGCCTCCAGCGGAAGCTGGTCCTGCGCCAGGCCGAGCTTCTCCTGCACCCACAGGAGCGCCGCGTCCATGTCCGTGTCCCATTTAAACTCCAGGCTGACGAAGGACACGTGGTCGCGGGAGGACGACTCCACTCGGCGCAAATTCTTCACCGTCCCCAGCGCCTGCTCCAAAGGCTTGGACACCAGGTTCTCCACCTCCTCCGGGCTGGCGTTGGGGAGGGAGGTCACCACGGACAACTGAGGAAAGCGCAGATCCGGCAGGAGTTCCTGCGGCATGCCGAACCAAGAAAAAATCCCCAGAACGGCCAGGCCCGTGTAAATGGCCAGCACGCCCAGGGGACGCTCAATGCACAAACGGACGATGGATCTCAAAAGAAACCGGCCGCCGAAGGCGCGCGGGCCTCGCCGGAACGGTCGCGCGGCAAAGTAAACTTTGCTTTACGCACCAACATCCGACAGCGGGGAAGCCGGCTTATG
>JBQTIM010000095.1:0-1631 GCA_052388135.1 Elusimicrobiota bacterium
GAGCCGTCGTGGTCTGCCTGGACGCCGACGGGCAGAACGATCCGGGCCGCGTCCAGAGATTTAAAAAACGCCGGAAGGCTTTCCGCCTCGTTGTAGACAGGGACGACGATGCTGATCTTGTCGGGCATGGAAGGTTCCTTATTTTACAAGACGCCGGAGCCGGCGCGCAAGGAAGGAAGCGCCGGGGCGCGTCGCCGCGCCAAATGTTAAAATGCGATCGTGAAACTCTCCCCCGCCCGGGCCGTTCTCGCTCTCCTCTGGGTCGTCTTGGCCGCCGCCGTCCTCAAGCATCTCTGCGCGCCCATCTACGACCCGGACCTCTGGTGGCACCTGGCCGCCGGAAGGGAAATGGCCGCCCGCGGCGCCGTGCTGAAAGAGGACATTTTTTCCCACACCCTGCCGGGAAACCCCTGGCTCAACTTTGAATGGCTGGCTCAAATCGTCCTGCACCGCCTGCACGACGCCTTCGGCGCGGCGGGACTTTACGCCGGCAAGGCGCTGGCCGGAGCGGCGGCCTGGAGCCTGCTGATCGCCTGCTGCCGCGCGGCGGGCGCCCGCGGGATTTTTCTCTGGAGCCTGGCCGCCGCGGGGTTCGCCGTCCTGCGGATCCGGCTGTTCGAGAGGACGGAGCTGGCCACGATGATCCTCCTTCCTCTTTTCCTGTGGGCGCTCCTCAAGGCCCGCTCGCTGTCCCCGCCCCTTCGCCGCCGGGTTCCCTGGGGCCTGGCGGCCCTCATGGTCCTCTGGTGCAACCTCCACGCGGGCTTCGTTTACGGCGTCGGCCTGCCTCTCTTGCTGGGGTTGGGCGCCCGCTGGTCGAAACAGAGCGCTTCCTATGTTCAACTCTTGGACCGCGCCTTCGCCTTCGCGCTGGCCGCCGCCCTGGTCAACCCCTACGGACCGCGGCTCATGGAGATTTTCGTGGAGGTTTACTTCCAGATGAAGGACGCGCCCGGCGTGATTTTGGAATGGAGCGAACCATCGGTGCGGCTGACGCCCTTCTTCTGGGGATTGTTCGTCGTGGCCGCGGCGGCCCTGGGGACCGGCCTCCTCCGGCGGGACGGCGAGGCCCGGTTTTGGGCGCCGGCCGTGGCCGCCTTCGCCGTGAACGGCAGCGCCTACTACCGCAGCACCTCTTTGCTGGCCTTCACGGCTTTGCCTTTTCTGGCGGCCTATCTGGGACCGCGCATGTCCCGGTTCCCCAAAGCGGCGTGGGTCTTGGCCGCCTTCCTTTCGGCCGTGCCCGCCGCGGCGCTGAAAGGGCCCTTCCCCGCGAAACTCGTGAAGGAAAATTGGTTCCCGTCGGGAGCCGCCCGGTTCGTCCAAGAGCAGGGCATCGAAGGGACTCTTTACAACCCCTACGAGTACGGGGGCTATCTCTCTTGGGCCTGGGGGCCGGAACGGAAAATTTTTATGGACGGCCGCTATTTGTTTTACGATTTCCTTCTGGAAATGGACCGCCTGATCGAAACATCCAGACGAGCGGGGCCGGGCCCCTGGCGGGATTATTTCCGCCGGCACGGAGTGGACTAAGCCGTCGTTTATTATTTCGACCTTTATCCCGACCCGCCCGGTCCGGGCCGGCCCCATCACCGTTCGCCTCTGGACGCCATGTTCCCGGAAGATGAATG
>JBQTIM010000096.1:0-12551 GCA_052388135.1 Elusimicrobiota bacterium
CCAAGGATCCGGACCGGCAGGAAAGCCTTTTGAGCGGAGCCCTCTCCCATTACGAGTCCGCGCTGGACGCCTTGAAGCGGCAGGGCGAGAACGGCCTCGACAAACCCGCCGCCGTGGAGTTCCGCGCCGCGCTCAAAAGCAACGTCGCCGGCGCCTACCTGAGCCTGGCCAAACTGAAGGGCGAGGACAGCCTTCAGCGGAAAGAGCGCCTCCTGCAGGCCAAGCGCGCCCTTTTGGACCTTAAGGAAAACCACGGCAACCGCCCCGGCATGTATTTGAACCTCGTCTCCGCGCTGAGCCTCTTGGGAGAATTCGAATCCGCCCTTTCCGTCTTGAAGGAAGTGCCCGCAGCCGCCCGGCTGTCCCCCGGCGACAAGGATTACGTTTGGCTCCTGGCCCGCGACCTGGAAAAAATGGAGGAACTTCGGCCTTTGGCCGGCTACGCGGAGAAAACCTTGAAGAAACGCTGGGCCAGGCTGGTGGATGACATTTTTCGAAAGAAAGGCGCCAAGCCCGTATAACGGCGCCGGTCCCTGGACCCGCCGGCGTCCTGGAGGAACGAAGCGCCGCCGCGAGAATATTTTCCGCCCGCCGAAGATTTTCCTGCCCTGCCCGTCGGAGGCCGATGAGCCATGAGACTGAGACGGCTTCACCGCTGGGACGTGACGGCGGCCCGGGCCATAAGCCTTCAAAAACGCCTCGCCGAAAAGCTTGTTTCGCGGCGGGCGCCCGGAGGCATACGCCTGGTCGCCGGCGCCGATTGCTCATTGGATTTGGACAAGGGGGAGGCCTGCGCCGCCGTGGCGGTTTTCTCTTTTCCGGCGCTGGAGCTCGTGGAGGAAGCTTGGGCGCGGCGGCCCCTGACGTTCCCCTACGTGCCCGGCCTTCTGACGTTCCGCGAGGGGCCGGCCTTGTCGGCGGCGTTCGCCCGATTGCGGTCCGATCCCGACGTCGTGTTCTTCGACGGGCAGGGCATCGCCCATCCCCGGCGCCTCGGCATCGCGGCCCACATGGGGCTCATCCTCGACAAACCCTCCGTCGGCTGCGGGAAGTCCCTTCTCTGCGGCGTTTTCGATCCTCCCGGATTTAAAAAGGGGGCCGCCGCCGACCTGCGCCACGAGGGACGGCCCGTCGGATACGCCGTCCGCACAAGGGAAGGGTGCCATCCGATCTTCGTGTCCCCCGGCCATCTCATGGACCGTGAAGGCGCTTTGGCCTTGGTGCTGAAGTGTCTGGACGGATACCGACTCCCCAAACCCACGCGCTGGGCCGACCGTCTGGCGGCCGCCGTGAAAACGCGCGCGGCTCCCCGGCCGCCGCGCTCGGCGGATTTTTCGCGGCGCGCTTGACACGGGGCCGAAGTCTGCTATAATGAGTTCAAGCACACGGCAGTGCTTTTTGTTCAGGACGCAGGCGTCCTCCGAGCCCACCGGGGCCGGAGGATTTTTTATTTTCAGGCAACCATAGCCGTCCGGTCCCGCTGAGCCGCGGGACCGGCGGATCGACGACGACGTCCTTTCCCGCGGCGCGGGAGGGGACGTTTTTTTATGACCGGAGGAGGGTTTATGGGAGACGTGCTGAAGGAAATCATCGCGGTGGTGAGGCCGGAAAAATGGCGCGCCACGCAAACGGCCATTTTCGCCGCGGGCGTGACGGGGGCCAGCCAGAACCGAATCCTGGGCCGCGGCCGCCAGGCCGGTTTGCGCTATCTGTCCCGCATCCGCACCGGCGACGGACCCGTGACCATGGGTTACCTGCCGAAGAGGATGGTGAGCTGCATCGTCCGGGAGGAGCAGGTGTCGGCGGTGGTGGAGGGCATCCTTCAAGCCAACAGGACCGGCAACCACGGCGACGGGAAGGTTTTCGTCTGCCCGGTGGAGGAGTCGGTGCGCGTGCGAACGGGCGAGCGCGGCGCGGCTTCGGTGGAGAAATAAAGCCGTGCAGCCTGGAAACAACAAGGTCGAGCTCCTGAAAGCCGAAAAGCCGGGGATGGACATCCTGGCCGATTTGCCTGAGCTGGCGAAGAAGCACCAGGGTTGGGAGCAAATCTCCGAGGGAGACCGCGAGCGCCTGAAGTGGGCCGGGCTTTTCTATCGCAAACCAACGCCGGGCCAGTTCATGATGCGCATCCGCACCACCAACGGCCGCGCCACGTCGCTCCAGTTAAGGACCGTGGCGGACTTGTCGCGCCGCGTGGGCAACGAGGTTCTGGACATCACCACGCGCCAGCAGTTGGAATTGCGCGCCGTGAAGATCCGCGACGTTCCCGACATTTTCGCCGCCCTGGAGGGAGCGGACCTCACCAGCCTGCAGACCGGCATGGACAACATCCGCAACGTCAATTGTTGCGCCTTGGCGGGCCTCACGCCCGGCGAGTTGTTCGACGCCTCTCCCGCCGGCCGGGAGTATACGAAAATTTTCATGGGCAACCGGGCCTTTACCAACCTTCCGAGGAAGTTCAACGTCACCATCACCGGCTGCCTGGAGAACTGCACCCACACGGACACCCAGGATTTGGGCATGAGCCCGGCGGTGGATGAAGACGGCGCCCAGGGCTTCAACGTGGCGGTGGGGGGGAAAATGGGCTCGGGAGGCATGCGCCTGGCTTCGCCCCTGGACGTTTTCATTCCGCCGTCGGACGCGGCGGCCCTGGCCGCCGAGATCACGCTTTTGTTCAACGACCACGGCGTTCGCGGGCCCCGCAACAAATGCCGCCTGGCTTTTTTGGTGGAGGCCTGGGGCGCGCCCAAGTTCCGGGACGAACTGGAGAAGCGCTGGGGCAAGCCTCTGGCCCGGGCCGGCCGCGACGTCCGCCTCCCGGATAAGCACAGCGACCACTTGGGCGTGGCGCCGCAGAAACAGGCGGGCCTCTTCTCCGTCGGCTTGTGCGTGCCGACGGGGCGGACCAACGCCGCCGACTTGGAGGAATTGGCCCGCCTGGCGGACGCCTACGGCTCCGGGGAAACGCGACTCACCACGGCGCAGAACATCATACTGGTCAACATTCCGGACGCCAAGCTGGACGCCCTCCTGGGCGAGCCTCTTTTGAAAAAATATTCGCCGGATCCGCATCCGTTCACCAGGGGGCTGGTGACCTGCACGGGCACGGACTATTGCAATTTGGCCTTGATCGAGACCAAGGGCATCGCCAAGGACTTGGACGAAAAACTGCGACGGTCGGTCCCTTCGCCCGCGGCGCAAAGCCTCACCATGCATTGGTCCGGCTGTCCCGCCGCCTGCGGAAATCACCAGGCCTCCGACATCGGTTTTCAGGGCATCAAGGCCAACGTGGACGGCAAAGTGGTGGACGCCGTGCACGTTTTCGTCGGCGGCCGCACGGGGCGGGAGGCGCGGCCGGGCGAGAAAATTATGGAGCTCGTCCCCGTGAGCATGCTGCCCGAGTTGATCCCCGTGCTCATGAAAAACATGGACACGCTGAAGCGCATCCGGCGCGACCGGGGGGCGGAGAACCGGGTGGTGATGGTCCCCGCCTTCGCCGAGCCTGCGCCCATGCCGGAAGAAGCCGTTTTGGAGTAACCGCCCGAGACCCGGACGAAAGTCCGGCGCCGGGCGCATTCCCGAGGAGGAAGAGACGATGAAGATGATACGGGCCGTGATCCGGCCGGAAAAAGAAGAATCCGTCGTGGAGGCCTTGTCCAAGGCGGGCTTTCCCGCGGTCACCAAGATGGACATCACGGGGCGCGGACGCCAGCGCGGCATTCAGGTGGGCTCGGCCCTGTACGAGGAACTGGCCAAAGTGCAGCTCCTCCTGGTGGTGGACGACGCCAAAGCTGCGGAGGCCGTGCAGGTCGTCCTCCAGGCCGCCCAGACGGGCAACTTCGGCGATGGAAAAGTGTTCGTCACTCCGGTGGAGGAGGTCTACACCATCCGCACCGGTAAGCGGGAGGATTCCATCGGTGTTCCCGCCGCCCGCTGACGATTCCGGCCGGCCGCCGTTGAGCGCCCCGCGCCCGCGCGAAGCCCGATGACGCCGGAGCTGACTCACATCGACGCCCGCGGCGCGGCGCGCATGGTGGACGTGGCGGACAAACCCGTCGCCGCCCGGCGGGCGGAGGCCCGCGCCTTCCTCCGCATGAGGACGGAAACTTTGGACGCGCTCCTGGCGGGTTCCGTGAAGAAAGGCGACGCCTGGGCGGCGGCGCGCTTGGCCGGCATTTTGGCCGCCAAAAAAACGCCGGAACTCATTCCCCTCTGCCACTCGGTCAGGTTGTCATCGGTGGAGGTCTCCTTCCGGACGGCCGGCGCGGCCGTGGAGGTAAAGGCCGTGGCCCGCACCGAGGACAAAACCGGGGTGGAGATGGAAGCCCTGGTGGCCGCCGCGGCCGCCGCGCTGACGCTCTACGACATGGCCAAATCCCTGGACAAGGACATGGTCGTCGGCCCCGTGTTTTTGGCGGAAAAGTCCGGCGGCCGTTCCGGGCTCTATAAGCGAACGGAAATTCCGGAGCCATTCACCGGGGCTCCCGCGGCCGGCGAAGCGTGGTTCTAAAAATAATCTTCTTCGCCCAATGCGCCGATTGGATGGGCCGCCGGCGCATGGAGTTGGCGTTGGACCGGCCGACCCCATTGGGCGATCTCCTTCGCGAGCGCTCCTCGCTGGCCCCTTTGGCCCCGCGCCGCCGGTCGCTCAAGGTGGCGGTGAACCACGCGTGGGCCGGTTTCCGCACCACCGTCCGGGCGGGCGATGTGGTGGCGTTCATGCCCCCTTTCAGCGGTGGATAAATCGGTTGTTTTGACACGGAAGGCCCTGTCCCTGGACGAAGCCCTGGCGCGGGTGTCGGGCCCGGGCCGCGGCGCCGTCCTTTCTTTTTCCGGCCGGGTCCGCGGGATGGAGGGCCGGGACCGCATCCGATCCATCACCTATGTAGCTTACGACGCCCTGGCCCTTCGGGAGATGCGCGCCATCGTTCGCCGGACGAAGAATCGCTGGCCCGTTCTGGCCGCCGTCCGGCACAGGACGGGGAAGGTCCGCGTCGGCGAGGCCAGCCTCCTGGTGGCCTGCGGCGGCGCGCACCGGGCGGAGGCCTTCGCCGCCTGCCGCTACCTCGTGGACGAGATCAAAAGGAGAGCTCCCTTATGGAAAACCAAGTTCGAGAAAGCGCCGTGACGGCGCGCGTGGGAATCCTCACGGTGAGCGACCGCTGTTATCGAGGCGAGCGGGCGGACGGCGGCGGCCCGCGCCTGCGGGAACTCGTGCGCGAGTTGGGTTGGATTCCGGCCGCCGCCGCCGTGGCGCCCGACGAGAAATCCGACATCAGGAAAGTTTTGATGGATTGGTGCGACAACCAAGGGCTGTCCCTCGTCCTCACCACCGGCGGCACGGGGGTCGCTCCGCGGGACGTCACGCCCGAGGCCACGCGGCCTTTGCTGGAAAAAGAGTTGCCCGGGTTGGCCGAGCTGATGCGCCGGGAGGGTTCGCGCCGCACGCCTTTCGCCGTTTTGTCCCGCGCCGCGGCCGGAACCCGGGGCCGCAGCCTGATCATCAATCTGCCGGGCAACCCGGACGGCGCCGCGGAATGCCTCCAGGCCATGGCGGGCGTGCTCCCGCACGCGCTGTCGCTGTTGGCGGGAGAGGACGCTTCCCACCGCCATGACGGAAAACGGCGTCCGGACGAAGGCAGGCTCGAGCATGTCTGAGAAAACCGCCGTTCAGGCTCCGCCGGAGAGCGGGCTCATCGCGGCCGAGGAAGCGCGGAGTCTCGTTTGGGACCGCGCGCCGCTTCTGGGCGCGGAATGGGTCTCTCTGGATCAGGCCGCTGGGCGGGTGGTTTTTGAGAACATTTACGCCCGTCTCGAGCTGCCTCTCTTCACGAACTCCGCGGTGGACGGTTACGCGGTGCGCGCCCGGGACGCGGCGGGCGCCGCCCCCGATCGGCCGGCCCGTCTGCCGTTGAGGGGCGCGGCGCGGGCCGGCGGCCGGCCCGGAACTTTGAGGCCGGGAGAGGCCATGAAAATAATGACCGGAGCGCCCGCGCCCGCCGGATGCGACGCGGTCGTCATGAAGGAGCACGCCGAAGAGACGGCGGACGGCTGCGCGCGCATATTTCAAGCGCCGTCGCCCGGCGACGCCCTGCGCCGGCGGGGAGAAGACGTCCGCGCGGGAGAATTGCTTTTGTCCCGCGGCGCGCGCCTGCGCCCGTGGGACGCGGCGCTGCTGGCGGCGCAAGGCCTGGCGGGCGCGCCCGTGGGAAAACGACCCGAGGTTTTCATCGTCGTGTCGGGGAGCGAGTTGGCGGCCGGCGCGCCGCCGGAGCCGGGGCAAATTTTCGACGCCAACGGCCCCGCCCTGGCCGCGGCTCTTTCGCGACTGGGCGTCAACAGCCGCCGGCGATTGGTTCCCGACGAGCCGGCTCTTCTGGAGGCCGCTTTGGCCGAGGCGTTGAACGCGGCCGACGTTCTGTTGGTGTCGGGCGGCGTTTCCGTGGGCGACTTCGATTACACCCGGCGCTGCCTGGACCGCCTGGGCTTCCGCGAAATTTTCTGGCGGGTGGCGATCAAGCCCGGCATGCCCCTGCTGTTCGGCCTCTGCCCGTCTCCGTCCGGCGGCCCCGACAAGCCTGTTTTCGGCCTGCCCGGCAATCCCCTGTCCGCCCTGGTCTGTTTCGAGGAGTTCGTTCGGCCCGCCCTGGATCGCATGCAAGGGGCCGAAAGCGCGACGTCTCTTTACAGTTTGGAAGGCGCGGCCTTGAACGACTTCCCCAAGCCGCTTCAGCGCCAACAATATATTTTTTGCCGCGCGGAGCCCGGTCCCGACGGTTACGGCCTGTCTCTTCTCCGGCCCCAAGGCTCCGCGCTCCTGGCCCGCGCCTCCGCCGCCAACGCCCTGGCCGTGTCTCCCTGCGGCGTGGGCCGGGTGCGGGCCGGCGACCGCCTGCCGTTCCGGTGGCTGGCGTGAGAGCTCCCACCGACGGCTTCGGCCGGAAAATAGATTACCTGCGCCTCTCGGTCACCGACCGGTGCAATTTGCGCTGCGTCTACTGCCTTCCCGAATTTTACCAGGGCCAATCCCCGCCGGCGGAAGTTTTGACGGACGGGGAGGTCGTCCGCCTGGCGGAAATTTTCTCCGGCCTGGGATTTTCCAAGATCCGCATCACGGGAGGCGAGCCCCTGGTTCGGCCCGGGTTGCCGGAACTTATCCGAGGCATCGCGGGCGTCCCCGGCGTTTCCGATATCGCCCTCAGCACCAACGGCACGTTGCTGCCCGCCCTGGCGGAGGACCTGGCCCGCTCGGGCCTCAAGCGCGTCAACGTCAGCTTGGATTCGTTGCGGCCCGACCGCTTCGCGGCCATCACGCGGCGGGGAAAACTCGCGAGCGTGCTGGAGGGCGTGGAGGCCGCCCTGGCCGCCGGGTTGTCGCCCGTGAAAATCAACGTCGTGGTCGTGCGCGGCATGAACGAGGACGAAATCCCGGACTTCGTCCGCCTGGCCCGCGACCGGCCTCTGCACGTGCGCTTCATCGAGCTCATGCCCATGGGAGAGACGGGTTTTTTCACTCCCGAGCGCCGCGTTCCGTTGGAGGAAATTTTGGAGAGGGCCGGCGGATTGCAGCCTTTGCCTCCGGTGGATTGGCCGCGCGGCCACGGGCCGGCCCGCTATTACCGGCAGGAAGGAGCGCGGGGCACCGTCGGCGTCATCAGCGCCTTGAGCTGCGGGTTTTGCTCCTCCTGCAACCGCGTGCGGTTGTCGGCCCGAGGCTCCCTGGTCCCTTGCCTGGACGGCGCCGAGGGCGCGGACCTGCGGACGCCTCTGCGGGCGGGCGCGGGGCCGGACGCTTTGAAAGAGATGATCTTGCAGGTGATCCGGAAAAAACCGGAGCGCCATTTCATGCTGGAGCGATCCGAATCCCCTTCCGCCGGCGCCAACCCCCGCTTCATGTGCCAGGTGGGGGGATAGACCGCGTCCGGGCCGTCCTTCAACCCTTCCGCAAATTTGCTACACTAGCCTGGATTCCCCAGTTGGGCGCGAGAACCGAGACGGAAAAGACGTGCCTTTTTACGAAACAAAAAAGCGAGAGCGTAGCGGGGACTAAGGTCGAACTTTTTTGTGAAGGAAAAAGGCCCGGATTTTTCGTCGAAGTCCGCGATCCAACCGGGGAATCCAGGCTAAGCCTGTTCTAAAATCCCCTTCATTCCGTCGGCCGCGAGAGGTTCATGGCGGAGCGTCCATCGGCTCCGATGCGGCGAGTTTTCGGCGGCTTGCTGTTGCGTGTCCGGATCGGGCCGGCCCGGGCGCTCTGGGTTTCGGCCAGGGTCCCCATCGACTAGCGGTTAGGTCACGGCCCTTTCAAGGCCGTAGCACGGGTTCGATTCCCGTTGGGGACAGATTTTTAAGATGAAAAGGAGGAACAATGGCTAAAATTACGTTCAAAGGAAACGCGGTCAACACGTCGGGGGATCTTCCCAAGGTCGGGTCCAAAGCGCCGGACTTCCGGCTCACGAAGTCGGACCTCGCGGACGTTTCGCTGAAGGATTTCAAAGGCAAGAAGATCGTCTTGAACATTTTCCCGAGCATCGACACCGGGGTTTGCGCGGCGTCGGTGAAAAAGTTCAACCAGGAGGCCGCGGAGCTGGCCGGCACCATCATCCTGGGGGTTTCGCGGGACCTGCCCTTCGCTCTGAACCGGTTCTGCGGCGCGGAAGGCATCAAGAACGTGGTGACCGCCTCGGAACTGCGGGATCAGTCTTTCGGGCAGAGCTACGGCGTCCGCATCGCCGACGGCCCTCTGGCCGGATTGCTTTCCCGGGCCGTGGTGGTTGTGGATGACAGCGGCACCGTGATCTACACGGAGCAGGTGCCGGAGATCGCCCAGGAGCCTAACTATCAGGCGGCTCTGAACGCCCTGAAGCAACCCGCCTAAAAAGCGGCGCAGACTTTCTCAAGAAAAGCCCGCGGCCGGACGGCCGCGGGCTTTTTGTTTCGGTCCGGGATGGACCTCGGCGGGAGCTACTCGAACTTGAAGCCCTTCGCGGCGGCCTGGGAACGCACGCAGCTCAGCACGGCCTCGTCCAGCGTGGTTTTCCCGTCGCCGGATTCGGCGGAGTCCGCCAGGAATTTCTTCCGCTCCCGGGAGAGCTCGGCGATGCGCGCCTCCAGGGCCTTGCGCTCCTTCAGCGTCTTGCGCGCATGTTTCTCCAGTTCTTCGGCGCCCAGCCCGCGCAGTTCGGCGGGAAGGTCCTCGTCGCTCACGTCCCCGATTTTAATTTCCTTGCGCTCCAAGCGTCCCACGAAATCCCAGCGCGCTTCCTCGGCGTACTGCGCACCGGCTTTGAAGATGGAGCGTTCCACGGGAGCGGCGGCGGCGCTCGCTCCTTCGGCCGCCGCGTCCATGGCTGACTGGCGGCGGGCGGCCCGCCGGCCTTCATCGCCGTAGGCGATGTAGGTCCGGCTCAACTCCAGGCCCAGGCGAGCGATCTCGTCGTCCTGGGGCGCGCGCCGGGCGATGACGTCGCCCGATGCGTCTATGTTGAGGTAATCTCCGCGGCCGGCGCGGGCTCCGTCTTCCCAGGCCGAGGCCGATCCTTCCCGTCGCGGCCCGCAGAAAATCGTGTTCACAACCACGCCGCGGGCCGCCAGCGGGGCGATGGCCCGCCGGTAATCCACGGGGCCCTGGTCGAAGGGCTCGTTGCCCGCGATGAAGACGGCTTTGTAAACGCCGGGGTCGCGGTCCCAGTCCAGGCGGTCGGCGGCGCTGCGCAGGACGGCGCCGCAATACTCGCTTCCGCCCCGGGTCGTCAGGCCGAACAGGCGCTCCGAGACTTCATCCAGGTCGGCCGTGAAAGGCAGGACTTGCCGGACGTAATGCGATTCGGGAGAGAGGTTGTCGTTGCCGTATTCGTAAAGGGCCACTTGGACCAGCGGCCGGCGGCCCCGGCACCGCGCCGACGCCAGCTCGTTGACCACTTTCCAGAGCTGGGATTTGGCCTGGGCGATGAGGCCGTCCATGCTGTTGCTGGTGTCCAGGAGCAGGGCAATCTGCACCACCGGGCGTTTTCCGGAGGCACGCTCCCGAACGATTCTTTCCTCCCGGCGGATGGGCGCGTCGCTCCACGTCCGCCGCGTTTCCGCCCGGGCGGCGGTCAGGATTTTTCCCGTCTCGACGTCCACGGCGCGGGCGTTGACTTCCACGGTGTTGTCGTCGAGGTCGTTGAGCGTTCCGGTGACCAGCGCCGAGGCGCCCAGGGTGCGGCCGATGTCTTTCGCTTCTTCCGCGGTCAAGCTCCCGCTCCAGCGGCGCTCTTCCAGGATCTTGTCCACCAAGCTCCTTTCCACCACGTCCAGCTTGCCGTCCTCGGCCAGGAAGGTGGTGAGGCGCTCCTGCAGGATCGTGGAGCCGGAGCTGAGCCGTCCGTCGTGGTAGGGGAAAGCCAGAACGGCCACCCGTTTCTGGGGCCGGTCCGCCAGGTCCGCCTTTATTTTCTCCGCCGCCTGCCGCAGGGAATCGGCCCGGCAGCCGGAGGCGGCCAGCAGCAAGAGGGCGGTGAAACAGGGTCGCGCGAGCGTTTTCATGAGAGTCCTCCTCGGTGAGTCGTTGCCTTGCGCCCTTTGGACACCGTCCGCTCGAAAAAGTTCCGCGGTCCCTTGACATCAGCTCGATATTTGGTATACTGAGGACGTAAGATTGAGGTTTGTTTCTAACGTATCGGTGTGATGTGAAATCGCATGGACCGCGTGGGAACCCTCCCAGGCGGTTTTTTTGTGGCAAGCATCAACGTCGTTGCAACGGCTTCAAAATATATCTTACTTAAGGCTGGTGAAACAGAAATGAAGGGAACAGTGAAATGGTTTAACGCTTCCAAGGGCTTCGGCTTCATCACCCCTGAGGACGGCACGGAGGATGTGTTCGTGCACTTCTCCGCCATCCAGGGCGAAGGCTACAAGTCCTTGAACGATGGCCAGACGGTGGAGTTCGAGGTGACCCGCGGCCCCAAGGGCCTGCAGGCCTCCAGCGTCCGGGGAGCGTAAGCCGCTCGGATTGAACAAAAAGAAGGCCCCCGCCGATCAATCGGCGGGGGCCTTTTTATTTCCTGCCGCACGCTTTTTGCGTCTTCCTTCCGCAATTGATAAAATAAGGTAATAGAAGGAAGGGGCCCCCCGCCCCGCCGTTCCTTCAATCGATCCCCGAACACGACCCGCTCCGACGCCCATGCCCACGGCCGCGCCCGTTCCAACGCAAGCTCCCGCAACCGCTTCCCCGCGGCCTGCCGCTCCGCGCCTGCGCGTGGATTCCGTGGACCTTTTGCGCGGCCTGGCCATGGTCCTCATGGCGCTGGACCACGTCCGTATTTTTTTTCACGACCAGGCGGCCGCCACGTCCATGGGGCGGCTGGCCGAGCTGTCCGCGCCGCATTTTTTCACCCGCTGGATCCCCCATTTTTGCGCGCCCGTGTTTTTCTTCCTGGCCGGCACGGGCGCGCGATTGGCGCTGCTGAACGGAAAAACGCCCCGGAGCCTGGCGAAATTTCTGTTCACGCGGGGGTTGTGGCTCCTGGTCCTGGAGCTGACGTGGGTGCAGTTCAGCTGGGATTTTCATTGGCGATACGAACACTTCACCGTCATCGGAGCGCTGGCGGTCTCCATGATGGCCCTGGCGGGTTTGGCGCTCCTGCCGCCGGCGGCTGTGGGCTTCCTGGGCCTGGCGGTGATCCTGGGGCACAACGCCCTCGACGGCATCACCAGCGATCGGTTCGGGTCCTGGGGCTGGCTTTGGCTGTTTACCCACCAGTTGGGCCGCTGGCAGGTGGCGCCGGGCTATTCCATCGTGGTAAATTATCCGTTGTTGGCTTGGGCGGGCATCATGGCCGCGGGCTACGGGTTCGGCGGGCTTTGGAGGCTGGACGGCCGGCGGCGGCGCCAAGTCCTTTGGGCCTTGGGGTTGGCCGCGACGGCGGCTTTTGTGGCCCTGCGCTACCACAACGGCTACGGCGATCCGGACCGCTGGGCGGCGCAGTCCTCTCCCCTCTACACCGTTCTCTCATTTTTGAATTGCCGGAAGTATCCTCCGTCGCTGGCGTTCATTCTGATGACCCTGGGGCCGGCGATCCTTCTCCTGGCGTGGTGGGACCGGGGGATACCCTTCCCGCTGCGGCCTTTGCTGGCCTTCGGGCGCGCGCCGCTTTTTTATTACATCCTCCACATCCCGTTGATTCACGGTTTGGCCCTCTTGTTCGCCTGGGAGCGCTACGGCGCCATCCCTTGGCGCGAACAGGCTTTGCGCCCGCCGGGATTTCCATTCGTGGCCCCGGAGGGTTACGGCTACGGCCTGCCGGCGGTTTACGCCCTGTGGGCTCTGGCGGTTGTGATTTTATTTCCGGCGTGCGCGTGGTTCGCGCGGATGAAGGGAAGGAAGCGAAGCGTCCTGTTAAGCTACCTTTGAGGCCGGACCAGGCCCAGCGTTCGCCGTTTGAAAATGTAGTAGAGGTAGGCGAGGGCGGGGAGAACCAAGGCCATGCCCCAGAGAAGCGCGATCAAAAGAGGGCGAAGGACTTGGTCGGGCGCGGCGTGGCGGAAGGTGATGTCGGGCACGATGAGGT
>JBQTIM010000097.1:0-4335 GCA_052388135.1 Elusimicrobiota bacterium
TCGGAGAAAAAAAGCAGCACCTCCGGATCGAACCCGGGGACCGGCGCTTCCTCGCGCCAACCGTTCTCCGCCAAGTCCGACAGAACGATGATGACTTTTCGCCCCTCCGCCTCGGCGGCCAGCAGACGGTAGGCGGCCTCCAAGGCGGGACGAACGCGCGTGGGCCGGGCCGTGGCCGCCAAGCCCGCCAGAGCCTCCCGCGCCGCCGCGGCGCCGCCCGCCGGCGGCACGGAAGTTTCCACGCGGTCGGAAAAAACCACCAACCCGAACCAGTCCGCCGGGCCGGCGCCGTCCAAGAAACCTTCCGCCCTCTCCACCGCCCGTTCCAAAGAGGAAACGCCCGCCCGGCGGGCGGCCATGGAATAGGAAACGTCCACCAAAAGGACCGCGCTCAGCGGCGCGCCGGCCGCTCCCGGGCCCGAGGACAAATGCGCCGCCGGCCGGGCGAAAAGCAAAACGAGACACGCCAGGAGGGCGCACCGCAGGAACAGCAGGAAATAATTTCTCAAGCGCGAAGCTCTCAGCCGCGCGCGGGCCGTCCG
The DNA here is from genome assembly GCA_052388135.1 of Elusimicrobiota bacterium. Taxonomy (GTDB): domain Bacteria; phylum Elusimicrobiota; class Elusimicrobia; order FEN-1173; family FEN-1173; genus JBQTIM01. Next base: position 543 of record JBQTIM010000097.1, read on the forward strand.
GCGCAGGAGCTCGAGGGAGCTGAACGGCAGCGGCCGGGGATTGGGCCGCGTGAGCCAATGGATGACCAGGGGGCCGGCGGCCAAAGGCAGGCCCCAAAGGAAAAGCGGATGAAGGAAGGAAAAATTCATGAGGAGAGGGAAGGCCCCACGGGAAGGAGGCGCGTCAGATAACGGCCGTCACGGCGCCTGAACGTTCGAGGAGGTGTCCCCGCGGGCGGCGATCGAAAGAGGAACGCCGGCGGCGCGGCCGGCCGTCACGCCGAGGCCAGGCGCCGCTGGAGAAAAAGCGCGAGCTCTCGGTCCAGGGGCGCCGACGTGTCGAAAAGATGATACGCGGCGCCGGCGGAATCGAAGGCGCGGCGGAGGCTCTCCAGCCTGTCGGCCATCGCCCGGCCGTAATCCTCCCGCACCTCGCCCGCGTCCGCCCGCAGGGATTCTCCCGTCTCCATGTCTTGAAAAAGGAAATATCCATCCGGCAAGGCGCGCTCCCAAGGGTCCAGAATTTGCAGGGCCGCCAGCTCGTGCTTGCGGGCCAGCAGCGCCCGGGCGGCGGGCAGCACGCTTTCGGCCGCCGAAAGAAAATCGGACAGGACCACCACCAGGCCGCGCCGCGGCAGACGCCGGCCCGCCTCTTCCAGGGACCTCCTCAAATCCGTGGCCCCTCCGGCGCGGACGTTCTCCAAGAGATCGAGCAGGCGGGCCAAGTGCGCGGCGCCGCCCCGGGCGGGAACGAACTCCGAAAGGCCGGCGCCGAAGAAACCCAGGCCCACGGATTCCCGGCGGTGGATCAAAAGATAAGCCAAAGCCGCGGCCAGGATCGCCGCGCAACGCAGCTTCGCCGGCCGGCCCTGCGAGCCGAAAGCCATGGAGCGCGAAACGTCCAGCAGGAGGGTGCAGCGTAAATGAGACTCCTCCTGGCGTTCCCGCACCACCCAGCGGTCCGTGCGGGCGAACACTTTCCAATCTATGTGGCGCCACTCATCGGAGGGAGCGTAAGGCCGGTGCCCGGCGAACTCCAAAGAATGCCCGCGCCGAGGGCTCCGGTGCCGGCCCGCGGCCGCGCCTTCCACCACGCGCCGCGCGCGCAGTTCCATGGTGGGCAGCTTCGCCAGAAAAAGAGGGTCTAAAAGGGACATCGGCCGTCCAAGAACCGGGATCGCGGACGGGGCCGGGTTCCGATTCGAAAAAGTTTCAGGGCTCCCGCGGTTCCGCCGATCAGCGCTCCTCCATCAATCGGCGGATGATGTCGCCCGCCCGCACGCCTTCGGCCTCCGCCCGGAAGGAGGGAATGACGCGGTGCCTCAAAACCGGCTCCGCCAAATACGCCACGTCTTCCCAGGAGGCCGTGAAGCGCCCTTGCAGAAGGCACCGCGCCTTGGCTCCGAGGATCAGCGCCTGGGCGGCCCGCGGGCCGGCGCCCCAGGCGACGTAGTCCCTCACGAAGGCGTCGGCTCCGGCGCCGGGCCGCGTGCGCCGCACCAAGGAAACGGCCTTCTCCACCACGCTGTCGGCCGCCGGCACCCGGCGCACCAGCTCCTGCAGGCGCGAAATGTCCTCGGCCGCCAGGACCTTCTCCAGCGCGGGCTCCTCCCCGGCCGTGGTCCTGCGCGCGATCTCGCGCTCCTCCTCCTCGCCCGGGTAAGAGATGTCGATTTGGAAAAGAAACCTGTCCAGTTGAGCTTCGGGCAAAGGATACGTTCCCTCCTGCTCGATGGGGTTCTGAGTGGCCAGCACGAAGAAAGGCGCCGGCAAGGGATAAGTCTTCCCCATCACCGTGACCTGGCTCTCCTGCATGGATTGCAGGAGGGCCGACTGGGTTTTCGGAGGCGTGCGGTTGATCTCATCCGCCAGCAGGATGTTGGCGAAAACGGGGCCGGGCGCGAAACGGAAGGAACGCTCCCGCGTCACCGGGTCCTCCTGAAGGATATCGGTGCCGGTGATGTCGGAAGGCATGAGGTCGGGCGTGAACTGGATGCGGCGGAAGGAAAGGTCCAGCACCCGGGCCAGGCTGGAAACGAGGAGGGTTTTGGCCAGCCCCGGCACGCCGACGATCAGGGCGTGCCCGCGGGCGAAGAGCGCCGTCAAAAGCTGCTCCACCACCTCTCCCTGCCCGATGACGGCCTTGGAAAGCTGCTCCTTGACGCCGCGGTGGGCCTGCGCCAGTTTTTCGACGAGGATGGAATCTTTTTCAGCGGCCTTGGCCAAAGAAACCTCCATACGGGCAGTATAACGTTTTGGCCATACCCCCGCAACGGGCGGCGGATCAGGCCGACGACAGAACGGCTTGAACGATCCGGTCTATTCTCTCCAGCGTCCCCCGGGTCAAAGGCGGGAAAAGCCCGCGAAGGATTTGCACGGCTTCCCAAAGTTTCGGATCCCTGCCGGATTCATCCAGCTCAAAGGCGGGAGAAGCGTAAAGGCGCACGGACGCGAACCCTCCCAACAGCCGACGGGTTCGGGAATCCGTCTCCAGCTCTCTCAAAAGAACTTTACGCCGGTTTTGGCCTCTAAAGAGCTCATCTTGCTTCAACAGCACGGATCCGCCCAAACCGCGCTCCCGCATCCAGTCCGCGACGGCTTGATCAGGAGTCAGGATAAGATACCGGCCGGCAGAGTAATAATCTTTTAACTGTGCGGCTGTTCCCACCCAAGAAGCTTCGTTCGCCTCCAAATCCTCCTGGTCAACCAGATAAATCCGGGCGCCGGACACCGCCGCCGCGACGAACCTCCGTATGGCCCCCTGGTCCGACGCATCCACGCCGCGTTTCGCCAGCGCCTGCCGGAAGGCCCGTGCGAAAAACCGGCCTTTCAGCCGGCGATCCGCATACCCCGCCACGGCGCCGCCGAACGCGTCCGAACGTGTGAACGTCTGTCCCACCCCCAAGGAGAGCGGCCTTTCAGCCAAGAAGCCGTTGATGTGCCTTGCCGCTTCTTCGGGCGGCAGATCCCCGGCCGCCCCGGCCCATTCCATCTCAGCCGCCGCCCTCTCCGCTTCCCGGCGCACGGCTTTGATCCGCCAAGTCCATACCGCCAAGCCCGCTGCCGCCAGGGCCGCAAGAGCCATGGGAAAAGAGAGCTGGGCCAGCCCCAGGAACGATAGGAAGCCGAAGGAAACTCCACCGGCAGGGCCTTCATTATTTTGTCCGTCCTTCTCTCTTGAAATCAAAGGCTCAACAGCGGCACTATCCCTCTCAACGTCCGATTCTCCAGTGATCCGGCCCTCGCGCGAGGTGATCCTTACCGGCTCACCGTCATTTTTAAAGCTTGCGAGATTAAGGCGATAACCGGGCTCAAAGGCATAGTGGGCGCCTGGACGGACAAGAGGCTCCGCGCCTATCCGTTTTAAAACACGGCCGAGACTGTCATGAACATCGTTCCATTCAAAGGATCCGGCTCCATCCTGCTTGGCAAGCCTGGCGCCCTCATTCGCCAACCAGTAGCCCAAGCCGCGATAGCGCTCCCTATAAAGCAGGACCACCTCTATGGCCTCGACAGGGAAGGCATCGGCTTCAAAACCCACATACGCTTTAGCGGTATTTTGACGGATAGTGAAGTCATGATGTCCGATGGGCTTCGCTTCGCCCTCCGTCCAGAGGGTGAGGTGATATTTGATCGCATCGCCCTCGGCGGATTGCCAGCGATACACACGAATCATAAAGGGGCGACCGTCCGAAGCGGATGCCCGCAGGACTTTTCCAGGGGCCCCCATGGGCCGCACAAGCACGGCTTCTCCAGCTTTTACAGGACTCTGGAACCCCTGAACAAAACGCGCGTCCCGCTCGCCTATCTGAAA
>JBQTIM010000098.1:0-12887 GCA_052388135.1 Elusimicrobiota bacterium
GGCGTAAACCACGCCCCGGCCCCGCGTGGTGGTTCAAAAGTAAAAAATGGGCTGTTCCAACAACAACCCCGCCGCCTCCGCGGGGGCCCACCCGGTGGCGGCCTGGGCGGCGCCCGCCCGCGCCAAAGGCTGGGAATGGTTCGTGTCGGCGGACCATTCGCCCTCCCTCAAGGTGGCCCGCGGCCTGGAGCCGGCGCGCCTGCTTCAAAAAATGGAGCGCGTGAAGGCGCTCAACGCGAAGCGCGACGGGTTCCGCCTCCTATGCGGCTCGGAGGTGGACATTCTGGAGGAGGGGCGGCTGGACTACCCCGACGAAATTTTGGCGAAGCTCGATGTGGTGGTGGGCTCCGTGCACAGCGGCTTCAAGCAGCCGCGGGAGCGCATTACGGGCCGCATCACCCGCGCCATGGAAAACCCGCACCTCGATTGCGTGGGCCACCTGACGGGCCGCCTGCTCAACCGCCGGGACGCCTACGAGGTGGACGTGGACGCCGTCCTGGCCGCCGCGGCCCGCACGGGCACGGCGCTGGAGATCAACGGCCAGCCCGACCGCCAGGACATCAACGACGCCCAGGCTTTGGAGGCGCGGCGGCGCGGCGTCATGCTGGCCGCCAACACCGACGCCCACTCCACCGCCGAACTGGGCTACATGTCCAACGCCGTCACAGTGGCGCGCCGGGCCTGGCTGGCCAAGGATGATATTTTGAACACCAAGTCGTGGAAGGAACTTTCGCAGTGGCTGAAATAGGCGACTCCACCGGCGCCGCGGCCGGCCGCAAGAAGGACGACCCGCAGACGGCGGCGGTACTGTCGGCGCTGCTGTGGCCCGGCGCGGGACAAATTTACAACGGGGAAAAAACCAAGGGAGGCCTTATGGCCGCCGCCATGCTGGCCCTGACGATCTGGCTGTTGGCGGGAGCGGAGCGCGCCATCCGCGTCAGGCTCCCCTCGGACCTGGCCGAACTCACCTTTTCCGGCTCTCTGGCGATCCTGCTGGACGCCCTGCGGGCCAACCTGACGGCCTTCATCGCCATCAACCTCGCGGCGACGGCCCTTTGGGCCTACGCCGTCGCCGACGCTTATTTCGCGGCCCGCCGAAGGATGACCGCCGGGCCCGCCCGGCCCCCCGGCGGGCTATCGGAAGCGCCCTAAAGTTGTTAATATTCTAAATATTGTGAATCGGCGGCCGACCCGGCCGGACCCAGGAGGGCGGAAGCGATGGTGACAGGACTGGTTTTGGTGCGGCTGAACCCCGGCCGCGAGAAGGTGACTTTGAAATCCATCAAGGAAATCAAGGGAGTGGCCCACGTCTCGGCGGTCTACGGCCGCTGGGATTTGGTGGTGGACATCGAGGCCGAAGACCTTCACCACATGACCAACGTGGTGGTGGAGAAGCTCCGCGCCACCCCGGGCGTCTGCTCCACGGAAACACTCGTCACGACGGCCATATAATCCGCTCCCCGCGATGGCCCATGGCCGACTCTCATTCCAACGGATCGCCGGCTCCTGATGCCGCCCCGCCGCACGAAAATCGCGGAATGCCTTCTCCTCGCCCTCATGCCCCTCCTCGCTCCCGTTAAGTCCAAGGCCGCGCCCCTGTCCAAGCTGCCCAATGGCCTCCGCTACGTGGTCGTGGAAGATCACGCCTCCCCGGTGGTCTCCATGCAGATTTGGGTCCGCTGCGGCGGCGTCAACGAAGACGACAAATCGGCCGGCGTCTCCCATTTCCTGGAGCACATGCTCTTCAAGGGCACCGAACGCCTCACCGCCGGGGAAATCGCCCGCGTGGTCGAGAAGCGCGGCGGCTCCATCAACGCCGCCACGGGCGCGGAAACGACCCACTATTACATCGATGTGCCGTCGGAGCATTTCGCCGAGGCGTTCCAGGTGCTGGCCGACTCCGTGCTGAATCCCTCGTTTCCGTCCCAGGAGCTGGAGAAGGAACGGCTGGTGATTTTGGAGGAGATCAAGCGGCGCAACGATAACCCCCAGTCCGACCTTTGGGACACGTTCCTGGAAACCATCTACCGCCACACCGCCTACCGGCGCCAGGTCATCGGCAGCGCGGAGACGATCCGCGCCATGCCGCGCGAGACGCTGATCCGCCAGCACAAACTTTTTTACGTTCCGGGAAACATGGTCGTCGTGGTGGCGGGCGACGTGAAGGCTTCCGACGCGCGCCGGCGCATCAAGCAGGCTTTCGGCGGCCTGCCGAAATCCGATCCGCCGCCTTTCCCGCCCTTGATCGAGCCCCGCGCCGAACGCGGCGTCGTGCGTTCCATCACCCGCCCGGCCCAACAGGCCCACGTGGCCCTGGGCTTCGTCGGCCCTTCCCTGGACGATCCGCGGCAGGTGGCCATGGACGTTTTGGCCACCGTCCTGGGCGGCGGGAACAGCTCGCGGCTTTACCAGACTCTGCGGGAGCAGAAGCGGTCCGTCTGGAACGTGGGCTCCAGCTTCATCACGCACCACGGCTCCGGCGTGCTGGGCATCTGGGCCGAATGCCCTCCGGAGAAAGCCCGCTCCCTCCCCAACGACCTCTACCTCCTCTTGCTCGACGCCGACAGCAACGGCTTTAAGCCCGACGAGTTGGCCCGCGCCAAGGCCCAGCTCCGCAGCTCCTGGCTTTTCTCCCAGGAAACCTATCACGGGCAGGCGTCCCAATGGGGCTTCTACACCGTTTTGGACCGGCCGAACATGATCAAGGATTACATCCGGATGCTGAACCGGGTGACCTTGGCGGACATTAAAGACCTTCTGCGGTTTTACTTCGGCGGCCGCCAGCTTTCCGGCGTCATCCTCAAGCCGACCGCCGCCTCCGGCTCCGGGGATCCCGGCGCCGACCGGGAGCCATGAGGCCCCGCCTCCTGGCCGCCCTCGCCATGACGCCCTTGCTCGCCAAACCCGCCGCCGCCGACCAGGCCATCCACCGCGAGACGCTGCCCAACGGCCTGCTCTGGATCCACCGCGCGGTGCGGCACAACGCCATCGCGGCGTTCCACCTTTATTTCCCCGGCGGCTGCGCCCAGGAGCCCGATGACAAGGCCGGCCTCACGGCCCTCATGTCCTCCGTCATGTTCAAGGGCACGGCGAACCGCAGCGCCCTCCGCATCGCCCAAGAGGCCGAAACCCTGGGCGCCTCGCTGGACGCCGGCAGCGAGGAAGATTTCTGGGAGCTGGACGGCCAGTCCACCGTGGACAAGTTCGCTCCCCTGCTGGACATCGTGCGCGACGTCCTCCTCACCCCCACGTTTCCGGCCGAGGAATTCCAGAAGGAGAAGGAGGCGCACCTCAACGCCATCCGCTCCAAGAAGGAGCGCATCTTCAGCGTCGCCTTCGAACGCTTTCAAACCGAGATGTTCGGCCGCCACACCTACGGCCGGCCCACCGAAGGGACGGAGGCCAGCGTCTCCCGCCTCACGCGGGAAGACCTGCTCCGCTGGCACAAACTCCGCGCCGTGCCCCGGGGCGCCGTTCTGGTCACCGCCGGCAACGTTCCTTTGAAGCGGATGCGGGCGCTGGTGGAGAAAACCTTCGGCGATTGGTCGGGCGAGGCCGAGGGAAGGGCGGCGGCGCCGCCCGGCTACCCCGGCCGGCCCCGGGCGGTGGAGGAAAAACATCCCTTCGAGCAGTCCTACCTCATGATGGGCTGGCCCGCGCCGCCGGTGGGCGGCAAAGCCTACGCCGCCGTCAAGGTGCTGAACGCATTGCTGGGCAGCGGCATGGGTTCGCCCCTGTTTCAAGTGGTGCGCGAAGAGGAAGGGCTGGCTTACGAAGTTTCCTCGTTTTACCCCTCGCGCCGCCTGGGCAGCGCCTTCGTCGTCTACGCCGGCACCGATCCCAAGAATTTGGACAAGGCGCAAAGGAAGATCGAGGCCATGATCGCCGATTTCCTCAAGAAGCCGCTCCCCTCGAAGGATCTGGAGGACGCCAAGCAATACGTCCGCGGCCACTACATGATGGACCACCAGACCAACCGCAGCCTGGCGCGCTACCTCGGCTGGTGGGAAATTCTCGGCGTGGGCCACGGCTACGACGAAACTTACATGAGGGACGTGGACGCGCTCACCGCGGACGACGTGCAGGGCGCGGCCCGGGAGCTTCTCCAAAAGCCTTCCGCCGTTGTCAAAATCATTTCCAACAAATAGTTCGGCCGCGCTCCCGGCCGCCGGAGGGACAGCCTCCGCGTCGCGGCGCGCCTGGAAATCGGCGGCCGCCGCGCTTCTCCTGCTGTCCGCCTGCCGCACGGACGACGCCGCCCGCTACGACGAGCCCTCCGGGGATTCGTCCCCCGCTTTCGGCGACGCCTACGTGGACGCCTCCATCGGCGACGCTTCCTACCTGAACCCCGTCCTCGCCTCGGACTCCGCCTCCAACGACATCAACGGCCACGTCTTCAACGGCTTGGTGAAGTACGACAAGGACCTCCGCCTCGTGGGGGACCTGGCCGAATCCTGGGAGGTGAAATCGGCGGGCCGGGAAATCGTTTTCCGCCTGCGCCGCGGCGTCCGCTGGCACGACGGAAAGCCTTTCACCGCCGAGGATGCGGAGTTCACGTATCGCCGCCTCGTGGATCCCAAGGTGAAAACCCCCTCCGGCGCCGACTATCTCATGGTCGAAAAGGCCGAGGCCGTGGACCCGCACACCTTCCGCGTGGTTTACAAGGAACCTTTCGCGCCGGCCCTGGAGTCCTGGGGCATGGGCGTCATCCCCAAGCACGTTTTCGAGGAGGGGGATTTCAACACCCATCCCGCGAACCGCCGCCCCGTCGGGACGGGCCCTTACCGTTTCGTCGAATGGAAGACCGACGAGAAGATCGTCCTCGCCGCCAATCCCGACTATTTCGAAGGCCGGCCCCTCATCGCGCGCTACATCTACCGCGTCATCCCCGACAGCGCCGTGCAATTCCTGGAGCTCCGCCGGCAAAGCGTGGACTCCATGGGCCTCACGCCGGACCAATACAAGGCCTACCCCGCCTTCTTCCGGCACTACAACAAGTTCCGTTATCCCGCCTTCAGCTACACCTACATGGCGCTGAACCTGGACAACCCTCTCTTCGCGGACCGCCGCGTGCGGCTGGCCCTGGCCCACGCTCTGGACAAGCGGGAGATCATCCAGGGCGTCCTCCTGGGATTCGGAAAGCCGGCCACGGGCCCCTTCCCGCCCAACTCCTGGGCGTTCAACGAAGACGTGGAGGACATCCCCCACGATCCGGAGGCCGCCAAAAGGCTGCTGGCCGAATCGGGCTGGCGGGATTCCGACGGCGACGGCTGGCTCGACAAGGGCGGCCGCCGCTTCGAGTTCACCTTGCTCACGAACCAGGGCAACAAGATGCGGGAGCTTTCCTCGGTCATCATCCAAAACCACCTGGCGCGGGCCGGCGTCAAGGTGAACTTGCGGGTCCTGGAATGGTCTTCGCTCCTGGCCAACTTCGTGGACAAGCGCCGCTTCGACGCCATCGTCCTGGGCTGGAACCTGTCCCGCGACCCGGACCAATACGTCATTTGGCATTCCAGCCAGCGGGGGGAGAAGCAATACAACTTCGTGGGCTACCACAATCCGGAGGCCGATGAAATTCTCGAGAAAGGCCGGCGCGAATTCGACGTCGAAAAACGCCGGGTTCTTTACCGCCGGTTTCACGCCCTCCTGGCCCGCGACCTGCCCTATATATTCCTCTATTACCCCGAAGCCCTCCCCGTGATCCACAAACGGATCGTCGGTCCCGAGGTGGCTCCCGCCGGGCTGGGCTGGAACTTCCGCGAATGGTTCGTCCCCGCCGCCCGCCACAAGTACCGCCTGGCCGCGTGAGCGGAATCCGCCCGCGCCTCAAACGCTGAGGTCCGAATCCATGGCCGCGGCCCCGCGCTTCCTCATCGTCGAGAATCCGGCGCAGCTCGGCCGCCGAGCGGCGGCCATCGTGGGCGCCCTTCTGAAAAAGAAACCCGCCGCCGTGCTCATGATCCCCACGGGGAGCACGCCCCTGCCCATGTACGAGGAGCTCGTCCGAAAAAAAACCGATTTCAGCCGCGCGCGCGTTTTCCTGCCGGATGAATACGTGGGCGGCCGCGATTACCTGGCCTACATCCGCCGCGTCTTGGTCCATCGCCTGCCCAAAAGCCGCCGCCCGCTGAGAGTGGACGCGCCCGACGGCCGGGCGAAGAACCTTCGCGCCGAGGCGGCCGCCTATGAAAGAAAAATTCTCCGTGCCGGCGGCGTGGACTTGGCCGTGTGGGGCCTGGGCCGCAACGGCCACTTCGGCTTCAACGAGCCCGGAACGCCGCCCGGAGCGCGCACGCGGGTCGTGCGGCTGACGCCTTCCACCCTGCGCGCCAACGCCGACGCCCGGGCCAAGGGCCGCCGCCGCGCCCTCACCGTGGGGCCGGCCACGGCGCGGGACATGCGCGCGCACCTCCTCCTGGTGAGCGGAGCCCACAAGGCCGCCGCCCTGGCCCGTTTTCGGCGCGGCGATCCGCCTTCCCGCGTTCCCGCGGCGGCCCTCAAGACCGCCGGCCGCCTCACGGTCATCGCCGACCGCGCCGCCGCCGGACGCCGTCCGAGGGCGCGCGGTTGACAGCTTATAGCCCTTCTGCTAGCATGAATTTTCACCTCATTCCGCAGGAGAACCAACCGTCATGAAGATCAAGTTCGGCACGTCCGGATGGCGCGCCATCATCGCGGACGAGTTCACTTTTTCCAACGTCCGCATCGTCACCCAGGCCATCGCGGATTATCTGCGCCAGGAGGGCCTGCACAACCGCTCCATGGTGGTGGGCTACGACACCCGCTTCCTCTCGGAGCAGTTCGCCCAGACGGCGGCCTCGGTGCTGGCCGCCAACGGCATCGAAACGCTCCTCTGCGACCGCGACACGCCCACCCCCGTCATCGCCTTTGAAATTTTGCGGCGCAAAGCGGCCGGCGGCATCAACATCACCGCCAGCCACAACCCCTACGGCTACTCCGGCCTCAAGTTCAATTCCGACTGGGGCGGGCCGGCCTTGCCCGAGATCACGCGCCGCATCGAGGCCGGCTGCGAGGCTTACCTGTCGGGCGAAGCGGCTTTGAAGGCCGGCCGCGAGCCCACGGGCATCAAGAAGCGCCTCATCGTGCCGCTGGACCCGAAGCCGGAATATTTCAAACAGCTCGAGAAGCTGGTGGACGTGAAGGCCCTGAAGAAGGGCCGCATCAAGGTCGTGGTGGACGCGCTTTGGGGCGCGGGCCGCGGCTATCTCGACGAGTTTTTGCGCCGCTGCGGCGCCGACGTGACCACGCTCCACATGGAGCGCGACGTGCTCTACGGCGGCGGCGGCCCGTCCCCCGAGGGGGAAGGCTTGAACGCCCTGCGCGCGGCTTTGCGCCGGGAGAAGCCGCACCTGGGCCTGGCCACCGACGGCGATGCCGACCGTTTCGGCATTTTGGACGCCGACGGGACCCTGCTTCAGCCCAACGATTTTCTTCCGCTGCTTTTGGACCACCTGGTCAAAACCCGAGGCTGGAAGGGCGTGGTGGCCCGCAGCGTCATGACATCCCATTTCCTGGACGCCGTGGCGCGGCGGCACGGCCTGGAGGTCCGGGAAATGCCCGTGGGCTTCAAGTACATCGGCGACGCCATGGTGCACGAATCGTCCGTCTATCCCTCCAAGGACGGCCGCTTCATCCTGGGCGGCGAGGAGTCCGGCGGCCTGTCCATCCGCGGCCACGTTCCGGAGAAGGACGGCGTCCTGGCCTGCCTGCTGGCGGCCGAGATCATGGCCGTCACCAAGCGCCCCCTGCGCAAGTCCCTGGAGGCGCTCCAAAAGGAAGTCGGCGCCTTTTACTCCGATCGGCTGAATTTCCACGTCACGCCGGAAAAGATGGTCAGCCTGAAGGAAAAACTGCGGGCCAGACCGCCCACCAAGTTCGGGGGCATGAGCGTCAGGCGCATCGTGGAGACCGACGGCCACAAATTCATTTTGAACGACGGCAGCTGGATCGGCATCCGCCTGTCCGGAACGGAGCCCGTCGTGCGCGTCTATTTGGAGACCGACAGCCCGGCGAACCTGAAGGCCCTGGCCAAAGCCGGGCAATCCCTGGCCGGCGTCGCGAGCTGAGGCGGAGCCGCCGCCCGGCAGAAAACGCCAAAGCGTTTTTGGCGATATCCACCGGTCAGCCGTCTTTGGGATTGCGCGCCGCGAGTTTGTTTCCGGATATTATTTCCGTCACCCCGGCGAAAGCCGGGGTCCAATTTCATCCTTTGGATACGTCTTCGCCGGGATGACGATTCGGACCGTGCCTGACCGACAACGCAGCACAAAACCTTTATAAGGAGCTTCCCAATGCCCGCAACAACGAAACGAAAACGCCCCGCCGCGCGCCCTTCACGCAACGGAAAAACCGCCGGCGGCGCCAAGATCGCAAAAATCACGGCCCGGGAGATTTTGGACTCCCGCGGCAATCCCACCGTGGAGGCCGACGTCTGGCTCTCCGACGGCACGCTGGGCCGCGCGGCCGTCCCTTCGGGAGCCTCGACGGGCGCCCACGAAGCTTTGGAGCTCCGGGACGGCGACAAGTCCCGCTACCTGGGCAAGGGCGTGCGCAAAGCCGCGGAGAACGTGAACCGCGTCATCGCGCCGGCCTTGAAAGGAATGGACGCGGCCGATCAGCGGGCCGTGGACGCCCGCATGCTGGAACAGGACGGCACCGAAATGAAGTCCAAGCTCGGCGCCAACGCCATCCTCGGCGTTTCGCTGGCGTGCGCCCGCGCCGCCTCGCTCGCGCGGAAGACGCCCCTTCACGAGCACATTCGCCGCGCGTTCGGCATTAAGTCCAAAGAGTACGTCTTCCCGGCGCCCCTCATGAACATCCTCAACGGCGGCGCCCACGCCGACAACAACGTGGACCTGCAGGAGTTCATGGTGGTCCCGGTGTGCGGTGGCTCTTTCCGCGAGGCTCTGCGGGCCGGCGCGGAAGTCTTCCATTCCCTGAAGCAGGTCCTCAAACAAGCCGGCCAAAACACCGCCGTGGGCGACGAGGGCGGCTTCGCGCCGAATCTGAAATCCAACGAAGAGGCCATTCAGGTCATCCTCCAGGCCATCGAAAAGGCGGGCTACAAGCCCGGCCGCGACATCTTCCTGGCGCTGGACTGCGCCTCCAACGAATACTTCAAAGACGGACGCTACACGCTGGAAGGGGAAAAAGACGTGGTCGCCCGGTCCGCCGCCGACATGATCGGCTTCTACGCCGCCTGGACGGAAAAGTATCCCATCGTTTCCATTGAAGACGGCCTGGCGGAGGACGATTGGGACGGCTGGAAGGCGCTGACGGACCGCGTCGGCGGCAAAGTCCAGCTCGTGGGCGACGACCTTTTCGTCACCAACACCAAGCGCTTGAAGAGGGGCATCCAGGCCGGCGTGGCCAACGCCATCTTGGTGAAAGTGAACCAGATCGGCTCGCTGACGGAGACCGTGGACGCCGTGCGGACCGCCCAGGACGCCGGCTACGCCGCCGTCATTTCGCACCGCTCGGGGGAAACCGAAGACGCTTTCATCGCCGACCTGGCCGTGGCCCTCAACGCCGGCCAGATCAAAACCGTGTCCGCTTCCCGCTCGGAGCGCATCGCCAAATACAACCAGCAACTGCGTTTGGAGGAGAGCCTGGCCGGGAAGGCGTCTTTCCGGGGAGCCGGGACATTTCAAAAAGCGGGCTGATCCTCTTCCTTCGGCGGAACCTCTTTTGGGTTCTCCTCGCGGCCGTCGCCCTGGCCGGATTCATTTCCAGCGGCGGGCCCCAAAGCTATGTCGCCCGGCGGCGGGAGCATTCGCGCCTTGAAAAGCAGGTCCGGGAGGCGCGGTCGCGGATGGAGCGGAAGCGCGATCTGCTGGCGCGGGCCGGGAAAGACGACGCATTTTTGGAGGCCGAAGCCCGCCGCCGCCTCGGCCTGATTCACCCGGACGAAATCGAGTTCCGCTTCGTGCCCGAAGCCGAAGGCGGCGAGCGCATGGAAGCCATCCGGGCCGGAAGCGGACATTAAAACCGTGACGCTCAGCCGCCCGTCGAAGGGCGGAGTGCCGACCGGCGGGCTCCGGGTCGCGGGACGCCGCAAGGCGAAAATTTCCGCGCGCGCTCCGCGGCCTCCCTTCGAGGTTGTTTTGGTGGAGCCGGAAATTCCTTGGAACACCGGCAACGTGGGGCGCACCTGCCTCGGTTTGGGCGCCCGTCTTCACCTGGTGGGCCGCCTGGGCTTTTCCTTGGAGGACAAGTTTCTCAAGAGGGCCGGCCTCGACTACTGGCCGAGCGTGGGCGCCCAAGCGCATCCCGACGCCCGGGCTTTCTTCCGCGGGCGGCCGCCGCGCGGTCTGTTCTTCTTCTCCGCCCGCGCCCGCAAGCCTCTCTGGCGGGCGGCCTTGCGGCCCGGCGCCTGCCTCGTGTTCGGCGCCGAGACGCGGGGCCTTCCCCGTTTCCTTTGGCGGCGCTACCCGGGGCGCTTCTATCGCATCCCGCAGTCAGGCCCCATCCGCTCTCTGAACCTCTCCACGGCGGTGGGGATCGTCCTGGCCGAGGCGCTTCGACAAGCCTCCGCTGCAAAACCGTTTCGGAAAAGGAGCTGACGCCATGGCCTCATCGTTGACCCACACCTGCGGCTGGATTCACGGTCCCGAGGACAAGTTCTGCCGCGGCTGCGGCGAGCGCCTCTTCAAAGTGTCCCGCGATTACACGGAGATCGCCGCCGAAATGAACGCCATCCGCAACGCCGCCACGGAAAAACCCAACCCCGTGTTCGCCTCCATGGCCATGATGATGTTCAACATCCTGGCCTGGGCTTCCGGCGAGGCGCAGACCCGCCCCACGGACATCCTGAAGGAAATGGAAAAAATGGCGGACCGCATGGGCGGCATGGGCGGCCTCGGCGGAGGCATGGGTTTCCAGCCGCCGCCCAAGGACGAATGAACGTCCGCCGCGCCAAAAATTTCCGGCAAGCAGCGTCATAAGGAGGTTCCCATGGCCGATGTTCTCTGCCCCAAATGCAACGCCAAAGGCGCCGTCAAAGTGAAGCAATCCAAAAAAGACAAGGGCGCGGACTGGAAATACTACGAGTGCGGCACGTGCCGCAGCGTCTGGACGAATTCCGCCGACATTCCCAAGCTGCCCGTCGAGGCTTGACGCTGCGCCGGGCGGGAACCCTCCGCGCCCGGCCGCGCGCCGCCCTCGCGGCGCGGCGTTCGCCCGGCGCGAATCCGCCCCTCCGCCTTCCTTGATTCCAAAACCGCGCCGTCCGCGCCCGTCCACCGCGCGTCTGTCCGCTCATGCCAAGGTCAACCTCTTCTTGGAGGTCACCGGCCGGCACGCCGACGGGTACCACACCCTTTCGACGCTCTTTCAGGAAATTTCTCTGGCCGACGAGGTCCGGGCGCGCCGCGCGCCGCCGGGTTCTCCGCCGGTCTCCCTGGATTGCGGCGCATCCGGTCTGCCCGACGGCCCGGAGAATCTCGCCTTCCGCGCCGCCGCCCTTTTTCAAGCGCGCCGCCCGAAGTCCGAACCCGTGGCCGTCGCGCTGCGCAAGAGGATTCCTCTGGGCGCGGGCCTGGGCGGCGGATCGAGCGACGCGGCCGCCGTCCTGCGCGCGTGCGGGCTTTTGCGCTACGGCCGGCCCGCGCCGTGGAAATCGTTCCTGCCCGAAGCGCGCGCCCTCGGCGCCGACGTGCCTTTTTTTCTCGCCGGAGGGCTCGCCCAGGCGGGCGGCATCGGCGACCGCCTGACGCCGCTGCCGGACGCCGCGCCTTTCTGGATGGTCCTCGTCTACCCGCGCGTCTCGGTCTCGACGAAGGAAGTCTACGCGCGACTGCGCCCTTCGTTGACATCGCGCCGGTCAATTCATAAAATAAAAGAAGCCGTCATTTCCGGCCGCCCTGTCCGGAAATGGGCCCACTTACTTTACAACCGTCTGGAAGAGGTGGTCCTGCCCTGGGTGGCTCCCGTGGCCCGCGCCAAAAAGGCTTTGATCCGCGCGGGTTGCCTTTCCTCGCTGATGTCCGGTTCCGGCTCCGCCGTGTTCGGTTTGGTGGAGTCCAAGTCGGCCGGCCTTCGCGTCGCGTGGGAAATCCGCCGGGAGCCTTGGGACATCCGGCTCGTCGAATCGCAACCCAGAAACTATCGCCGCTGACAGCGGCACCCGGAACCAGCAAACCTCGGCAGTTCCGGCCGCAGCCCTCAACCAGGGAGGCAGCCCGTGGAAATTAGCGAGATTCGCGTCACGCTGAGGAACGAGGAGAAGCTCAAGGCTTTCGTCACCGTCACCTTCGACAAATGCTTCGCGGTTCGCAACATGAAGATCGTGGAGGGGGAAAAAGGCCCCATGCTGTGCATGCCGTCGCGCAAGCTTCCCGACGGCACGTTCAAGGACGTGGCCCATCCCATCAACGCCGAGTTCAGGAGCTATCTGGAGAAGCGCATCTTCGCCGCTTTCGAAGAAGAAATGCGCAAGAGCGGCTCGGCGCCTTCGGCCGCCGCCTCCTCCAGCCCGTCGGCGTCCTACTGACGTGCCGCCCGCCGGCCGGCGCTCCGCGCGCATCACGATTTGGGGCGTAGCCAAGCGGTAAGGCAACGGCCTTTGGAGCCGTCATTCCTAGGTTCGAATCCTAGCGCCCCAGCCACCTTGGCTGAGCCTGTTATCGGTTGTTGACGCATCAACGCTGCATGTGCTAACATAGTAAACACACATCGGCGGTCCCACGCGGGCCGCCGCCGACAGACACCAGAGCTGGAACACGAAAACGTGAGATCGAAATGCGATCTCGCGTTTTTTTATTTTCAGGAATCGGATGACGACGGACGCCCCCCGCGCCGCCGGCTCATAACCTGCCCCCCAGGTGATATAATGCGCAACGCGAACGTCCTCCCTATGACCGGGCGCG
>JBQTIM010000099.1:0-6294 GCA_052388135.1 Elusimicrobiota bacterium
CCACCACGACGTAGCGCGTGAAAGGGATGCCGCCCACGTTCACGGCGCTCTCGTTGTAGTTGTAAGGGTCGGAGAGGACGACGGGAGAAACGCCGGACACCTCGACGGCCGCCGTCGTGACGCGCAGGCGATAGTAGGATTTGTTCTTAAGCACTTCGACTTTTTCCTGGGCCATGTTGGTGGCGAGGGATTTGGTCTTGTTCACGTAGATGCCCTTGCTCAGCCCCAGGAAGGCGCTGACGGCCGCCACGAAGCCCACCGACAGGAGCGTCAGGGTCACCAGCAATTCGACTTGCGAAAATCCTCCCCCGCCCGCGCCGGCAGGACCGCCCCGCCCCCGGCTTTCGCCGGGTCGATGAAGGAACGCGCCTAAAACGGCGGACCTCCGGTCATGGCGTTCCAGGCCAGGATGATCACGCACGCCGCCAGCGGCGCCGAAAAACTCGAGACCGTTGAATTCCAAATGGGGTAGTTCTCATCCACGAACTGCATGAGCACGGAGAATGTGAGGATCGCCGCCGACGGCGCCAGCCACGCTCCGGCGGGCAGGAGCGCCCACAAGTTGACGCGGAAAACGAAGAAGACGATGACCGAGGCCAGCGACAGGAACAAGAGCCACACGCTCCCCAGCGTGTAGAACGTCATGGCCGAGGCGCGCCCGAAACCTTTCCATTTTATGATGAGGCTGAGCACGGACATGGAAAGGAAAACGCCCAGGAGGGACCAGGCCCAGGGGCCCAAACGGTCGGCGCCCCCGACGTAAATTCGGCCCAGGGCGGCGTAGGCGCGAAGGAACTGGCCCAAACCATCGTCCGCGGCGCTCATGGCCTCCAGCACCTCCTCGATGGCGAAGCCGCTTTCCGTGCTCACGGCCAGCTCGGCGGCTTCCAGTTGGGCGGCGACGTGGGGCGACAAGGGAACCGCTTGCCTCAGGCCGAAGGGCAGAGCGACGGCGGCCGCCGACAGCAGAATCAGGAGGACGATGCCTCCCCACCGCCTCATGCCGGCAGAAGCCCCAGGGCCCGGTCCAATTTAAACACGCAGGCGAACCCTTTGCCCGGCTGGTTCAGAGACGCCGCCGCCGAGGCCGCTTCCAGGACGGCGGCCGTTTTGTCCGACGGGACGGCCGTGAGAAAAATGACTTTTTCCTTCTCGATCATGTGGCCCAAAAAGCCCAGCTTCTGGCGGACGCCCGTGCCGCGCCCGTAAAAATACGTCACCCCCGGCGAGCCCGCGGCGAGCACGGCCTCCAGCGTCTTCTTCTCGTCCTTGAATTGGACGACGAGCACGATCAAGTCCAGATCCGTCTCATTGGCCATGGGCATTCTCCTTCAGCGTGTGGAAACCGTCGTCGGGACCGCGTCCGCCTGAAACCGCTCCGCTCCTCTTCGGGCGGCGCCGCGTCTCTGAGGCAGCGCCCGAAGTCTCCGTCTCAAACAATCATTTCCTAGGCGCTTCTACTATAAGCCGCTCTCCGGGAGTTGTCAAGTTAAGAATTTTGACACAGCTTTATCGAACTTAGAAATCAATCCGATCCCGTGCGGGCGGGAGAGAAAGGAGCCGGCCGGGAAGGGCGAAAACCGAAAAAGCGCCGCAGGGCCTCGACGGTGCGCTCCGCGGCGCGGCCGTCGCCGTAGGGGTTGACGGCGGAAGCCATGCGGCTGTAATCGGGCCCTCCGTCCCAGAGGCGCAGGACCCAGCGTTCCACCCCCGCGGCGTCGGTTCCCGCCAGGCGCGCCGCGCCCGCCCGCACGGCTTCGGGACGCTCCGTCACCCGGCGCAACACCAGAACCGGCTTTCCCAGAGACGGCGCTTCCTCCTGGATTCCGCCGGAATCCGTGACCACGAAACGGCAGCGCTCCAGCAGGTAAACGGCCTCGGCGTAACCGAGGGGGCTCAGGAGTTCGACGTTGCGAAGTCCGCCCAAGAGCCGCCGCACGGGCTTCAAAACGTTGGGGTTGGGATGGACGGGATAAATGAACCGCGCCTCCGGCCGGCGCCTCGCCGCCCGCGCCAAGCCCCGGCAGATTTCCTCCAGGGGACGCCCGAAATTCTCCCGGCGGTGCGCCGTGATGAAAACGAAGGGTTTCTCCGCCAGGCGGCGCAGCGCCGCCGGCGGAAGGGCGGCCCCTTCCTTCAGCTTCCGCGCCATAAAAAAAAGAGCGTCTATCCCCGTGTTCCCCGTGACGAATATACCCCCGGGGGGTATTCCTTCCGCCAAAAGGTTCCGGCGGGCGCCGGGGGTCGGCGCGAAATGGAGGGCGCAAAGCGCGTCCGTCAGGCGGCGGTTGTTTTCTTCCGGGAAGGGGTTGAGCGGGTCGCCGGAGCGCAGGCCCGCCTCCACGTGCCCCGTGGGAATTTTTTGGTAGTAAGCCGCCAGGGCCGCGGCCAGGGTGGTGGTGGTGTCGCCGTGGACCAGCACCATGTCCGGCCGCTCGCGGCGAAACACCGGCTCCAGGCCCTCCAAGGCCCGCGTGGTCACGGCCGTCAAGCTTTGGCCTTCGCGCATGATGTCCAAATCGTGGTCCGCCCGCAGGCCGAACTGCGACAAGGCCTGGTCCAGCATGCCGCGATGCTGGGCCGTCACGGCCACGCGGCAAAGGAACTCCCGGCGGCGCGCGCGCAGGGCCAGGACCACCGGCGCCATCTTCACGGCCTCGGGCCGCGTGCCGAACACGCAAAGGATTTTTTTCACGCGCCCCTCATGCGCGCCCGTTGAAGACGGCCAGCAGGATGGCTCCCGTCGAAAGCAGGAGCGTGAGGACGTAGGCCAGCAAAACCACTTCGCGCTGCGTCCAGCCGCGCTCCAAAAGACGGTGGTGGAAATGGCCGCGGTCGGCTTCCATCAACCCGCGCCCCGCACGGTAACGCCGCACCAGGGCGAAGGCGGCGTCGGAGGCCGGCAGGGCCACCACCAAAAGAGGCAGCACCAGCGACACCAGCGCGCTGGTCTTCAGCGTCCCCAGAATGCTCACCGCCCCCAGCATGAACCCGAGAAAAAGCGCGCCACCGTCGCCCATGAATATCTTGGCGGGAAAAAAATTGTGGAACAAGAAGCCCACGGCCGCGCCGCCCAGGGCCGCCGACAGGACCGCCGCCAGTTTCATCTGCTTGGCGTAAAGGACGATGCGGCTTTCTCCCTGCAGGGCGCAGACCGCCAGGAACGTCATGGCCGCGATGGCCGCGATGCCGGCGGCCAGGCCGTCCAGCCCGTCGGCCAGGTTCACGATGTTCATGAACCCCAGCAGCCACGCCAGCGTCACCGCCTGGGAAGCCAGGATGGGAAGCTCCAGGAAGCCGAACCCGGGGAGGGCCAGGCCGGCCATGCGCACGCCGAAATCCATGGCGCAATAAGCGGCGATGATTTGGACCAGAAGTTTGACGACGGCGGGAAGCGGCCGGCGGTCGTCCCAGGCGCCCAGAAGGAACACGAGGGCGCCGCCCAAGAGGATCCCGGCGAACTGGTTTCCCAGACTGACGAGGCCCGCCGCTTCGCCGTTTAAAAAAAAACGCTCCCGGTAGGCCAGGAGCGTTCGGAAGCGCGGCAAAAAAGCCCAGACGGCCGCCAGGGAAAGGACGGTCCCGCCGAAAATGGCCAGCCCGCCCCAGCGCGGGACGGGCGTGCGGTGCACCTTGCGGGGATCCGGCGCGTCCAAAACGCCGAACCGCCTCGCCAGCGCCCCCGCGGCCGGCGTCAACAAGGCCGTCGCCGCCAAGGCGCACAAAAAGGCGGCGAGGTAAATCTTAAACATCGTGAACGGTGAACGGTGAATGGACACGGCGCAAGCGAAAAAAGAAAGGCCGGACATCCCGGCCGTTTCCCATTCGCTATTCACGATCAACCGTTCACGCCTTTTTCAGCCTCTGCCTGTAAAGCGGGAACTTGCGGCAGAAGGCGGCCACCTCGCCGCGCACGTGGCGCAGGCGCTTGGGATCGGCGCGGTGCTCCACCGCCTCGGTGATCCAGCCGGCGATCTTGTCCATTTCCTTTTCCTTCATGCCGCGGGTGGTCACGGAAGGCGTGCCGATGCGCACGCCGGAGGTGACGAAGGGCTTCTCCGGATCGAAGGGAATGGTGTTCTTGTTGACGGTGATGCCGGCCAAATCGAGAGCGACCTCCGCTTCCTTGCCCGTGGCGCCCTTGCCGCGCAGGTCCAGGCTGAAGAGGTGGCAGTCCGTGCCGCCGGAGACGATGCGGAACCCGCGCTCCGACAAGCTTAGGGCCAGGCGGCGGGCGTTGGCCAGGACCTGGGCCTGGTATTTCTTGTAGGACGGCTTGAGCGCCTCGCCCAGGGCCACGGCCTTGGCGGCGATGACGTGCATGAGCGGACCGCCCTGGGTGCCGGGGAACGTCACGCGGTCCACGTCCTTGGCGTATTTTTCCCGGCAAAGGATCATGCCGCCCCGCGGCCCGCGCAGGGTCTTGTGCGTCGTCGTGGTGACGAAATCCGCGTGGGGCACCGGCGAAGGATAGACGCCGCCCGCCACCAGGCCGGCGTAATGCGACATATCCACCATGAGGATGGCCCCCACGGAATCGGCGATCTGCCGGAAGCGGGCCCAATCGAACACGCGGGAATAGTTGGACGCGCCGGCGCAGATGAGCCGGGGCTTGTGCTCCAGGGCCAACTGCTGGGCGCGGTCGTAATCGATGCGCTCCGTCTCGGGATGCACGCCGAAAGGCACGATTTTAAAATACTTGCCGGAGAAGTTCAGCGGGTGCCCGTGGGTCAAATGGCCGCCGTGGGAAAGCTCCAGTCCCATGATGGTGTCGCCGATGTTGAGCGTGGAGAGGTAGACCGCCACGTTGGCCTGGGTGCCGGAATGGGACTGCACGTTCACGTGCTCGGCGCCGAAAAGCTTCTTGGCCCGCTCGATGGCCAGCGTTTCCACCACGTCCACGAACTCGCAGCCGCCGTAGTAGCGCTTGCCGGGGTAGCCCTCGGCGTATTTGTTGGTGAGGACGGAGCCCTGGGCTTCCAGCACGGCCTCCGACACGTTGTTCTCGGAGGCGATGAGCTCCAGGCCCTCCTCCTGGCGCTTGGTCTCCTGGTAAATCGCTTTGTAAACGCTGGGGTCAGACTTCTTCAGCACGGACATTCCGGTCACCTCTCCATTCCACGCGGCGGCGCGGGGAGCCGCTCCCGCCGCTCATTTCAGTTTTTCCAAAAGTTTTTCCACGGCGCCGCGGAGCTCGGCCGCGCACGCGTCGTAAACGGCCTGCCCGGCGCCGATGGGGTCGCGGACGTCGGCCTCCCCCTCGGCGGCCACGTAGTCCTTGAGGACGCGCACCTTGCGGGCCGCCGACGGAAATTCCCGCGCCACCGCCGTCTTGTGCCCCGCCTCCATGACCAGGATGAGGTCCGCCCATTGGGCCAGGTCCCGCGACAGGGGGCTCGCCCGGTGGGCCGAACCGTCCAGGCCGCACGCCTTGAGCGCCTGCAAAACCTCGGGCGTGGCCCGCATGCCCGCGAAGGCCGCCAAACCGGCGGACCGAACCTCCACGTCCTCCAGGCCCGCCCGCGCCGCGCTCTCCCGCAAAAAATATTCCGCCATGGGGCTGCGGCAGATGTTGCCGGTGCAAAGAAAAAGAATTTTTTTGGGGCGGGCCATCGTCAATTCTAGCAGAACCCTCAGTGAATGTATCGCAGGAGCTCCCGTTTCTTCACGGCGCCCTCGCGCACGAGCGTCCAGTGGAAAGAGGAGGCGTCGAGCACCGTCGAAGCCTCCCCGCCGGGGCAGGGACCGCCGTCCAAAAGGACGTCCACCCGGCCTTTGAAAATTTTCAGCGCCGCCGCGCCCGTCACGGCCGGCTCCTCGCCGGAGGGGTTCGCGCTGGTCACCGCCAGAGGCTGGCCCATGCGCCGGAGAACCGCCAGGGCCGCCGGGTGCCGCGGGATGCGGACGGCCACGGTGTCCTTGCCTCCGGTGACCCAGCGCCCGAGGGAGGACGTCTTGAACACCACCGTCAGGGGGCCCGGCCAATATTCCTCGAGCAGCGCTTCCAGCTTCTTGGAGAGAGGCTCCACCAGGGCCCGGGCCTGATCGGGATGGGCCACCAGCAGGGGCAGGGGCTTCTTATAGGAACGTCCCTTGAGACGGTAAATCCGCCGGATGGCCTCGGGCCGGAAGACGCCGGCCGCCAGGCCGTAAACCGTGTCCGTGGGAAAAATCGCCAGGCCGCCTTCGTGCAGGGCGCGGAAGACGTCCTCCACGGCCGCGGCGGAAAATCGGCCGGCCTTCAGCTTGTGAAGGATCGTGCGGTCGGGATCCTTGCCCGCGCCGCGGGAGACT
>JBQTIM010000100.1:0-37892 GCA_052388135.1 Elusimicrobiota bacterium
GCTTGAAAACGTGGAAATCCGCTACGGCGGCCAAAACCAAAGCCCCGCCCTGGACCTCTACGACGGCGGCAGCGCCGTTCTGCGCCGGGTCAAGATCACGGACTCCCGCGGCCACGGTCTTCAGATAAACTACGGCTCTCCCGAGGTCAGCGACGGGGAATTCTCCTCCAACGCGCTGAGCGGCGTAAGAGTTGTGGGCGCGGCTTCGCCTCTCATTGAAAACAGCGTCCTGGCGGGCAACGCCGAGATGGGCCTTTATTCCGAAAGCCTCTCCACGGTCACTATTCGCCAATCCTCCATCCAGGAAAACGTTTCCTACGGGGTTTACAGCGGCGGTGGAAATCGCGTTCAAGCCCAAAACAACTGGTGGGGTGACCCCTCGGGGCCTCAACATCCGGTCCTGAACCCCGGCGGCCTCGGCAACGCGGCATCGGACGGCGTGGATTTCAACCCCTGGCTCGGCTCCACCCAGGTCACCCGCCCATCGCTGGAAATCCAGGAGGGCGACCTCACCGCCTCTCCCACAATCCACCTTCTGCTTTCGGCGGCGGGCGCCGTTTCCATGCGCGTCAGCGAAAGATCGGACTTGGCGGTTCCGGCCGAACCTTTCGCCTCCGAAAAAATCTGGCTTCTCTCGGCCGGGGACGGGCTCAAGACCGTTTACGCCCAGTTCTACGCCGCCGACGGCAGCCCCAGCGCCGTGGTTTCCGACGCGATAAACCTCCAGGCATCGCCGCCGTCGGCCGAAATCCTGCTCCAGCCGCCTTCTCCGCTCAAGGCGGGTTCCGTCCAAGTCGCTCTAACCGCCTCGGAAAAACTGAGCGAGGCCTCCCTGTCGTTCACCCCCGAAGGCCGGCCCGGCATCCCCGTCCCGCTCACGTCCGTCGATTCCATCGCCTTCCACGGAACCATCGTCGTCTCAACGGAAACGGGGGACGGCGCCGCGCTTTTCCAATTTTCGGGCACCGACCTCCACGGCGCCGTCGGCACGGCCATCACCGCCGGGGCCGATTTCATCATAGACACCACGCCGCCCGGCGCCCCCAGCCTCATGGCCGCCGCGCCCCAATCCGGCCGCCGGGTTCATCTCACATGGGAGGCCCCCGGCGGAGAGCCCGCGGCCGCCTACAACCTTTACCGGGCCACCAACGCCTTTTCCTCTTCGGCGGGTTTGTCTCCCGTTCAAACCGGCCTTTCCGGCCCGGCTTTCACGGATCAAGCGCCCGCGGACGGCCCCTACCACTACGCCGTCTCCGCCTTGGACGCTCTCGGCAACGAAAGCGAAATTTCCAACCGCCTCTCCGCGGAAGCGGATGGAACACCTCCGCAGGCCCCGTCCCTTCTTTCCGCCCGGCGCGAAGGGTCCGCCGTGGAACTTTCCTGGCGGGCGCCCGAAGGCGAGCCGCCCGCCCTTTACAATGTTTATCGGGCCGCGGGCCGCCCGCCTGACGGAGGCGCCTCTCAACGCGTCGCGCGAACAACATCCACGGCCCATACCGACGCTCTCTCCGCGTCGGGCGACTATTATTACGCCGTCGCCGCCGAGGACGGCCTGGGCAACGAAAGCGGACTCTCCGATGTGCCGCCGCCGGTTCACTACGACATCACGCCTCCCAGAGTGGACATGCTCCAGCTCACCCCGCCCGCCCCGGTGGGCATCGGCGTATTGACCCTGCGGCTCGTCTTCAGCGAACCGCTGTCGGCCGCTCCCGTTGTGGAATTAACCCCCGAAGGCGCGCCCCAATCCACGGCAGTGTCCTCCGTCAGCTTCAGCTCCGCCACCTGGGCCGGCAACGTGCACATATCTTCCGCCACGCCGCAGGGCCAGGCCCAACTCAGGGTTTCCGGAGCGGCGGACCTCTTCCAAAACGTCATGACGGCCGAGACCCATCACTTCCTCATAGACTTTGAACCGCCCGCGCCGCCGCGGAACTTGGCCCAACGCCTGATTCCCGGCTCCGTCGAAATTGAGCTTGCCTGGGAGGCCCCGGAAGGGGAAAGTTCGCTCCTCTACAACCTCTACCAAGCCTCTCACCCTTTCGTTTCGCGCCAGGGGCTCGTTCCCGTGAAAACAGGCATCTCCGCGCTCTCCGCGCGGCACATTCCTCCCGTGGACGGGGAAGCGCGCCATTACGCCGTTTCCGCCGTGGACGCGGCCGCCAACGAAGGGGAAACCTCCAACACCGCCTTCGTCTCCGTTCCGTTGTCCCCGTTCGTTCAAAGCCCCAACGACAACGCCGTCGCAAACCGCTCGCCCTTTCCCGTCTCGGGCCTTGCCCAGCCGGGCGCCTTGGTGGAAATTTATTCCGGCGCGGGAAACTTTTTGGCCGGCGCCGCGGCCGACGCGCAGGCTCGATTTACCGTCCTTGTGCCCCTGGTCGCCGGGCCCAACGCGCTGAAAGCCCTGGCCGTCGGCCCCTCGGGCCGAAAAAGCCCTGAAACCGGCCTGATCACCGTCCACTTGGACGACGTTCCCCAGCCGCCCGCCGGCCTCTCCTATTCCGCCTTGGACACGCAAATACGCCTTTCCTGGACCCCGAGCCCCGACCCCGACGTCACCGGCTACAACGTTTACCGCGACGGGCACGCCCGGCCTCTCAATTTCGAACTCATTCCCCAATCGCCCGGCACCCTGCTCTTTCAAGACATCGGCCTCACCAACGGCCGCCTCTACTCCTACGCCGTATCGGCCCTGGACGCCGCCGGCCAGGAAAGCCCCCGGTCCCAGCCCGTCCAAGCCGCCCCGCTCGCCGGCCCCCGCTGGGGAGGGTCACAATGATAAGGAGTACCAATTATAAACAGCGTCAGAATAACTTCTTCTTACTACTCGTAGTTGTCCTAGCTCTAATACAGGCCTTACCTCCTGATACTGTCGCTTCGGATGAGATCACGAAAACTGTAGGCGTTAAATATTTTTATCCCAAAAACGGAAGCCAAAATCCTGAAGGAACTCCAAACTGGTTTTATTATTGGAGGAACGCCCTAGGCCAGAACGCATCTACAGTCAAATATGATTCTTCCATACAATACGGTTCAGCAAGCCTGAGCAATCGAGTACGAATCGGAGATAACTCGAATCCCGGATTTTCCGTCCCATATAACCACACATTTCTCTTTGGATATCCACGGCCTACATTGGACGGTAAAAGCGGAAGTGATTTATTCACATCCGTTATGGCGCATGAACTTCAGCACATAAGTGATTTCGAGTGGGTTAATGCAAATCCGGGATCAACCGATTCTGACGGAGACTTTCTGCCAGATGCCATAGATCCATTTCCTAACGCTGTAAATGGCGCAGGCTTTTCGGAATACACTGAAGCCTGGAGAGGCGATTGGGAGTACAAAGGAAGACAGGCGGAGAACGTTTCAATGCCAACAAGTTTAGATTGGGCCTGTCCCGGAAAACAATGGAATCCATGTCCATAATTAGAGAGGAGTATCCTATATGCAAGCAAGTATGTTAATTAAAGCTTTACTTGGGGCCTTAATTTATTGCCTTATTGCTATGCCAGCTTCAAGCTACACGGCGCAAGATTCTAAACAATTACAGCAGGAAAAAAAGAACATATCCACGCTGTCCAATGAAACTCTCTTTGAGCGACTCTTAGAAAACTCTCAGGATTTCGAGCGGCAAGAGATAGCAGGTCTAATAATTGATGAGTTGGTCAAGCGCCTTGCTGACGATGCACTTCCCGTCCTGTCTGAAATAGCCGACGCACCCACTTCCTTTCCCTATGTCAAATATAAGGCCAGGTTTGCAATTGTGTTGATAAAAAAAAGGGATCCGCTAAAAAGGTTACAAGAATTCGATCAATTGCTGGCGTCCGGAGATCAATATCTTGGCAATGAAATATCGTCATACCTTTTGCAAAATCCGAATGACAAAAATACCGAAATCCTTTTATTCAAATATAAAGACAAAAATCTAGGAGCCAAGAGGGGTTATTTAATCCTTAAACAGAAAAACATGACCGAGCAGGAGAGGGTCGATTTTCTGATGGAGACATTGATTAAAGACGTTGAAACAGAAGCCAACATTGGCCCTGCTTATTCTCAACTGTTTGATCTGGGACGCCGTCGGGCAAGATCAATGACAGAGGAGCAGCCTCAAAACATGATTGGCAAGACAGCCCTATCTACAATCATGCGGATAGAGAAACGGCGCTTACCCGAGGACAAACGCCTTAGGATTATCAAAAACCTTTCTCTTCTTATAAGAGACCTTGGGGACAACGAGTCTCTCGGGCGTTTGCCCGCAAAAGCCAAAGAGTTGATTAATCAGGAAAATCAAAATGGCAGTACAAGCCCACACAAGGACTGATATGCCATTCCGAACACTTTTCCTCCTGGTTCTTATCTTAACCGTTGAATATCTTACTTGTTGGGCGAGACCTATTCCCAAAAACAGCCCGGAGCTTGAAGGAAAATCAAAAGAAGAGCTTATGGAGATAGCTCTTCAGCACCGATGGGACCGGGATCTGGCAGCCATTGACGCGGCCCAACAGATGCATGAAGGAGAAAAGATCCGGTTTCTTCTTCAAATATTGGCGTCCGAGTGCAAAAATCCGACTAATGAGAGCCCAGAAAATCCCTTGCCTGAACACTGGAAACCTGCCTACACGCTTTCTGCTTCTATCCAGGGATTTATTTTTGATTACCTCGCATTTCCAAAAGAAGTGATCCACAATCCCGGGGTGGGTATAAATTAATTGATAAATCTACCGAAAGTCTTCCCCTGAAACTTTCAATTGGACGGGATGTGCTCAAAAAATCAGGGCCTAGTCCGTGTGCCGCTTCTTGGGTAAAGTTATATCTTGCTCATCTTGGAGATGAACAAGTGGCTTTGGAAATAGCTCGCATGGGCGTTGAGCACGAAAACTGGCTGATCCGCAAAACCGCTTGGAATGCGATTGCTAGTTATGTTAAACGCGGGAAATCTATCGAATACGAAAAAATCTTGCCATTGGCTGAACGAGCGTCTAAAGACAAGACAAATTTTTACGAACCGAGGAATAAAATAGATGTCATCCTTAGACATGATGACAAAGGAAAAATAGTTTATCCCATTAGGGATGTAGCCGTTTATGTTACAGGGAAAATTAAAATAAAAATGGAATCAGAAAAATGATCTGTGGTCGAGAAGCGGCTCATGGACCAAGAATCATGTAAGGAATCATGATAAGAAA
This sequence comes from Elusimicrobiota bacterium, assembly GCA_052388135.1. Lineage (GTDB taxonomy): Bacteria > Elusimicrobiota > Elusimicrobia > FEN-1173 > FEN-1173 > JBQTIM01. The sequence continues at coordinate 5,190 of JBQTIM010000100.1, forward strand.
AAACCTATCCAAATATTTATTCTGCGCCGCATGTTTGCTTTATCTCCTGGGTATTCAGGCACGCGCGGAAACCACTTTTGATATTCTCATTCCGACCGCAACACAAAAAATTGTTCTACCCAACATCTATGTGCAAGGCAAGGTTGATCCTCCTGAGAAGCTCAAGGGGAAAATCAAATGGGAAACTACGATTGAGGGAAGCCAACATACTAAAGAAACTGGCAATGGCGCCGCAGGGGTGATAGTTGTATTTCCATTTCCCGCACAGAATTCATCTTTTGGCTTAAAAACTATTACGGGCAAAGCCGAAATACTGGGTCCATGCGAAGGTGGTGACTGTCAGAACGATACCACCAAGCCGGACGTTGACTTGGACGACGACATTCCTCCTTGTGTTAGTTCCAATGTTTTAAAGATATCCGGCAAGGCGGCGGATAATTGCCAAATTGCGTCTCTCAACATAAACGGGCAATCCATTCCGTCCGCGTCAAGTTGTGGCTTTTCTAAAGATATAAACCTGAGCAAAGGCAACAACACCATCACACTGGAGGCGACGGACCCGGCGGGGAACACGACCACAAAGACCTTCGACGTCCGCTACGACGTGGACCCGCCCGTGCCGTCGGCCTATGCGCCCGCCGACAAGCACGTGTTCAACCCTATCCCCCCGCCCGCCCCGTTTGACCTGGCGGAAATCTCGGTGACGTTCGACGAAGAGCTGGCGCGGGGCGAAATGATCGTCTCCGGCCTGAGCGGGCCGGTGTCCCTGGGCGGGGGAAGCACCACGGTGAAGATGACCGGCTCGCCCACGATGACGCTGGGGCCCCTGTCGACCTACCATGTCCGCACCACGGCCGTGGACGCCTGCGGCAACTCCACCACCACGGCGCACGCGTTCTCCAACGGGCCCTTGAGTATAGATTTCCCCAGCGACCCGCCGGACCGGCACAAGGGCGAAAGCCTGCTGGTGGGCGGCTCGACCGTCTTCACGAACGCGTCCGTCTCCATCAGCGTGGGGGGCGTGGGGGGCGTCGTGGTGACGCCTTCGGGCGGCGGTTACAGCGCGACGATTCCCATCCCGCCGGACTTCGAGGGGGACACGCCCATCAGCGTCACGGCGAGCGGGGACCAAGGTTCGGCCAGCGGAACCAAGGACTGGTGGATGGACAACAGGCTGACCTCCGTGCAAGTCGACGACCCGGCGGACGGAACGGCGACCTTCGAGGAAAGCGTCAAGGTGAAAGGCAGCGCGTCCGACGCCAAGAGCGGACTGGCGTCGCTGTTGGTGGGGGGACGGACTGTGAGCCTGCCGCCCAACACGTTGAGCTACTCCTTCGATGAGCCGGTGAAGCTTCAGGTGGGACTCAACGCCATCGGGGCCTCGGCCACGGATCATATGGGCAACACCAAAACCGACGTGGTCCACGTGGTCCGCAAGGCCGTAAAATTCGGGATGGGGTTCAAAAAGAGGGTGCTGGGTTGCGGAGGTCCTGGCGATTGGGAAATCGAAGTGACCGGGACTCCGGAGTTGGTTGTACAGAAGCGAAGGACTCCAGGGTCCACCGGCTGGTCGGGGGTAGGTTCGATCGGCGCCGGTGGTTCCGTGACCTACAGCGAACACGCCAAGATAGCCACAGAATACAAGTTCGAAGCCATCGGACGGGACCCTAAGACCAACAAAGTGTTGGCCTCGGCAAGCCTGACGGACAGTTTTCCCATTTGTCGAGGGGATCCCACGTTCCTTTCGCAACTCCCCATTTTTGAGCAACCTTCCCCGGGGGTTCCTCCCGAGGCCTTCTCGCCCCAGGCTAGCCCCGGCGTTGCGGACACTTACACCCGGGCTTACTCGGCCATTTTTGGAGCGACGGACGTGGATATTCAGATCACGGACGGCTCAGGCCGTCTGGTCCGCCGCGTGGCCCGGGAGAACGGTATGGCATCGGGCGGGTATCACTTTACTTGGGATGGCAAAGACGATGCCCGGACTTTTGTGCCGGATGGTCTTTACATCGTTACCCTTCGAGAAAACGATACTTATGATCCGTCCAACGTCCACACTCAATCCGTGAACGTGACGGTGGACAACGCGCTGCCTCTGGCCTCCATGAACCGGTTGGAAGTCCACGATTCGGACCCGGCTTTGATTCGCGTAATAGGAACCGCCCAGGACAACAACCTGCGCCAATTCACGGTGGAGTATGCGCCGGTTTCCGGCGGGGCCTTTGATGTCGCGGGTTTGGGCGTTTCAAACGTGACGCAGGATATTTTGACCGTCGTGGACACCACGGGCTGGACGCCGGGAGACTATACCCTGAAACTGGCGGTGACCGACCGGGCCGGCAACGTCTCGGAGGATACGGAAACGCTTCATGTGCCGGCGCCCCGGGAGTCGGCCCTGCGTCTGGTGGTGGGCGGGGTGTCTCAGGAGGGCCGAAACGCGGGGGGTATGGCCGGGCCGGGAGACAACCCTCAAACATTCCTGGACGACGCGCCTCCGGCCGGAGTCGAGGTTGTGGGCGATTGGCGTTGGGATTCAGCCCTAAAGATGAGCGGATCCCAGTCTCACACGTCGGAGAACCCCGTTCACTACTTCATTCCGTCGGAGACCCCATCGTCTGTTCCGGGTGAGGGAAGCCTGCTGGTAAAAGCAGACGAGAGTATTATCCAGTACGTTTATATGTCGCCGGGCACCCAGCAGATTATGCTCCAGTTTTACACGGACCGGGGAAACGGGGATCATCGAGTCTATTGGGGAGCGAATATCCTCCAGACAGGCGGCATCGAGGGGACATCGTCCTTGTACCGAATGGGCGACCTGCCGCCGGCCGGCCGGTGGGTGAGGCTCAAGATTCCGGCCGCCGCGATTAAGTTGGAGGGGAAAACCATCAAGGGCATCCTTTTCGGCGCTCACGGCGGCCGGGTCTGGTGGGACAAGACCACCACCAGCAATTCGACCATGGACCCGGGGCCGGGCGGGTTTTCTTTGCCCGAGGGATTCCAGGGAGACGACAGCACGGACACAACGGTGGAATTCTCCCTGGCCAAGGCCGCGGGTTTAACGCTGGAGGTCCTCAACGAAGGGGGAAGCACCGTGCGGACTCTCCTCTCCCAACCTCTGCCCGCCGGCACCCGCGTCGCCGTTTGGGATCAGAAGGATGACGGAGGTTCTCTCTTGCCGGACGGGCTCTACTATTTTCAGTTCAAAGCGCACGACGGTGTCCTAGATACGGAGCAATTTGCGGCGGACGTGGCCTTTAGCACGACGACGCCTTTCCCGGAGCCGTCTTCGGCCTCTGTTACGGATGCCAACGGCAATGTATACGCGGCAGTTCCTGAGGAAGGGATCATCGAGAAGAGGACGGCGGAAGGATATTTGCTGCGGCGAATTTCGAACGACGAGTTGCGGATACCGAATGGTCCGGCTGTTCCGGACCCGGCTTACCTGTCCCTGGACGACGCGGGGAATTTATACGTGTCCGGCGCGGATCGCGGCCAGGTAATCAAATTGGCGGCTGGGCGGCGGTTGATTGACGTGCGGAGCCTGACCGCGGACATCCGCATCCCCTGGCCCAAAGCTCTTGTGCGGGCCACGGTTCCCATTTTCGGGACGGCGGCCGGGCATGAATTTTTGGACTATGCGGTGGAAGTGGGTCAGGGGTGGAGCCCGGAAACGTGGTCGCTCCTCAACCGATCTCAGAGCGAGGTGCTGGACGACGGGGATTTCCCGCCGGGACAGACCACGGTGTACGGCAATCTGGCCACCTGGGAGACCGGCCTTTCACCGGGGGACGAGTATCCGGAGGTGGACATTTTCCACCCCCCAGTGGACCTGGGCTACCGTGGCCGGTGGACCGTGCGCTTGTCTGTGAGGAGCCGGGATGGATTCGTGAAATCCTCCACCGTGCCCGTCATCGTGGCGCGGGTTGTGAACAACCTCACGGGCGGTGTTGTCCCGGCTGACCTCGGTCGCGGGAGGCTGATCGTTCCGGCCTTGGCGCTTGAGAAAGAATGGGAACTCTTCGCGATGCTCTCCGGAGACCAGGAGGCACCGGCCGCGCCGTCCACCCACGACTTGGTGGGCCGCGTCTATGAGGTCCTGCCCGGGGGTTATGATTTCCGGCGGCCGGTTTCCCTGGAACTGGGCTACGGCCCGATGGACTTGGACAAGGACGGGGACGGGATTGCGGATATTTTTGAAAGCCGGTTGGGGATTTATCGTTATAATCCTGAAACGAAGCGGTGGGTTTTTCTGGGCGGCGTTCGGCGTGAAGAGATCAGCGAAGGGGATTTGACCGCGGGATGGGTGCGGCTGGACGGCACGCAAAAGCTGGATGCACCCAATGCGTTCTACGCTCTCATGGCGTGGCGGGACAAACCGATGCCGCCTGTGGTTCATGCTCCCGCGTCCCCTTCGGACCGGCGGATTATTACGTTCACGGGCCGGGCGGAACCCGGAGCCGACGTCTTGTTTTTTCGCAATCCGGCTTCGCCCGCTTTCAGCGAAGCGGCGGTTCGAGCGGACGACCAAGGGTCATTTTGGGTTCCTGGAGTTGTTCTAACAACCGGGACGAACGTCTTCCAGGCCGTCCAAAGGGCAGATGCGGCTGAGCATCAAACCGGAATCCGAAGCGATCCTTCGGTGCCGGTGACGGTGGAAGTCGCCACCCGTCCAGCGCCTTCGCCCGCCGCCTTGGAATTTCGAAACGCGGATTTCCGGGAACCGAAACGGGATGATTTTCTGCCGGGCGCCACGGTGTATATTGAAGCCCGGGCCCAGGACGCTGATCCAACGCGCCGGGACGAGGTGTACGTAAGACTCAAAAGTTCCGTCTCAGATCCGGCCGGCCTCTTGGTGCCTTTGACTGAGATCGGACTCTCATCGGCCGTCTATCGCGGCACGGCCAGACTGGGCCTTCGAACCGACCAGACCTTTTTTCAGTTGGCCGCCCTTCGCCATGGAGAGCGCATCATTGTCGAGGCGGAGAGCGACCCATCAGTGACCGCTCTGCTTCACTTCCGGGATCACAACTCGCCGTTCCCGCAGGCGGTCATGTACATAACACACCCATCGGCAAGGCAGGAAACTTTCGAGCGGGACGCGGGTCTCTGGGCTGCTTATGACGCGCTGGGCGGGGCGGAGGTAACGCGGACCAGCGCCACGGCGGCTTCCGGTCTCTGGGCTATGAAATTGACGCAGCCGGCGGGGAGATCGGCCGGGAATTTCTCGGTTTTGATCCACGACCAACCTTTCGACGCACGACAGTTCCCAGTGGTTGGCTTTGACTACCGATTGCCGCCGTCCTGTCAGGTAAATGGACGGCCTTTGGGCGCGCGCTTCAACCTGTTCTTCTTAACGGGCGGCACGTGGAACGAAGTGGTCTTCACGGATCCCCATGAGGCGGTGATCAATGGGCAAAAGGTCGCCTTCGAGTTGCCCAAGGATTTCCCGCCGTCCATCCGCCGAGTGGGCGACGTGTTCGACGAGGTTACGGCGGATGACACTTGGCGCCGCGCGGAGTTTAACCTGTTCGCCTTTTTACGGAAGGCCAACCCGGAGGCTGAAAGGTTCCTTGTGGACCGGGTGATTATGGGTGATTGGGATGCCCAGCAGTTTTTCGGTCTTCTTTCAGGCGGCACGCCGCCCGGGGCCACCGTGTATCTCGACAATTTCCACATTCAAACGGCAGGAGACCGGGACCCCCATCCGCTCTTCGTGTGGGGAGGTGCTGGAGACGAAACCGGGTTCAGCCACGCCTTGGATCGTAACCCGGGAACTTTGCCGGACGCTTTCCCGGACACGGTCCAGCCGTCAGCTTCCTATCTCAACCTAGCCGACGGCGTTCATTATTTCCACGTGCGGGGGCTTCGGGACGTGCACGCCGGAACGCCGAACCATTACCGGATTCGGCTGGATCGGGCCGCGCCCGTGGCCTCGGACCCGTCGCCGGCGGCGGGGAGCCGGTCGGATTCCCTGGAGGCGGCGGTGACGTTGTCGGACGGGCCGGAGGGCAGCGGGTTGGACCCGGATTCGGTGCGGTTCGCGGTGAACGGAGTTTCCTACGGACCCCAGCCCGGGGCCGTGTCCTACGACGAAAGGACTGGGAAATTGACGGTGTCGCTGGGCAAGATAAAGCCGGCGGCGCCCGCGTTCTTCGACGGCCAGCTCGTTACTTTTACCCTGGAGGACGCGGCGGATTGGGCGGGGAACAGCCTGGCGTCGCCTTTTTCATGGACCTGGCAGGCGGATTTTTCGCGCTTTGCCGGCGGCGATTTCGCGCCGGCGACTTTCAACGGCGGGCGGGAGCCGGCTTGGAGCCCGGCGTCGGACAAAATCGCCTTCGTTTCGGATCGCGGCGGGCAGGCGGACCTTTATGTCGTGGGAGCGGCGGGGGAATCGGCGTCGCCCGCGGTGCGGTTGACCTCCTCCACCGCCGCGGAGTCCCGCCCGGACTGGTCGCCCGACGGGAACTGGGTGGCTTTCGCGGCGCCGCCCGCGGAGGAGCCGGCCGGCCGCCCGGACGTGTGGATCGTCAACGTCCACGACGGGCGGATGGCGCGCCTCACCGCGAACCCGGCGGCGGACGAGCACCCTTCCTGGTCGCCGGACGGAGGCAAAATCGTTTTTTCGCGTTCGGAAAGCGGATTGGGGAACCTGTGGGTTTTGGAGGTGGATACGCACACCCTGACGGCGTCCGAAACGCGTCTGACTTTCGAGGACGTGGGCTATAACCTGGAGCCGGCGTGGTCGCGGGACGGTTCCCGGATCGCTTATCGCCGGTCCCTTTACGTGGACAACATCTTCGCGGTGAACGCCGATGGCTCGGGGGCGCGGGCGTTGACGGACAGCCGCAAGGACAGCTTGCCGTCCTGGGACGCCTCCGGCCGCCTGGCGTTTTCTTCGCGCCGGTCGGCGGACGTTCCGGGCTTGTGGGCCATGGAGGGTTCCGGCGACAACCAGAGGGTTCTGCTGGACAACAACAATTTATGGCCGGACAGCGACCCGGCCTGGGCCCCCGACGGCACCCGTCTGGCTTTCACCTCCACGCGAGGCGGCGCGGCCAACGTGTGGGTGATGTCCGTGCTCGAGGTGTCCGGCGTGGCCGCCTCGCCCGATTCCTTCTCGCCCAACGGGGACGGACGCAAGGACGAGACCGTTCTCTCCTATTCTCTGTCCACGGGAGATTCCACGGTGTCCGCGGCCGTCTTCGACGAGTCCGGGAACAAGGCGCGCACGCTTTTGCAGGGTCAATTGCAGGCGGCCGGAGCCCATGCGGCGGTCTGGGACGGGCGGACGGACGCCGCCGCGCCCGCCGCGCCGGGCCTTTATAGGATGCGGCTGGAAGTCCGCGGCAAGGCGGCCGTTGACGATATCGTGAAGGAGGTTCGGGTTCTCCTGGACGACGCCGCTCCGGAGACGTCCTTGACCGCCGCTTCGGCCGATCCGGCGCGCGGCCCGGGTTCGGCTCCCTATTTCAACGGCGCGGCGCGCTTCGGTTTCTCGGCCGCGGAGCCGGCCGGAAAGCCGGCGTCCGGGGTGGAGCTTTCCGAATACTCTTTGGACGGGGGCGTTACGTGGAGTGTCTTCGACAATGCGTTCGCATTGGCGCCAGGGACGCACACCATCCTCTATCGGTCCCTGGACGCGGCCGGAAATCTGGAAGCGGCCGAGGCGCAGGAGGCCCTGGTGGAGAACGATCCTCCCGTCAGCGCTTTGTCAATCCATGGTCCGCTTTTCGTTTCCGGCGGGACGACGTTCATTTCCCGGCGGACGTCCTTCACCCTGACGGCGGCGGACGTCTTTTCGGACGGCGTGGTCTCCGGCCTGCGGGAGGTTTTTTTAAGCCGCGACAACGGCCCTGAGAAAAGCTTCGGCGGCCCCGCCGAAGGCTTCCACGTCAGCACGGCGGCTTTCGACGGGGAAGGAAACCACGCCCTTACTTATCGCTCCGTTGACCGGTCGGGTAACGGAGAAGCCGCCCGGACGTTCTCCGCGTTTCTGGACGGAGCAGGCCCGTCGGTTTCCGCGTCCTTCGATCCTCCGGCGCTGTTCAACGGCGTGAGCCGTTACGTGACGCCTGAGACGCGTATATCGTTCCCCGCCTCCGACGCGGCGTCCGGCGTGGGCCGCGTCGCGGCGGAAATTGACGGAGGAGAGGTCTCCCCGGCCGCGGACGGAACTCTTCAAATCGCCTCTGAAGGCCCCCATGACTTGACGTTCTGGGCGGTGGACAACGTTGAGAACGAGAGCGCCCGGCAAAGCGTTTCCCTTATTGTAAGCGCGGCTCCTCCCACAACGATATTCAACGCCTCCGGAACCCTTCACGCGGGCGGGACCGGCGTTTACGCTCCGCCCTCCAACGTGTATTGGCTTTCCACGGCGCCGGGCGCGCCGGCCCCGGACGGCTACGAGATCGCCGTGGACGGCGCGGAGTTCGCCGCGTTCGCGGCGACGGAGACTCTCAGCCTCCCCGGCGAGGGTTCACACGCCGTGGCTTTCCGCGCCCTTCGCGGGGGGATTCCCGAGGCTTCGGACACTTTCCGCGTCATCGTGGATGCGACGCCTCCCTCCACCGTTGATTCGAGGGGGGAAGGGTCCGCGGTTCTGGACGGGAGGGTTTACGCCACGCCGCGCGCGCCCATCACGCTGTCGGCCGAGGACGTTTTGGCCGGCGTCAAAGCCACAAAGTTCGTGGTGGACGGGACGACCTTCTCCTACGCCGCCCCCTTCACTTTGGAGGCCGTTGGCGCTGGAGCCGATGGCGCGCGCGTTCTGTCCTGGTCCAGCGAGGACAACGTGGGGAACGTCGAGGAGTCTCGGTCCTTGGAGATCGTGGTGGATGGCGCGGCTCCTTCCAGCCGGGTGTCGGCCGCCGGGGCCACATTTCTCTCGGGGAGCCGGCTCTACGCGGCCGGGAGCGTGGTTTACTCAATCTCCGCGTCGGACGCGGGGGCGGGCGTTCGGAAAACGGAATACAGAACGGCGGGAGGGGCGTTCCAGGTTCTGGCCGCCTCGGAGACTTTCGCGCTGGCGGAAGAAGGAAGTCAAGACATCGTCTACAGGTCCGAAGACTACGTGGGCAATGTGGAGGCGGAAAAGACGTTCCGGGTGGTCGTGGACACCAGTCCGCCGACGGTGCGCATAGAAGCCCTGGGCGAGTTCCTGCCCGGCGCCACCTCTTACGCCCGGGCCGGAACGCCTTTCGCCGTTACGGCGCCCGATTCATTGTCGGGCCTGGCTTTCGCGGAGATGAGCCTTGACGGCGGATCTTTCCAGGCCGTGGGGGGGCTTTTTACCCTGGACGTGGAAGGACTTCATTCCATCGAAGCCCGGGCCGCAGACCGCGTGGGGAACGCTTCTTCCGCCCGGTTGTGGGTGGCGGTGGACGAGGCCCCGCCGGTTACGGAGGCGGCGAGCGGGGAACCTTCGGTGCGCCGCGGGAGCGTGACCTTCGTCACGTCCCTTACCTTCATAAGTTTGGACGCTCGGGATCCTGAAGCAAACGGTTTGCCCGGCGCCGGCGTACGGGAAACCCGCTACCGCGTTGATTCGGGAGCCTTGGTAAAGTATGACGGAGCGTTCCGGTTGGCTTCCGGCGGCCGCGCCGTCGGTTATTTCAGCTCCGACCGCGTGAGCAACGTGGAGCCGTCCCGTGCCGCTCAATTCACGGTGGACGACGATCCGCCCGTCACCGCGCTGAATCTGAGCGAGACCGGGTTCTCCAACGGAGTCAACTTATACGTTTCCACCGGCGCGATCTTTTCCTTAGAGGCGGCGGACGCCGGCGTGGGCCTGGCCGCCATCGAAATTTCCATGGACGGGGGAGACTTCGCTCCTTACGCCGGGCCATTCTCCTTGGAAACGGAGGGCCCCCGCGTGCTGGCCTACAGAAGCCGGGACGAATTGGGCAACGTGGAGGCGGTCCGCTCTCTTTCCGTGATCGTGGACAACACGCCGCCCTCCGTGGCTCTTTCCGTGGACGGAACGCTGCACGCCGGGGTGGACGGCCGGCGGTTCGCTCCGGCGTCCAACGTCTACTCTCTTTCGGCGGCCGCGCCCTCCGTCGTTTCCATTCAGGCCGGCGTGGATGGTGGCGCGTTCGCGCCGTACGCGGGCCCCGTGAGTTTTGTTTCGGAAGGCCGGCACACCCTGGCTTTTTTCGGCGAAACCGCCGAAGGGCCGGAAGACGCGGAAATTTTCGAGGTCTGGGTGGACACGACTCCGCCTTTCCTCTCCCTGGAGCCGGACGCGGGGTTTTGGGCGCGGCCCGGCGGCGGCCCGCTTTACGTTTCCACGGCCACGCGACTGCTGGCCGCGGCCCGCGACGACGCGGGATCGGCCGATGCGGGCCTGGACCGGGTTCACTTCGCCTTGAACGCGGGGACGCCTTTGGTTCTGGCGGTGTCCTCGTCCGTGGAAAACGCGCCCCTGCCCATCGTTCTGGGGCCGGGCGTTCACACCGTGCGCCTCACGGCGCGGGATCACGTGGGCAACGTCGGCGAGCGAAGCCGGGCCGTGGAACTGGACAATGCGCCTCCGCGAACCGTCTTGAGCCTTTCCGGTTCGTCCCTTTTCTTGAACGGCGTCCACCATCTGCCCGCTTCGGCTCTCTTTACGCTCACTTCCACCGACGCCGCGTCGGGAGTGGAGCGAATCGAATACAGATTGAACGGCGGCCCTTTCTTTGCCTATCAGGATGCCTTTCCTTCCTTGGGAGACGGCGCTCATTCCTTGGATTACCGGGCTGTGGACCAAGTCGGCAACGCGGAACCTTTGAAATCCTTCTCTTTCGTCACGGACGCCCGGGCGCCGGTTGTGACCGTGAAGGCGTCGGGACCGCTGGTGGCGCGGGGAACCCAGACCTTCGCGGCCCTGGCCAATACCTATTCGCTGTCGGGCACGGACGCGGGCGTGGGCCTCCGGCAGATCGAATACGAAACGGACGGAAGCGGCCTGCGCGTGTACGCCCACCAGCCGGCGGCCTTTGCTTCGGGCGGTCCGCACGCGCTGCGGCACACGGCGGTGGACCACGTGGGGAACCGCGCGCCCTTGATCGAATTTTCAGTTTACGTGGACACCACGCCGCCCGTGACGGATCTGTCCGCCGATGCGGGACATTTCATGCCCGAGCGCAATGAAGTCGTTGTGTCGTCCCGAAGCGTGCTCAGCTTGGCGGCTTGGGACGAACACGCGGGCGTGGAGAGGATTTTGGCCCGGGTGGATGGGTCGGCCTACGAGGCGGCGCCGGCCACGCGGACCTTCCGCTTTTCGGAGGGAACTCACACCCTGGCGCACTTCGGCGAAGACGCCGTGGGCAACGTGGAGGCGGCTCGCGTCTGGACCGTGCGGGTGGACAACGATCCCCCGGCGGCGCCCGTGGGCTTCGCCGTCAGACTTTCCGGCGACGCGGCGGCCCTGACTTGGGCGGCGAGCCTGGAGGAGGATGTCGCCGGATACCTCGTCTTTCGGGACGGGGTGGTGATCTCAACGGTGTCTCCATCGCGAACCTCCTTCACGGACGCCGGTCTTCCCCGCGCCCGCTTTCACTACTCCCTGGCGGCCGTGGACCGCGTTGGGAATTCAAGCCCCCATTCCCCCGCTGTCTCGGTCCTGGTTGGCAATCCGCCGCCTGTGGCCGAAATCACTTCTCCCGCCGAGGGGGATGTTTTGGCCGGCGCGGCGACGGTCCGCGGCACGGCCGCGGCCGAGCTGTTTCATGAGTATGTTGTGGAAGCCTCTGCGGGCTCGGCTCCGCCTGTCTTCACGGAAGTCGCGCGCTCGACCGCTCCCGTCGTGGATGGGCCCCTGGCCGCGTGGGAGACCTCCGCGTTCCCCGAAGGGCCGGCGCTTCTCCGTCTCACCGCCTACAACACCGCGCTGGAGGCAGCCACGGCCACGATTTCGGTGACGGTGGACCGAACGGCGCCCGCGTTGACGGGGTTTTCCGTTGATCCATCGCCGGCGCCTCTGGGTCCGGCGACCCTGCGCCTTGATGTTTCGGAAGCGCTGACCGCATCGCCCGAAGTGTATGTTGAAGGACTGCGTCTGGAGGAGTTGTCCGGTGAAGAGACGTCGTTCCTCTATCGCTTCCATGTCACAACCGCCACGCCCCAGGGCCGAGTTTCGGTGGAAACGCGCCTGGTGGACCGCGCCGGCCATGTGACCGTGGCCACGGCCGCATTCACCGTGGACAGGATTCCGCCCGGAGACGTGACGGACCTGGCCGCTTCGCCCGATCATCTGAACGGCGAAATCCGGCTGTCGTGGACCGCTCCCGGCGACGATGAGTGGGACGGGAATCTTTCAGGCTCCTATCGCGTTTTTTCGTCCACAACGTTGCCTGTGGATGAGAACGCGTATACAGTGCTGACGGCGTCCGCGCCGGCCGCAACCCCGGCTTCTTACGTTTTCAACGGGCTAGCCTACGACGCCACCCATTATTTTCTGCTGAGGACGGAGGACGATGCCGGAAATCTGTCCGGACCATCCAACATGGCGGCGGCCTATTTGATCTCCGATCGAGAGCCGCCCATCACGGAAATCGTCTTGGCCGGGTCCGTGTTCGTCGAAGGGGATAAGACGTTCCTTTCGGGCGCAACGGCGGTGTCTTTGACGGCGACGGATGAAGGCAACGTCCCGTCCGGCGTGGCGCGGACCGAATACAGGGTAGACGGCGGGAGCTTTACGGTGTACGCGGCCTCTTTTACCCTGGCTCAAGGCGTTCGTGTGGTGGAATACCAGAGTTTCGACCGCGCCGGCAACGCGGAGCCGGTGAGATCCGCCGTTTTCCATGTGGACGCGGTCCCGCCGGCGGTGTCCCTCGGCATTGGAGAGCCTCAGCATATGAGCGCCGGCGATCTCTACGTGAGCCGGCGCACTCCTTTTTCTCTTTCCGCGGACGATCTTTCGATGGACGGCGTATCGTCCGGCGCGAGGGATATCTTCTTCCGATCGGGACCGGACGTCTCCGCTCCTTTTGAGATTTATCAAGGAACATTCACGCTCGACGTGCCGGAGGGCGGCCGGACCATTGCGTATTACGGCGAGGACCGGGTGGACAACGCCGGCGCGCCGGCCGCGGCGGCCGTTGTCTTGGACGCCACGCCGCCGGCCACCGATTTGGTGGTGGAAGGTCCCCGGGCCGTGGCCGGCCTGGACACGTATGTATCCACGCGCACCGTTCTGGCGTTGAAGACCTCCGATCCATTGGTGAACGGCGCCGCTTCCGGGGCCGCGCGGGCGGAACTCCGTTTGAACGGCGGCGCTTTCGAAACCTATTCATCTTCCTTTACCTTGTCCGAGGGTGTCCACATCCTGGAATTCCGAAGCGAGGACAACGTCGCCAACCGGGAACCGGACCGTCTCTCCGAGCTACGCGCCGACGGCACGGCGCCCCAAACGTCTCTTGTTCTGACCGGCCCCAGCCACGACGCGGGACCGTTGTGGTTCGCGGCCGAAAACACGCTGATCGGATTGGAGGCTGTTGACCCTGTGAGTTCCGGCACGGCCAGCGGCGTGGCGGCTTCGCTCGTTCAGGTGAACGCGGGTCCCCTGCAGGACTTCACCACGGGTTTCCTGTTGGCGGAGGGCGTTCATGCCTTGCGGTTTTACAGCCGCGATCGGGTGGACAACATCGAGGCCGTACAAGAAATGGCCGTGGCGGTGGACGCGACTCCGCCGGCGACGGGGCTGGCCGTGGGGTTCCCTAAGACCATCCGGCCCGGCGCGCCCTTGTTAATCGGTCCGCAAACGCCCCTTTCCCTGACGTCTTCGGACCCGGTGGTCAACGGCGCGGCTTCCGGCGTGGCGGCGAGCCGTTATCGTTTGGGTGCCGGCCCTTTTGCTCTTTACGGCGGGCCATTCACTCTGCCGGGACCCTCCGGCCTCCAAACCGTCGCGTTCTACAGCGAAGACCGCGTGGGCCATGCCGAGCCGGTTCAAACCGAAACGTTGGAATTGGACGCAACTCCCCCGGCCCTTGTTTTGGTTTCCCCGTCCACAAGCAACGCGGGCGTTTGCCTGGTTTTTTCGTCGGGGACGATCCCGATACTCGGGTCCGCCTCAGACCCCCATTTCGCCCGCTACACCGTTTCTTTCGCAACGGCCGCAGGCCGTGTTCTGCACAGCGCCGGGCCTTTTACCGAGATCGCGTCCTCCACCCACGCCGTCGTTTCCGGAGCCCTAGCGGCATGGGACGCGACCGGCCGAACGGGATGGCATACCTTACGGGTCGAGGCGCAAGACATAGTAGAGAACACGGCAGCCCTTCAGATGAACATTTTCATCGGTCCGCCAATCAAGTCGTTGGGCATCGGGAAAAACGAGCCTGTGAATTTCGAGCTCAAAGACCCCCAGGGAGTGGCCGTGGATTCGGCAGGAAATATTTACGTGGGAGAGAAAGGCATGTTGCTCCTGGCCAAACCCGGCATCCGTAAGTTCAGTCCGTCAGGCGTCTTGCTGGCCACCTTCGATGATCCTGTTTTGAACTTGGGCGAGCCGTCTGGCCTGGCCGTGGATGCGGGGGGGAACATTTACGTGGCGGATCGAGCGAACCATCAGGTCCTCAAGCTCGGGCCCCAGGGGCAAAAACTTTTTGTCTTGGGCAAGACGGGCCTTCTGGGGTGGCCGGCGGCCGGCGCAGGGCCGGGCGAATTCAACGAGCCCACAGGTGTGGCGTTGGACGGGGAAGGCAACATTTACGTGGCTGACCATGGCAACGCGCGGCTGCAGAAATTTACAAGCGCGGGGCAGTTTCTGGCGACGCTGAATGTCGGAAGCCTCGCATCCCCGGCTTCGCCGTCCGATCCGTCCAGACCCTGGGGCGTAGCCGCCGACGCCGCGTCTTTATGGATCACGGACAGCCGGTATCATCGGGTACTGCGCTTATCCCCTGCCGGCCAGTTGCTGGCCGTTTCCGGCGGCGCCGGTTCAGGTTCTTATCAGGATCCCAGAGGAATCGACGTTAATGCACAGGGCTACGTCGTCGTGGCGGACATGGGCAACGTGCGGGTTCAAAAACTGGACCCTGGCTTGAATCCCGTTTTAACGTTGCCTCTGGGAACGAAAGGGCTTGTCGGCCTTCTCAACACGGGCGAACCTGTGGGGGTGGCGCTGGGCCCCGACGGCCGTCTGCACGTTACGGACATGAAGCGGGATACGTTGCATGTTTTCGACGCTCCCGCGGACACATCCGCTCCTCAAACCGCGGCGGCGCCGTCGGCGGCGTCCATCGCCCGCCCTGCTCCGTCGGGTCCGGACCCTGCTTTTCGCTTGGGCGAAGTTTACGCTTTCCCGAACCCGGTCAAAGGAAGACGCCGGCCCGTCATCCACGTGGAAACCGGGGTGGCTGACGGTGTGGAAATCCGCATATACGACTTAGCGGGCCTCTTGATCCATGAAGCTCGGGTGTCCGGGCCGCCGGTCATTGTAGACGACGGGCAGGGGCCGCAATACGCCTTCGAATACGAATGGAACATTTCCCATCACGCCTCCGGCGTCTACATCTGCGGCGTCCGCGCCCACAAGGAAGGCCATGAGGATTTAAGGGCGGTCATTAAGTTAGGAGTCATAAAATGATGAGCCGGTCGCTGCGGCGGGTGCTTCTCGGCTTCATTCTCTTGCGGGCTATCCCCCTGGCCGCTGAAAATGTCGGAGCTTCGTTCCTGAAAATCGGCGCGGGGGCGCGGGCGGCGGGCATGGGTTCCGTTTTCACGGCCGGGGCGGACGACGCCGCGGCCCATTTCTGGAATCCAGCGGGGCTTGCCCGTTTGGATCGTCGGCAATTCATGGCCGCTCATGCGCAATGGATCGAAGATGTCCGTTGCGACCACTTGGTGTACGCTCACCCCTTGCCGTCGGGGACCTTGTCCGCGGGCGCTGTCTATCTTTCCCATGACAGACTGGAATCCCGGGGGGAAAAAAGAGAATACATCGGGACCTTTCAAGCGCAAGACGCGGCCGCCGGTTTTGCTTGGAGCGGTGATCTCTCCTCTCGATCCTCCTATGGACTCGGGATCAAGGCCATCCAGCAGCGCATCGCGGGCGTAACGGCCTCGGGATGGGCCGCTGACGCTGGATGGCGGTCCGAATGGGGCCGCCGAATAACCGTCGGGTTCGCAGCGCGCGACCTGGGCCCCCGGATGAAATTCCTGCAACAAACGTACCGTCTGCCCCTGACGGTTTCTTCAGGGATCACCTATGCGACGCCGCTGGGTTTGCGCTTGGGAGCGGACTGGCGGCGCTCCCTTTATGATGGAGCGGGGTCGCTGGGTGTCGGCGCGGAACAAAATATCTTCGGCCGTACGGTTCTGAGAACCGGCTATCTATCCCGATCCTCGGACGCTCAACTATCTCCCGTTTTACCCGGGAGGAACTCTTCGCGTCCCGGGCCGGCGGCCAGTCTTTCGATGGGGTTCGGTCTCAAATTCGCCCTCTGGGAGCTTGATTACGCTGTTTCTTCCGTGGGCGAATTGGGAGAGGCGCACATTGTCTCGTTTGCGGTAAAACTCTAAAATCCCTCTCTCAAGCAGCCAACCACTTTAGCTTTCGGGCTACGCCTTTGGTCCCCAGTTTTAACGCCACGGCGGCGGCCAAGCCCGGCCCACCCAGGGTCGCAGTCTCGGAGTGATAGCTGAGGTTTCGTCCTCAAGTTGATTGTGTGCTACGTTTTAACCGATTTTTAGAATGGTCCGTGGCCGATATCGGTCCGTTGACGGTTCCCTCCGGGTGTGATAAACTCGGGCCGATCTCTTTTAGGTTCGTGCCCCAGGCCGTCCCGCACGCACGTCCCCCAACTTAAGGAAAAGAAGGAGCAAGGCAAAACATGGCAAAGAAATACGTTTACTTTTTCGGCAACGGCAAGGCGGAAGGCAACGGAACTCAGAAGGACCTGCTGGGCGGCAAAGGCGCCGGCTTGGCGGAAATGTCCAAGGCCGGGGTTCCCGTGCCGCCGGGCCTCACCATCACCACCGACGTCTGCCGCTACTACTACGCCAACGGCCGCAAGCTGCCCAAGGAGCTGGCCGCGCAGTTCAAGGAAGCCATGGGGAAGCTCGAGAAGTCCCTGGGCAAGCGCTTCGGCGACCCGGCCGACCCGCTCCTGGTTTCCGTCCGCTCCGGCGCCAAGTTCTCCATGCCCGGCATGATGGACACCATTTTGAACCTGGGCTTGAACGACCAGGCCGTGGACGGCCTGGCCGCCAAGACGGGCAACGAGCGCTTCGCCTGGGACGCCTACCGCCGCTTCATCCAAATGTTCGGCGGCGTGGTCATGGAAGTGGAGAAGAACGAGTTCGAGCGCGAGCTGGAGAAGGTGAAGCATAAGAAAGGCGTGAAGGCCGACACGGACCTGAACACCCAGGACCTGCGCCAGGTCGTGGAGCTTTACAAGGATTTGATCAAGGAAAAAACCGGCACGGAGTTCCCGCAGGATCCCTGGAAGCAGCTCCAGGAGGCCCGCGACGCCGTGTTCCGCAGCTGGAACAACACCCGCGCCATCTCCTACCGCCGCCTGAACAAGATTCCCGACGACATCGGCACGGCCGTCAACGTGCAGGCCATGGTGTTCGGCAACATGGGCGGCGACTCCGGAACCGGCGTGGGCTTCACCCGCAACCCTTCCTCGGGCGAGAAGGAATTCTTCGGCGAGTACCTAACCAACGCCCAGGGCGAGGACGTGGTGGCCGGCATCCGCACACCCAAGCCCATCAAGGAGCTGGACAACGACATGCCCGTCGTCTACAAACAGCTGCGGGACATCACCACCAAGCTGGAGAAGCATTACCGCGACATGCAGGACTTCGAGTTCACCATCGAGCGCGGCAAGCTCTTCATGCTGCAGACGCGCACGGGCAAGCGCACGGGCATCGCCGCCGTCCGCGCCGCGGTGGAGATGGTGAAGGAAAAATTGATCAGCAAGGAAGAGGCCATCCTGCGCGTGGAGCCGGACCAGCTGGCCCAGCTCCTGGCGCCGGTTTTCGACGCCAAGGAAAAGGGCGGCGCCGTGAAGTCCGGCCGGCTTCTCGCCAAAGGCATCGACGCCGGCCCCGGCGCGGCCACGGGCCGTGTGGCCTTCACCGCGGAGCGAGCGGTGGAAATGGCTTCCGGCGGAGCCGTCGTTCTGGTCCGCCCCGAGACGAACCCCGACGACATTGAAGGCATGGTGGTGGCCGAGGGCATCCTCACGGCCATCGGCGGCCGCACCAGCCACGCGGCCGTGGTGGCCCGCGGCATGGGCAAGCCCTGCGTGGTGGGCTGCGGCGAGCTTAAGATCGACGAGCACGCCGGCACCCTGGCCGTGGACGGCCAGAACCTGAAGGAGGGGGATTACATCTCCATCGACGGCTTCACCGGCGAGGTCATCTCCGGGCAGGTGCCCACGCTGCCGTCGGAAGTGGTCCGCGTGCTCCGGGGCGAGCTGGACAAAAAAGACGCGCCCCTCTTCGCCACCTTCGAGACCATCATGAAGTGGGCCGACGAATACCGCACCATCGGCGTGCGGGCCAACGCCGACGTCCCGCGCGACGCCATCATGGCCCGCGCCCTGGGCGCCGAAGGCATCGGCCTCTGCCGCACGGAGCACATGTTCTTCGCCCCCGAGCGCCTGCCTTACATGCAGGAGATGATCCTGGCCGACACCGAGCAGGCCCGCCGCGCCGCCCTGGACAAACTTCTGCCTTTCCAAAAAGAGGACTTCAAGGGCCTCCTGAAGGAGATGAAAGGCTTCGGCGTCACCATCCGGACCCTGGATCCGCCCCTGCACGAGTTCCTGCCCAAGACCCGCGAGGACGCCGAGGAGCTTTCCAAAAAGATCGGCATCTCCGCCGAAAAGATCATGTCCAAGACCCGCGACCTGCACGAGTTCAACCCCATGCTGGGCCACCGCGGCTGCCGGCTGGGCATCACCTATCCCGAAATCACGGAGATGCAGGCCCGCGCCATCCTGCTGGCCGCCGCCGAGCTCAAGAAGGAAGGCGTCAACGTGCTCCCGGAAATCATGATCCCGCTCATCGGGAACGTGAAGGAGTTCCAGGACCAGGCCGCCATCGTCCGCCGCGTGGAGGCGGAGGTGAAGGAGCAGACCGGCGTGAAGGTGAAGTACCTTCTGGGCACCATGATCGAGGTGCCCCGCGCCGCCCTCACCGCCGGGGAGATCGCCGCCGAGGCCGAGTTCTTCTCCTTCGGCACCAACGACCTCACCCAGATGGCCCTGGGCTTCTCCCGCGACGACGCCGGCAAGTTCACCAAGGTCTACCTGGACAAGAAAATCTTCAAGGACGATCCGTTCCAGACCTTGGACCAGACCGGCGTGGGCCGCCTGATGGAGTTGGCCGTGAAGGAAGGCCGCAAGGTCCGCAAGGACCTGAAGTGCGGCATCTGCGGCGAGCACGGCGGCGACCCCGCCAGCGTGAAGTTCTGCCACCGCACGGGGCTGAACTACGTGTCGGCCAGCCCTTACCGGGTGCCGGTGGCGCGTTTCGCCGCGGCGCAGTCCGTGATCGAAAAGAAGACGGGGAAAAGCTACACGTCGAAATAAGGCGCGGTTTTCCAGAAACGGGGACGGGGGCCCAGGCCTCCCGTCCCCGTTTTTTTTGCGGGTCGATTTTCTGTCCTTCCTATCTTTCTGCCGTAGAGCATGTCCGGGGTCCCGCGATATCCGAAAGGGCGCTTGAAAACGCTCCCTCGGCGGGGTATTATTTCCTTATGGGAAGCCCCCTGCGCATTCTCCTCCTTTCCCAGGACGCCGGCCAAGGGAAAACTCTCAGCCGCCTTCTGGAGAGAGAGGGCGTTCCCTCCGACACCCAACTGGTCACGGCTTTAACGGATTACGAGGCGCGGCTCGCCAAGGGCGGCTTTGACGCGGTCCTCTGCATGGACAGCGCCGCCAAACCCGGCGAGTTTGCGGCCCTGGACCTGGCCCTGAAATCCAAAATTCCTTTCCTGCTCGTGGCCGACGAGGTCGACGCGGGATTCGTGGGACGCCTTCGCTCGGTCCCCGGCGCCGACTATATTTTGAAGAGCCAGCTTTGGAACCTGGCGCCCACGGTCCGGCGGATGTCCGCGCGAGGCGCCGCCGGCGGTCGCGAGGGGGGCATGGAGCGCCTTGTGACCGCCATCCAGGAGCTTTCCCTGGCGCGGGACTTGGCGTCGGTCATGGCCGTGGTGCGGCGGGCCGCCCGCGAGATCACCGGCGCCGCCGGCGCCACGTTCGTCCTGCGCGACGGCGACAAGTGCTACTACGCCGACGAGGACGCCATCGCCCCGCTGTGGAAGGGCTGCCGCTTCCCCATGGAGACCTGCATCAGCGGCTGGGCCATGCTCAACCGCCAGGCCGCCGTCATCGAAGACATCTACGCCGACCCGCGCGTTCCCGCCGACGCCTACCGGCCCACCTTCGTCAAAAGTTTGGTCATGGTCCCCATCCGCACCATCGCGCCCATCGGCGCCATCGGCAATTATTGGGCGGAGCGCCGCCTGGCCACGGCGGAGGAAGTTCGTTTGCTCCAAGCCCTGGCCGACAGCGCCTCGGTGGCCATGGAGAACGTGGAGCTTTATCGGGATTTGGAGAACCGCGTGCGCGACCGCACGTCGGAGCTGGAAACTGCCAACCGCGACCTCGAGGCGTTCTCCTACACGGTTTCGCACGACTTGCGGGCGCCTCTGCGCAGCGTGGACGGTTTCGCCGCCGCGCTGGAGGAGGAGTGCGCCGGACAGCTCGACGACACGGGCCGGAAGCACTTGAGCCGCGTGCGCTTCTCCGCCAAGCTCATGTCGGAGATGATCGACGACATTTTAAGCCTCTCGCGGGTGTCGCGGCAGGAGGTGAAGGACGAGGAGGTGTCATTGACCGAGGTGGCGCGCGGCGTCCTGGAGGACCTGCGGCGGGCGGAGCCGGCGCGGAAGGTCGAGACCGTGGTCGCCGACGGCTTGACGGCCTGGGGCGACCGGGGCCTCCTGCGCGTGGCCTTGCAAAACCTGCTGGAGAACGCCTGGAAGTACACCTCGAAGACGCCCGCCGCGCGCATCGAGTTCGGCCGCGCCCCGGCCACGCCGGGCTCGGACGGAGGGGGGAAACAGGAAATTTTTTTTGTCCGGGACAACGGCGCCGGCTTCGACATGGCCTACGCGGGGAAGCTTTTCAACCCCTTCCAGCGCCTGCATTCCAAGCAGGAATTCGAAGGCTCCGGCGTGGGCCTGGCCACGGTGGATCGCGTGATCCGCCGCCACGGCGGGCGCGTCTGGCCCGAGGCCGCCGTCGGCAAAGGGGCCGTCTTCTACTTCACGCTGGCGCCGCGGCCGTCGCCGGACGGAAACTGACGATCCCGCCGCCGGTCGGCAGGAGAAGAGACCCGGGCCCGCGCGGACCCGGGTTTTCGTTTAAAGGACGGGTCTAAGGCGCGACGGAACCCGCGGGGGCCTCCACGTGGCACGAGACGGGGGCCGCGGATTTTTTGGAGCAGAGCCCCTTGTAGCCCGAGCAACGTCCGATCAAATAGCCGGCGAAAGCGCCCAGCAGAAGGACGAACAGCGCCGCCGCCCAGCGGCCCCCCCCGCAGCAGCCGCAGCAACCCCCGCGGCCGGCTCCTTCTTTTCCTCCGTTGCGTCCTTTGCCCTCTTTGCTTTCCATGCGTCCTCCTCGGCCCGCCAGGGGCCTCAGACCATCTTAACCCCGAAGCGGGCTCCTCCGCCATGATTTCTTTGCATTTGACGGACGGGAGAGATGGTGTTAAAATGAAATTACTTTGACGCTTCGAGCCGTCCGGCATTCCGCGGGGGCGACCCTGGATTCGGTCCAGGCCGTCGCCTTTTTTGTTTCCCCATGAAGATCCTGGGCCTTTGGTCGCTCCTCAAGGCGCGCGCCGGCCTCCGGGCGCGGCTCCTCGGCTTCTTCGCGGCGGCTCTGCTCCTTCCGGTCCTCATCACGGGCTGGGCGGTCATGCGCACGGCCCGGCGGTCGCTGGTGGAGTCCATCCTGCGGGAACAAAGGGAGCTCTCGCGGCGGGTGGGCGACCGCGTGTCCGTCCACGTGGGCCACGTGCGGAAAACCCTGCTGAACGCCGCCTCCCAGGAATCCTTCGCCTCCGCGACGCCCGCCCAGCAATTCCCCGTCCTCCGCCAGATCCTCGCCAACAATCCCGAACTCATGGAATGCGCGGTGCTGGCGCCCAACGGCCGCGAGACCGTCAAGGCGGCGCGGAAGGGCAGCGCCATCGTGCGGGCGAATTCCCTGGTGCACCGAGGCGGGAGAAAGGAGCACGCCGTCCCGCGCCGCGGCCGCTCCTACGTGGGCAACATCTTCTTCACCGAGCGGGAGCGCATCCCTCAAATGTTCGTGTCCGTGCCGCTGAACGGCCGCGGCTCCGCGCTTTTGGCCCGGCTGTCCCTGCACGGGATGTGGGATCTCGTGTCGGAAGTGGCCGTGGGCAAGACCGGCTACGCCTACGTGGTGGACGGCCAAGGCGCCCTGCTGGCCCACCCCCAGCGCGAGCGGGTCCTGGCCCACGAGAACGCGGCCGGCCGCTCCGTGGTGAAGGAATTTCTGAGCGGCCAGGAGGAGACCCTGGGCTCCGGCGGCCGCTACCACACGCACGAGGGAGACGACGGCGAGAAAACGCTGGCCGTGCACCACCGCATCGAAGACCTGGGCTGGGGCGTCGTGGTGCAGACGCCGCTGAAGGAAGCCCTGGCGCCCGTGGCCGCCATGGGCCGGCGGGCGGCGGCCGCGGCGGCGGCTTTCGGCGTGCTCTTCGCCCTGGCCGGTCTGTCCCTGGTGCGGCGCATTCTCGAGCCCTTGAATGAATTGCAGGAAGGCGCCCAGCGCATAGGCCGCGGGGACCTGGCGCTGCGCCTGGACATCCGCACCGGCGACGAGCTCCAGCGCTTGGCCGAGGAGTTCAACGCCATGGCCGACTCGCTCTCCGCCTTGGAACAGTCCAAGCGCGACCTGACCCACATGATCGTCCACGACCTCAAGAGCCCGCTCACCGGCCTGCTGGGCTCCATGGACTACCTCTCCACCGGCGCCGCCGGCCCCCTCACTCCCGACCAGAAAAAGATGCTGTCCCTGGGCACGAAGTCCGGCAAGGACCTGCTCCGCATGATCCAGACGCTCTTGGACGCGGCAAAAATGGAGGAAGGCAAGCTGGAGCTCCACCGGGAGCGGTTCTCCCTCTTGGAGCTGGCCGCCGAATGCGTGGACGACCTGGAGGCCAACATCCGCCGCGAAGGCAAGGTGGTGAGCGTGGAGGTGCCCAAGGACCTGCCCAAGGTCTGGGCCGACCGCGACCTGATTTACCGCACCTTGGGGAACCTGCTCAGCAACGCCTTGAAGCACACCTCCCAGGGCGCGGAAATTTCCATCCGCGCGGCCCTGGCCGACGAGGGCGACGCCGTGGTCTTGAGCGTGCGCGACAGCGGCGAGGGGATCCCGCCCGAATTCCTGGACAAGATTTTCGACAAGTTCGGCCAGGCGGAGGCCAAGAACCGGCGCCATCGCGTGGGCGTGGGCCTCGGCCTCACCTTCTGCAAGCTGGCCGTGGAGGCCCACAACGGCCGGATCTGGGTGGAGTCCCGGCGGGGCAAGGGCGCGGAGTTTTTCATCCGTCTCCCGCTGGCCGGGGACCCGGAGGCGCCCGCCGCCGCTGCGTCCGTTCCCGCCGCCGCCGGCTGACGCCCCTCCGCATTTGCTACAATGCGGGACCGGCAACGCCGCCGGCCTCTTTTTTCCCGCCGCTCTCGAAGACGAGTTTCCGACGGATATCACGCGCCGGCCGACCGTGGAACGCGCATGGAATATTTTGTATCGTAAGGAAAACCCATGTCCAAGACCGAAGCCCTTAAAGAAGAACTGACCAGCCGGCCCATGGCCCCCCGGGACGCCCTCTGCGTCAACACCATCCGCTTCCTGGCCGTGGACGCGGTGGAGAAGGCCAACTCCGGCCATCCGGGGACGCCCATGGAAGCGGCGCCCCTGGCCTACGTCCTGTGGACGCAGTTCCTCAAACACAACCCCAAAGATCCCGCCTGGCCCAACCGCGACCGCTTCGTTCTCTCCGCCGGCCACGCGTCCATGCTCCTCTACGGCCTCCTGCACCTGACGGGCTACGATTTGTCCCTGGACGATCTGAAAAACTTCCGCCAGTGGGGAAGCAAGACGCCGGGCCATCCGGAATACGGCGTGGCGCCGGGCGTGGAGACCACCACCGGCCCGCTGGGGCAGGGGTTCGGCAACGGCGTGGGCATGGCCGTGGCCGAGCGGGCCTTGGCGGCGCGCTTCAACCGGCCGGGCTTTCCCGTCGTGGACCATTTCATCTACGCCTTCGTGAGCGACGGCGACATCATGGAAGGCGTGGCCAGCGAAGCCGCCTCCCTGGCGGGCCACCTCAAGCTCGGCAAGTTGAAATACATTTATTTGGACAACCGCATCACCATCGAGGGCGACACGGCCCTGGCTTTTTCCGAGGACGTGGGCAAGCGCTTCGAGGCCTACGGCTGGCAGGTGGTGAAGGTGGGCGACGCCAACGACCTCACGGGCCTGCAGGAAGCCTACAAAAGCATCCTTTCCCAGACGGAACGGCCCAGCCTGATGATCGTGCGCACGCACATCGGCTACGGCAGCCCCAACAAGCAGGACAAGGCCGACGCCCACGGCGCGCCCCTGGGGCCCGAAGAAACGCTTTTGACGAAGGACGCCCTGGGCTGGCCCCGCGAGCCCGCCTTCCACGTGCCGCCCGAGGCCCTGGCCGTTTTCCGCGAGCAGGTGGAGACGGGCGCGGCCGCGCAAAAAAAATGGCAGGCCCTGTTCGAAGGCTACCGCAAGGCCCATCCCGACCTGGCGGCCGAGTGGGCGCGTCTGGAAAAGAGCCCTCTCCCGGAAGGGTGGGAGAAAAGCCTCCCCGTCTTCAAGGCGGGGGAAAGCCTCGCCACGCGCCAAGCGTCGGGGAAAGTCATCAACGCCCTGGCCCCCGTCGTCCCGGCGCTCATGGGCGGCTCGGCCGACCTGGCGCCCTCCAACGACACCCTCATCAAGGGGGAAAAAGGCTTCAGCGCCGCCGAACCGGCCGGCCGCAACATGCATTTCGGGGTGAGGGAACACGGCATGGGCGCCGTCCTGAACGGCATGGCCCTCAGCGGCCGCCTCATCCCTTACGGCGGCACGTTCCTCATCTTCACGGATTACATGAAGCCGGCCATGCGCCTGGCCGCCTTGTCCGAGCTGGGAGTCATTTACGTCATGACCCACGACAGCGTGGGCCTGGGCGAGGACGGACCCACGCACCAGCCCATTGAGCAGTTGGCCTCCCTGCGGGCGGTGCCCCACATGGCCGTGATCCGTCCCGCCGACGCCAACGAAACGGCCATGGCCTGGCGGGCGGCCCTGGAGCGCCGCCGCGCCCCCACGGTGCTGGCCCTCACGCGCCAGAAACTTCCCGTTCTGGACCGCGCGAAACACGCGCCCGCCGACGGACTTCTCAAAGGGGCTTACACTCTGGCCGACGCGCCGGGATTCCGCGCCATCCTCATGGCCACCGGCTCCGAGGTCCACGTCGCCCTGGCGGCGCAGGCGAAGCTTGCGGAAAAAGGCGTTCCCGCCCGGGTGGTCAGCATGCCCTGTTGGGAACTCTTCGAGGCCCAGTCCGCTTCCTATAAGGAGGAGGTCCTGCCCGCCTCCGTCACGGCGCGCGTCGCCGTGGAGGCCGCCTCGCCCCTGGGCTGGCACAAATACGTCGGGCTGAAGGGCGCCGTCGTGGCGCTGGACCGTTTCGGCGCCTCGGCCCCCGGCGAAGTCGTCCTGCAAAAGCTGGGCTTCAGCGCCGAAAACGTGGCAAGCAAAACGTTGTCCGTCTTAGAAAAGGCGTGAACGGTGAATCGTGAATCGTCGTTGCGATTTTCCATTCACTGCTCACCGTTCACAATTCACGCCTCCAAAATCCTTGAGGGAGCCGGTCTATGAACCCATTGGTTGAACTGCAAAAATTCGGTCAAAGCTTTTGGTACGACAACATCCGCCGCGGCCTCATCCAGTCCGGGGAGCTGAAGAAGATGATCGTGGAGGACGGCCTGCGCGGCGTCACGTCCAACCCCACCATTTTTGAAAAAGCCATATCCGCCAGCACCGATTACGACGACGCCATCCGCGAGCTGGTGGCCAAAAAGAAATCCGTGCCCGACATTTTCGACGCCCTGTCCGTGAAGGACATCCAAATGGCGTCCGACCTCTTCCGCCCCCTCTACGACGAGACCGGCGGCGCCGACGGCTTCGTGTCCATCGAGGTCGCCCCCCAATACGGCCGCGACACCGAAAAAACCGTCTCCGAGGCCCGCCGCCTCTGGAAGCTCGTCAACCGCCCGAACCTCATGGTGAAGATCCCCGCCACCAAGGAAGGCCTGCCCGCCATCGAGAAATGCCTGGCCGAGGGGATCAACATCAACATCACCCTCATTTTTTCCATCGAGCGCTACGAGCAGGTCATGGACGCCTACATTTCAGCGCTGGAAAAGCGCGCCAAGGACGGCGAGCCCGTGGACCGCGTGGCCTCCGTGGCCAGCTTCTTCGTCAGCCGCATCGACTCCTCCGTGGACAAGCTCCTTCAGGACCGCATCCAATCCTCGCAAAACCCCAAGGAGAAGGACCTCCTGCTCGAGCTGCTGGGGAAGATCGCCGTCGCGAACGCCAAGATGGCCTACCAGGCCTACAAGAAGATTTTCACCAGCCCCCGTTTCGAAACCCTGCGCAAGAAGGGCGCCCGCGTCCAACGTCCGCTCTGGGCCAGCACGGGCACGAAGAACCCCAACTATTCCGACGTGCTTTACATCGAGGAGCTCATCGGGACCGACACCGTCAACACCATGCCGCCGGCCACCATTTCGGCCTTCCGCGACCACGGCAAGCCCCGGGCCTCCCTGGAGGAAAATCTGCCGGCGGCCCGCGAGGCCCTGGAGAAGCTCAAAGGGACCGGCATCGATTTAAAAAAGATCACCGTCCAGCTGGAGCAGGAGGGCCTGAAGTCCTTCTCCGATTCTTTCGAAAAGCTCATGCAGTGCCTCACGGCCAAGAAGGAGATGCTCTTGGCCGGCCAATTGGCGCGCCAGTCCCTGAGGCTCGGCCGTCACGAGGCCGCCGTCAAGTCCGCCTTGGAAAAGTTGGAAAAAGAGAAGGCGGCCGAGCGGCTGTGGTCCCGGGACGCCTCCCTTTGGAAGGGCGACGCCGCCGCCATCCGCAACCGGCTGGGCTGGCTGGACGCGCCCGCCGCCATGTCCGAGCACGCCGCCAGCCTCACCGCTTTCGCGGCCGACCTCCGCAAGGCCGGCTTCAGCCACGCCGTGCTTTTGGGCATGGGCGGCTCCAGCCTCTGCGCCGAAGTTTTGAAGCAGACC
The DNA here is from genome assembly GCA_052388135.1 of Elusimicrobiota bacterium. Taxonomy (GTDB): domain Bacteria; phylum Elusimicrobiota; class Elusimicrobia; order FEN-1173; family FEN-1173; genus JBQTIM01. Next base: position 32,563 of record JBQTIM010000100.1, read on the forward strand.
TTCGGCCGGCAAAAGGACGGCCTGGCCCTCCACGTCCTCGACACCACCGATCCCGGCTGGGTCCTTTCGGTCGAGAAGTCCGTGGACCTGCCGCGCACGCTGTTCCTGGTTTCCAGCAAGTCCGGCGGCACCATCGAGGTCTTGTCCCTGTTCCGTTACTTTTACGCCAAAATGCAGGCCGTCAAAAAGGACAAGGCGGGGGAAAACTTCGCCGCCATCACCGACCCCGGAACGGTTTTGGAAAAGCTGGCCCACGAGAAGCGCTTCCGCAAGGTCTTCTCGTCTCCGGCCGATGTGGGCGGCCGCTACTCGGCCCTCACCTATTTCGGCCTGGTGCCGGCGGCCCTTCTGGGTTTGGACGTCCGCGCCCTGCTGGACCGCGCCGACCGCATGGCCACCGGCTGCGCCTCCTGCGTGCCCGCGCGGGACAATCCCGGCGTGGAGTTGGGCGCCGCCCTCGGGGCACTGGCCGCCGCCGGCCGCGACAAGCTTACGTTTTTCCTTTCGCCGGAAATTGCCTCCCTGGGCCTTTGGCTCGAGCAGCTCATCGCCGAGAGCACCGGCAAGGAAGGCAAGGGCATCGTGCCCGTGGACGGCGAGGAGCCGGCCGGCCCGGAAGCCTACGGCGCCGACCGCGTCTTCGCGCACCTCAAACTCTCGTCCTCGGCCGACGCCGGACTGGAGGAGAAATTGCGGGCTTTGGAGGAGGCCGGCCACCCTGTCATCCAGATCGTGCTCAACGACGCCTACGACCTCGCCCAGGAATTTTTCCGCTGGGAAACGGCCACGGCCGTGGCCGGAGCCGTCCTGGGCGTGAACCCCTTCGACGAGCCCAACGTGGCGGAAAGCAAGGCCAACACCGCCAAGGTTCTGGAGCAATTCGCGGCCGACGGCCGCCTGCCGCAACAGCCGCCCCTGGGGCAAGAGGACGGCCTCGCCGTCTGGGCAGCGGAAGGCACAGGCAAATCGCCCGCGGACATTCTGCGCGCCCACGCCGCGCAGGCCCGGCCCGGGGGATACGTCGCCTTTCTCGCTTACGCCAATCCCACGCCCGCCTTTCAGAAGGCCTTGCAGCGGCTTCGCCATAGGGTCCGCGCCCAAACCCGCGCCGCCACCACGGTGGGCTACGGCCCGCGCTTCCTGCATTCCACCGGCCAGCTTCACAAGGGCGGGTCCTCCCAGGGCGTTTTCGTGCAGATCACCGTGGACGACAAGGACGACCTCCCCATTCCCGAGGCCCGCTACGGCTTCTCCGTCCTGAAGCAGGCCCAGGCCGCCGGCGACTTTCAGGCCCTGCGCGAGCGCGACCGGCCCGTCGTCCGCCTGCACCTGTCCGGCGATCCCGTTCAGGGCTTGGAAAAACTTGCCCAGTCTTTGGAAAAAGCGAAGGCCTCGGCCTAGAGCAAGCGGTTCGGCAGCGTTCGGATGATGAACACGCAGGCGTCCTCATCACTCCCGACTTCATCCCTCACTCCTGGAGCCAAAACAATGGACATCGGTTTCGTCGGTCTCGGGCGCATGGGCGCCAACATGGTGGAGCGCCTCCTGCTGGGCAAGCACCGCGTCGTGGCCTACAATCGCACGGCGGAGAAAACCAAGGCCGTCATGGAAAAAGGCGCGGAAGGCGCCTTCTCGCTCCAGGAGCTCGTCTCCAAGCTGGCGGCGCCGCGCTCGGTCTGGCTCATGGTCCCCGCCGGCCAAACCACCCAGGACATGATCGACCAACTCACGCCCCTTCTTTCCAAGGGAGACCTGATCATCGACGGCGGAAATTCCCGCTACACCGACACCGTTCGCCGTCACGGCGAGCTCAAGGCCAAAGGGATCCATTTCATGGACGCGGGAACCTCGGGCGGAATCTGGGGCCTGAAGGTGGGCTATTGCCTCATGACCGGCGGCGACCCGGAGGATTTTCGGCGCGTGGAGCCGGCCCTCAAAACGCTGGCCCCCAACGCCGAGGGCTACCTGCATTGCGGCCCGGCCGGCGCCGGCCACTTCGTCAAGATGGTGCACAACGGCATCGAGTACGGCATGATGCAGGCCTACGCCGAGGGCTTTGAGATCCTGCGCGCGTCCCCTTACAAGTTCAAGAATTTGGAAAAAGTTTCGCACCTCTGGAACCAGGGCAGCGTCGTCCGCTCCTGGCTCCTGGAACTGGCCGAAGATGCGTTCAAGAAGGACCCCGACCTGGCCGGCATCCACGACTTCGTGGAGGATTCGGGCGAAGGCCGCTGGACCATCCAGCAGGCCATCGATTCCGACGTGCCGGCGCCGGTGATCACCCTCTCCCTTTTCGCGCGCTTCGCCTCCCGCCAGCCCGAGTCCTTCGGCGGCAAGGTTCTGGCCGCGCTTCGGCGGGAATTCGGCGGACACGCCGTAAAGCCGAAGGCGTGAATAAGTGAATCGTGAAGGGTGAATAGGAACGGCAGCGGACAGCCATGAGCCCGGTCAAGCTCGGCGTCATGCGCACGGAGTTCCAGGAAAAATTCTGCATGGAAAACCGGGCGGCGCCCTGCGGCATCGTCATCTTCGGCGCTTCGGGCGACCTGGCCGAGCGAAAACTGTTCCCGGCCCTCTTCAACCTGCGCCGGGCCGGCCTGCTGCCCGCGGATTTTTTCGTTCTGGGCCTGGGCCGCACGCCCATGACCGACGAAAGCTTCCGGGGCCGCGTGCAGAACGCCCTGAAATCCCACGCCCGGGGCGCCGCCGCGCAGGCCGGCCCGCTCTCTCAGTTCCTGTCCGCGTTCCATTACATGACCATCCGGTATGACGAGGATGAGTCCTATCGCGCCCTCTCCGCGCGCCTGGAGGAACTGGACAAAGCCCACCGCACCCTCGGCAACCGGGTGTTCTATCTTTCCCTTCCGCCGGGCCTTTACGTCCCCGTGGTTCAGCGCCTGGGCGCGGCCGGCCTGGCCCGCCAATCGGGTGAAGCCCAGGGCTGGAGCCGTCTGGCCGTGGAGAAACCGTTCGGCCGCGACCTTTCCTCCGCCCAAACCCTGACGAAGGAAATCCTCAAAACGTTCCCCGAGAAGCACACCTACCGCATCGACCATTACCTGGGCAAAGAGACCGTTCAAAGCGTCCTGATTTTGCGCCTGGCGAACATCATGTTCGAGCCCATTTGGAACAACCGCTACGTGGACCACGTGGAGATCACCGCCGCCGAGACTTTGGGCGTCGAGCACCGCGCCGGGTATTACGAGGAGGCCGGCGCCCTGCGGGACATGTTCCAGAACCACCTCCTCCAGCTTCTGTGCATCACCGCCATGGAAGCGCCGGTCAACTTCGAGGCCAACCGGGTGCGCGACGAAAAATCGAAGGTGCTCCGGTCCATCCGCCCCTTCGACCCCGCCCGCATCCCGCGCCTGGCGGTGCGGGGCCAATACGGCCCCGGCGACATCGACGGCCATCCCGTGGCGGGATACCGCCAGGAAAAGGGCGTCGCGCCCGGCTCCAACACGGAAACCTACGCCGCCCTCAAGATGTTCGTGGACAACTGGCGCTGGCAAGGCGTCCCTTTTTACCTGCGTTCGGGCAAGCGCCTGGGGCGGCGCGTCACCGAGATCGCCGTCCACTTCAAGCGGGTGCCGCACCTCATCTTCCAGCCCCTGCGCCCCGAGGACCTGGAGCCCAACGTGCTCGTCCTCCACCTCCAGCCCGAGGAAGGCATCTCGCTGCGCTTCGAGACGAAGCAGCCGGGCCCCAAGCTTTGCATGAGTTCCGTCACCATGAACTTCAATTACGAAACGTCCTTCGGCCAGCTACCGGAAGCCTACGAGCGCCTGTTCCTGGACTGCCTCTCCGGCGATCAAACCCTCTTCAACCGCTGCGACTGGGTGGAGCTGTCCTGGGCTTTGCTGGACCCCGTCCTGGAGCACTGGCGCAAAAACCCCGCCGCCGACTTTCCCAATTACGCCGCCGGAACCTGGGGGCCAGAGGCCGCCGATGAACTTTTAACCGAGCAGGGGCATTCCTGGAGGAACGCATGAACGACGCCGATGCCGCCGTCCACGTGGCCGACGACGAAGAAGCGCTGGCGGAAGAGACCGCCCGCGCTCTGCTGGAGGCCGCCGAGCAGGCCGCGGCCCGCAGCGGCCGCTTCACCATGACGCTGTCGGGGGGGAGGACGCCCGAGGCGCTCTACGCCCGCCTGGCCCGGGAACCCTACCGCGGCCGCATGCCGTGGGGAAAAGTCCACCTCTTCATGGGCGATGAAAGGTTCGTGCCCCCCGACCACCCGGAAAGCAATTACCGCATGGTCCGCTCCGCCCTTTTGGAAAAGATTCCCATCCCCGCGGTGAACATCCATCCCATGCCCACGCAATGCGCCGGACCCGCCGAATGCGCCGCCGACTACGAGCGGTCCTTGAAAACGTTTTTCGGAGCGGCCGGGTTTCCCGTCTTCGACGTGGCCCTCATGGGCCTGGGGGAGGACGGCCACACCGCGTCGCTGTTCCCCGGCACGCCGGCCCTGGAGGAAAAAACCCGCTGGGCCGTGGAAGTGTTTCCGCCTCTGCCGTCCCGTCCGCCCTGCGCCCGCGTCACGCTGACGTTTCCCGTGTTCAACAGCGCCCGGCGGATCATCTTCCTGGCCGCGGGAGCCGGCAAGGCCCGGATCCTCAAGGAGATTCGGCAGGGCCCGCCGGACCGCTACCCGGCCCAGAAGGTGCAACCCGTGGCCGGCCGCCTGGAATGGCGCGTGGACCGGGCCGCCTGGTCCGAGTCCCGTCCCTGAGCCCCGCGATTTAAAAATTGCTATCTTTGGTTTTCATGACGCCGCCGCCCGGCCGTCAAATACCCCGGAGGATATCCTGATGTCTCGCCGCGCCCTGATGGCAGGGAATTGGAAAATGCACAAAACCATCGCCGAATCCGTCGCTCTGGCCGGACAATTGGCGGCCGCCCTGCGCTCCCTGCCGGATCGCGACGCCCTCATCTGCCCGCCCTTCACGGCCCTCTCCGCCGTCTCCTCTTCGCTCAAGGGCTCGCCCGTTCTCTTGGGAGCCCAAAACATGAGCGAAAACCTTCAGGGCGCCTTCACCGGAGAAGTTTCCGGCGCGATGATCAAGGACGCCGGCTGCTCCTTCGTCATTTTGGGACACTCCGAGCGCCGGGAATACAACGGCGAATCCGACGCCCTCGTCAACAAAAAATGCCGCGCCGCGCTGGACCAGGGGCTGGCGCCCATCGTTTGCGTGGGGGAGAAGCTGGAGGAGCGCGAGGGGGGAAAAACGTTCTCCGTCATCGAGACGCAGCTGTCGGGAAGCCTGGCGGGCCTGTCGCCGGCGCAGGCCGCCGCTCTGGTGGTGGCCTACGAGCCCGTGTGG
>JBQTIM010000101.1:0-7479 GCA_052388135.1 Elusimicrobiota bacterium
TCAAAGTCCTCCGGGGCCGTTGCCGCACTCTTTCTTACGATGTCAAGGAAAAAACTCTGTGGGCCCTGTTCAGCGGCGCCTCCGTCCTCTCTTTCATCCGCGGAGCCGCGGCGTTTCCCCTCTTGTATGTCGTGCGGGACTCGGCCCTCTACTATTATTCATTTTTTGCGCACACGGCGCGGATTGTTCTCCAGGATTCGGGGCGCGTGCGGACCCTGGGAATAGTCCTGGCTCTCGCGCTTCTGGCCAAATCAAGCCTGAGTGTATTCGGGCTGATGGGCGGGGGAGCGAACGCGCTTTACATAAGCTGTCTCCTGGCCGTTTCCCTGCTCAGCATGCCGCTTTGGGAAAAGAAGCACCGCTGGTGGTTCGTCGTGATTGCTTTTATGTTTGCGTTGTTGTTGCACGGCCGCGTCCGCTCTTCCTGGGTGGCCTTTGCGGCATTCGGTTTGGCGTTCCCGCTGGCGGCCGCTTTCTATGGTTTTGGAAGAAGGCGGTGCGTGAAAGCCCTGCTGGCTTTGGCGGCGGGGGCCTGCCTCTTGTTCGTTTTGCCGGAGGAATCGTTCCAGAGAAAGATGCGGTCGAGATTGGCGTGGGTTCCTTTCGTGGGAAAGGGCGCCATGGAGGGACCTCTGGGTTCAGAGAGGCCGTCCGGTGCCCACCAAGACCACTTTCCGACCGATGTTAAATCCAATTCTATTGGGACTGGCGCTTCTTTCCGGCCTTTGAAGCAATCTCGGCTGGTTTTTTATGAATTTCAAACTTTCTTTCAGGGGCTGGCGTCTCCCAATCTTCTTACAAGGGTATACTTTTGGTTGGATGCCGTTGAAGAGGTGTTCGGCATTGATTCAGGATTGTTTGTGGAAAATCGGCGTGATTCGGGAAGCATGTCCCCAGATTTTAGAGATTATTTAACCAGCCGGATCGGGAAGTTCCAACTGTCAAATGAGATCGAGGGGCGGTGGGCTTCTTTCGGAGTAAACTCCCAGACGCTCCGTATTTTTGCCGGCGTCCCCTTTGGACACAAGTTCGTTCCAAGCCGCCTTTTCTGGTGGATGCTGGAAACGACTCGTTACGATCCACACAACTCACACATTGCCGTCCTCTACAGGACCGGGTTGATCGGTTTTTTAAGTTATGCCGGCATTTTGGCTTTGAGTTTTGTGCGGGGGGCGCGGCTGGCCTTTTACGCAGGAGACACCGAAGATCGCTGGGTGCTGCTTTCTCTATTGGGCGGACTCCTCGTCCATGTCGTCCATTCGATGACGGACGTGACCTTGGAAAACGCCTACAAGGGGATGTTCTTTTGGGTTTTTCTGGGGGCAGTGGGCGCGTGTTCCAAGAGGAGCGCCGCGATAGAAGGACGCAGTGCCTAGGTCCAGCCCCGCCGCCCTGCCGAGCAGTGGAACAACTCTATGAGCGGCAGCGTGCCATTGCGCGTCCTCTTGGTTCATAACAAGTATTTGGAGCGTGGCGGGGAGGAAGTGAGTCTCGAAATCCTCGAGCTTGCGTTGAAGCGGGCCGGTTCAGCTGTCGAGCGATACGAGGAGGACAGCGCTCTCTTTTTGAAACGAAACAGACTGGGCCGCCTGGCCGCGGCTTTGCAGGTGCCGTTTTCCTTTGTCGCTTATCATGGGATTGTTCGTCGCATCAAGGCGTTTCGGCCTGACGTCATTCATGTGCACAACATATTCCCGTTCTTGTCGCCTTCGGTCTATTGGGCGGGTCGCCGCATGCGGGTGCCGATCGTCCAAACGGTCCACAATTACAGGTTCTTCTGCATCAACGGACTGTTCTTGCGTGAGGGGAAGCCTTGTGAAAAATGCATCGGGGGTTCGGTTTGGAATGGTGTCGCCGGACGGTGTTATCGCGGAAAGGTTTCGCAGTCGGCATGGATGGCTTCGTCCCTTCTCCTTCACCGCACGCTCCGGACTTGGCACCGTCTCGTGGACGGGTTCATCGCGCTAAGCTGGTTTTCACGAAAAAAACTTATCGAGGGAGGCCTGCCGGAAGAAAAAATTCATGTCGTTCCAAACTTTTTGGACGTGAGCCTGTTTCCGGCCACCCCGGCGCGCTTCAATCGTTTGATTTATATCGGGCGTTTGTCGGCAGAAAAAGGCCTGAGAACTTTGTTGCGTGCGTACGAAATCCTTTCGGAACGGCGTTCGGAATCCGTACCCCTTGATATTTTGGGAGATGGTCCGCTTTATGGAGAGCTGCAGAAATACATCAAAGCCCACCCGCGGTATCCTATCGTCGCGCATGGACGCGTCGAAGGAGCGCAAAAGAAAAAGCTGTTGGGCGAAGCCTGCGCCTTGATTTTTCCATCAGAGTGCTATGAAAATTGCCCTTATTCCGTTCTGGAGAGCCTGGCCAGCGGGACCCCTGTCGTTGCTTCGCGATTCGGCGGTACCCGGGAGCTGGTCCTCGAAGGTGAGACGGGGTTCATGTTTTCTCCCGGCAATCCGGAGGAATTGGCGGGTGCTGTGGAAAGATTGCTCTCGGCCCCCGAGGTTGTGAGCCTAATGCGCGGCAAAGCGCGACGAGACGCCGAATCGCGTTTCGATGTTTCGGCCGGGATGGACAGGATAATGAAGATTTATCGAGACGTGAGAAAGGTGGCGTGATTTTGAAAAAAGCGTTGATCACAGGCATCACCGGACAAGACGGCTCGTATCTGGCGGAGTTGCTGCTGGAGAAAGGCTATCAGGTGTTCGGCATTATCCGGCGCTCCAGCTCTTTCAACACCCAGCGCATCGATCACATCTATTTGGACCCGCACGCCGCGGACGCCAAACTGCGTTTGGTTTACGGCGACTTGAACGACGCCAGCTCTTTGAACCGGCTGATCCGGGAAATCCGCCCGGATGAAATTTACAATCTCGGAGCTCAAAGCCATGTCCGCGTCAGCTTCGATGTTCCGGAATACACGGGAGAAATCACCGGCCTGGGCACGGTGAGGTTGCTGGAGGCGGTCCGCGAATCGGGATTGCACCCCAAGTTTTACCAAGCGTCTTCCAGCGAGCTTTACGGCAAGGTTCAAGAGACGCCCCAGAAAGAAACCACTCCTTTTTATCCCCGCAGCCCCTACGGTTGCGCCAAGCTCTACGCCTATTGGTTGACCGTCAATTACCGGGAGAGTTACGGAATGTTCGCTTGCAACGGCATCCTGTTCAACCACGAATCTCCGCGGCGGGGCGAAACGTTCGTCAGCCGCAAGATCACTCGCGCCGCCACGCGCATCAAGCTGGGCTTGCAAGACAAGCTTTTCCTGGGAAACCTGGACGCCCGGCGCGACTGGGGATACGCCCGGGAATACGTGGAGGCGATGTGGCTCATGCTGCAGACCGACAAGCCGGATGACTTCGTCATCGCCACCGGAGAGACGCATTCCGTCCGGGAATTCCTCGATGAAGCCTTTGGTTTTTTGGGCCTGGATTGGAAAAAGCACGTGGAGATAGACCCGCGATATTTTCGGCCCGCCGAAGTGGATCTTTTGGTGGGCGATCCGTCCAAGGCGGCCCGAGTCTTGAAGTGGACGCCGAAAACCAAATTCAAAGACCTGGTGCGGCTCATGGTGGACGCGGACATGGCCGAGGCCAAGCGGGAGGCTGTTCTGGCCGGAGCGCCGCAATGAGCGATTTCAAGCCGGCCGCCGCCTTTTGGTCGGGAAGGAAAGTCCTCGTCACGGGAGGAGGGGGATTTCTGGGAAGTTTCGTGGTGGAGGCTCTGGCGGCCCGCGGTTGCCGAAATATTCATGTGCCGCGCCGGCGGGAATTTGATCTCTCGACGGAGGCCGGAGTCCTCCGCCTTTACGATGCGTTCCAGGCCGACCTGGTCCTCCATTTGGCGGCCAACGTGGGAGGCATCGGAGCCAACAGCGCCAGCCCGGGAACGTTTTATTATGAAAACATGGTCATGGGAGCGCTTCTTATGGAGCACGCCCGCCGGCGCGGGGTTGAGAAATTCGTCGCCCTCGGGTCCATCTGTTCTTATCCAAAGCACGCCCCCGTTCCGTTCAAGGAAGAGGACATCTGGAACGGGTACCCCGAGGAGACCAACGCACCGTACGGGCTGGCCAAAAAGATGCTCTTGGTGCAAGCCCAAGCCTATCGGCGGCAGTACGGATACAACGCCGTGGTGCTCTTCCCAGTGAACCTTTACGGGCCGCGGGACAATTTTGATCTGGAAAAATCCCACGTGATCCCCGCGCTGATCCGGAAATGCTTGGAGGCGAAAGAGAACGGAAGCGAGGAGGTCGTCGTTTGGGGCACGGGGAACGCCACCCGCGAGTTCCTCTACGTCGAAGACGCGGCAGAGGGAATCCTCCTGGCCGCCGAGCATTACGATGGGTCGGAGCCCGTAAACTTGGGGGCGGGGTTTGAGATCGCCGTGAAAGACTTGGCCGCCATGATCGCCCGCCTGACCGGTTTTCGCGGCCGCTTGCGCTGGGACGCGTCCCGCCCCGATGGCCAGCCCCGCCGCATGCTCGACGTGCGCCGCGCCAAGGAGAAGTTTGGTTTTCAGGCCCGCATGAGTCTGGAGAACGGTCTTCGAAAAACCATTGATTGGTATGTCGGGCAGCGCGCCAATATGGGTGCCGGGGTTTGAGTCTTGTTCGATTGAATTTTGACATGCCAGCCGGATCATGGAAAGTTTTGCTCGACTTTAACCGCATCCTTGGAAAAACGTAATTGAATAAGGATTTTGGACTTTTTCCTCCAAAGGAAACCATTCTCGGGCTCCCCTTCCACTGCTCCGATGGCCCAGCGGCGGTCCGTTTGGCGGAGGATATCATCCGTGCGCGGCTCCGCAGCCAAATCGTTTTTCTCAACGCCCATTCCATTGTTATGGCCCGGCGGGATCAGCATTTCCGTGGGGCGGTGGAAAGCAGTCGCTTGGTCCTGTGCGACAGTACTCCGCTTTTTTGGTTTTCCAAGGCCCTCGGCAGCCCTTTACCGGGGAGGGTGGCCGGCCCCGATTTTTGCGAAGCGTTGTGCCGGCTTGCGGCCGATGAGTCGTTCAGCGTTTATTTCTTGGGATCGACGTCCGAAACGTTGCAAAGAATGGTGGGAAATCTCCGTCAGAAATTCCCTTCCTTGCAAGTGGCTGGAGTTTATTCGCCTCCCATGCGGCAAGAATTCACTTCGGAGGACACCGACGAAATGATCCGCCGAATCAATATCGCGGCCCCGGATGTCTTGTGGGTCGGCATCACGGCTCCCAAGCAGGAAAAATGGGTATTCGACAACCTATCCCGTTTAAACTGCGTATTGGCTATCGGGGTTGGCGCCGCCTTTGATTTCCTGGCGGGAACGAAACGGCGGGCTCCCGTTTGGCTGCAGGCGGTGGGCCTCGAATGGTTTTTCAGGCTCTGCCAGGAGCCGGGGCGGCTGTGGAGGCGTTATTTAATCAACAACACGCTGTTTGTGGCGCTTTGTCTACGCGAGATCGTTCGCGTTAGGTTGGGCGGAGATTCACCCCGTTCATGAAGGGTTGGCTCACAGGCCTGGGGCTTTCTTCGGCGCTCATTTATGCCGGTTTTGCCATTGTTAAGTTTCGGCCTTTGGCGGAGCAGCCTTGGTATATGGGGTTGTTTTTTGCCGTCGTGGCTTTAGCAGCTTTTTTCGTGCTCGTTGTGTCTTTGTTTAATCTGCCGGTCGTCTACGGTCTTTTGCTTATCACCGTTTATATTCCATTTGAGATCAGCGGCTCTTTTTGGGGCGGTTTCAGCCTATCTCCCATCGATGTGTATGCGCTTGCGGTTTTGACGGCCGCTTTGATTCGCGCGCGTCCCGCCGGATTTCTAAAGGAAGTGGAAATTTCTTTTCCCCGGGCGGAACGCATCTTGTGGCTGGCTTTTTTTTCCTTGGGGCTCTTGGGCGTGCTATGGATGACGGGCTCCGCTCGCGGATTGCTGCGGTGGGGCGAATTTCTTTTTTGTTTTGTTCTCGGTGCCTGGGCGGCCCGAATCACGGGTCCTGTCTATTGGATGCGGTTTTCTTTCATATTGTGGGTATTGACCGCCCTTTTATCGGCGATGGCTCTGGTGCAGTTTTCAATGTCCGGCGCCAAATACACATCGGCTTTCGCGACTTTTGGGCAACACAACGGGTTTGCAGCATTCCTGTCGTTGGGCGTGCCGGTCTCCATAGCTTACATGGTGAAGCGGCGCGCAAGCATCAGCTTTTTGAACAGGTTCCTGCTTCTGATCATGGCGGCGGCCATCATCGCTTCCTATTCCAGAGGTGCTTGGGTCGGCATCATGGTAGGCATCATGGGCGTGGCGGTTTCTTTTGGAAATCAATATTCCAATGAATTGCGGCGTTTGCGCCCCTATTTACTGGTGTCATTTGTTCTAATGGCAGCGTTAGCTGCAGTGCATGCCTCCCGCGTGACCGGAAAAAGATTCCTGGGACTCTCCGGGCGCTTTCTTTACTATGAGGCTGGCATGAGCGTGCTTCGAGATCGGCCCTTTTTTGGTCTGGGTCCAGGGAATTACCAGCGCGATATCCCGGCTTATTTTTCAAAACAGGGCGCTGTCTTGCACCAGCGCGATTTGGGAGAGAAAAAGCGGTTTGATTTCTGGCAGCATCTCCACAACGCCTATCTGCAGATGGCTGTCGAGTACGGCCTTGCGGCGGCGTTGATATGGGCAGGCGCTCTCCTGTCGCTGGTCCGCCGTGCTTTTCTCGCGGTCAAGCGGCGCGGGGACGCCGGACTTTTTAGCGTTGCCGCTCTTGTGAGCCTTGTGTCTTTTCTGGTCCACAATCTCGTCGACGTTTTGTTCGTCCATAGCCTTGATCTCCTGTTTGCATTTCTCGCGGCCGCTTGTATATTTACGGCACGTCCGAAGGATTCCGTCCGGCCTTGACCGTCTCCCGCAATTTTTTTTGGAAAATATCCGGGTCTCTCCTTGGCGGCGGCGTTTATTTCGCTTTTACGATGCTGCTTATCAAGCGGTTGGGACCTGATGATTACGGTCGTCTGGCCTTTGCGGTGAGTTGGGCGGGGCTTTTCGGCACCCTCGTTGACTACGGTTTCAATCCCATCGTGTCCCGGGATTTGGCCCGCGCGCCGGAACGCGGATGGTCTTATCTCGTTTACATTGGAAGAAAGAAACTGATCCTCGCGGCCGTTGCCGCCTTGCTGCTTGTTGGGATCTCCTTTCTTCATCCGCGTTCCCAGAGTATGCTCCCGCTGATCCTGGCGGGCTTTGTGTTTTGGATGGCCATGTCCTTCGCGGAGACAATCCAGGCGTTTTCCTACGCTTATGAGAATTTTAGAGCAGGGGCCTGTTTATTAATAACCCAAAAGTGGCTCATCGCCGCGCTGGGCGTGGCGGCTCTGTTGCGGCGCGCCGGCGTATTGGTCGTCATGTCCTCCATGGCCTTGGCATCGAGTCTGGCAGCGGCCTTAGGTTATATTTATTATCTGAGGAGATTCCGCCGCTTCGTTGGACAATCCTTTGATACGAGC
>JBQTIM010000102.1:0-6817 GCA_052388135.1 Elusimicrobiota bacterium
GACGTAAAATCCGGGGCTTTTTCCTTCACAAAAAAGTTCGACCGTAGTCCGGGCTACGCTCTCACTTTTTTGTTTCGTAAAAATCCCCGTCTTTTCCGTCTCGGTCCTCGCGCCCGACCGGGGAATCCGGGTTAACCGCCGCCGCGCGCTCCGCCCCTCTCCGTGCCGCACATTCTGTCCACGTGGACAGAATCTTTTCGGGCGGCTGAACCGGCCGCAGCGGGCCGTCTCCGGCGCGCCCGCGACCCTCCTTGAATTTGACGCTTCGTCCTCGAAAGGGTTATACTGAGAAAGCCATGCCTGAAACTCCCTCGCCGTCCCCCGCGCCGGCGCGCCGCTCGCGCACCATCGCCAAGATCTGGCCCGAACGCTGCACCGGCTGCGAAGCCTGCATCGCCGTGGCTCCCTGGGACGCGTGCATCGTCAAGGAAGGCACCGACCTCAACGTGCCCACCGGCCTCGTGGTCTGCGACGTGGACGCCGACAAATGCACCGGCTGCACCCTCTGCATGAAAATCTGCCCCTGGGACGCCATCGAAATGATCCCGCGCCCCGGGCAGCCCGCCGTATCCCGTCCCGCCGCCAAGGCCTAGAACTCATCTCACAAATTACTGTCGGGCTGCAATTCCAGCTTTCGGCCTGCGCCTGAGCGGTCCTCGGCTCGCATACCGCCGGCGGAGTATGCTCGGCTAGGCCCGCGTCGGCTCGGAATCTGAAATTTTCCTCCGAGTTCATGTGTGAGATGAGTTCCAGCCTTCTCCGCCGGCTTTATTCTTCCGTCGGTTCGGAGGCCGGCGGCGCGAAAACGTGGTTGGCGTCCCAGTCGCGGTGGAGTTTTTCCACCGCCTTCACTTTGGAGCGGAACTCTTTTAGGAAGAGCTTTTCGGCGTGCTTGAGGCCGGGGCGCGCCTCGGCCCGGAAGGCGGCCAGCTCCGCTTCCACGCGGGCGCCGTGGAGGCGGTTGATGCGCTCGTGCATGTCCTCGTGCTCCTGGAGCCGGGGCGTGGGATCCTCCAAAAAGCAGACGCGGTTGGCCACACGCACGCGCACCCGGCCGGGGATGACCGCGTCGCCCCGGCGCTTCAGCTCGTAGCGCACCGTGAAGAGGCCTTTCGTCCAGGCCTTCAGGGGCGGGGCGGGTTCGGGCGTTTTCGGGGCGGGGGCGGCCGGCGGCGCGGCGTCGTGTCCGGCGCCGGGGAAGTTTCCCATGGCGGCGCGGGCCGGGCCGAGCAGGAATCCCACCATCAGGAACGCGTAAAGCATGCCGCCAGTTTAACGAGGGCCGCGGGGGCTGTCAAGAACACGTTGACATAACGACCCGTTCGCGTTACGCTTTATTGTGTCGAAGATCCTCGTCTTCATCATGGCGGTCTGCCTCCCGGCGCCGGCGGTTTTCGGCTGGGAGACGCCTTCCGACCCGCCCCCCCTGCTGACCGGGAAAACTTTCGAGAAATGGCGGTGGGGAGGCGCTCTCAGCCTCAACTACCGCAACATCGGCGCCAAGCCCATCGAGATCGAGATCGAGCACCAGCTTTTCCTGGCGGACATCTTTTTCCGGGCGGAAGGGCCGGTGATGGAAGACACGCCTTTCCTGGCCGAATTTTCCCTGGACAGCGAGGGGCGGCCGCGGCTCTACCGGCTGGCCGTCAAAACCCTGACGGTGCGCCGCCTGGAGCTGGAGCTGGGGCGTTTCCTCGTGCCCTTCGGGCGGGTGAACGAGCTTTACCGCCCGGACCTGTATCCGCTGGTCACCCAGCCCCTGCTTTACGCCTCGCCGGGCTTGGACTTCGTGTCCCGGGTGAGCTATCCGCATCCGCTTTTCTCCGCCGGCTACGCCGACACGGGCGCGCGCCTGTCCTACCGGCCGCCGCGGAACCCGCCCTGGTTTCCCCGCAACCTCACGGTTTTCGTGGTCAACGGCCTGCAGGAATCGCCCATCCGGGGGCGGCGGCCGCTGGACACGCGCACGTTCCGGATCCTGGATTCGGTCTCCGGCACCGACGTGGACTGGGGCCACGAGGCCCGGTTCCTGGCCGACAACAACGACACCAAGAATCCCGGCGCGCGCCTGGGCTGGGATTACGGCGACATGTCCTACCCCAGCCCGTTCTCCCGCGCGGCGTTCGTCAACGGTTTTTCCGCCGGACTCTCGGGCATGATCGGCAAATACGACATCGAGGACCGCCTGTCCAACTGGGTGTGGAACGCGGACCTGGGCCTCCGCCGGCGCGAATATCGCCTCACCGCCGAGTACATCGCCGGGCAGACCCAGGCCAAGTGGCCGGCGGAGGGCACCGCCGGCTTCAACCCGCCGTCGCTCATCAAAGACCGCTACATCACGTCGGGCTACTCCGCGCAGATGGAGTTCCCCTTCCCGGAGTTCCTGCTTTCGGAGCAGACGCGCGTGACGTTCCGGGGAGAAAGTCTCTCGCGCAAGGGGCCGCCCCTCAACCTGCTGGGTGAAACCAGGCCCTGGGCGGGCCACGAGAAGACCCGCGTGAACAAATATTCCGGCGGCTTCCACAGCCGCATGAACCCCTATTTCAGCGTGAAGATGGAATACGCCCACTGGAGCTTCGACCGTTTCCCCAGCATCTGGCAGATCGCCTGGGCGGGGGTGGTCAGCTTTTGATTACGGAATGCGGAGTGGGGATTGCGGAATGAACGACGGCGTCGAGGAGGAGCGATGAAAAAGTATTTTTTGGTTCTGCTGGGCTTTTTAATTCCGCAATCCGCAATCCACAATCCGCAATTCGTTTACGCCGCCAGCTGGGAGGATGAAAAGAAGGTTTGGGAAGACCACGCCAACCGCAAGGACGAAAGGGACCCCGGCTACGCGGCCAAGCTGTCCCTGTCCCTCCTGCCCGTGGACAACGGCCATTTTTACGTCGGCGAGGTGGGCAAAGGCATCTGGTTCTCCGTCGGCCAAACCGTGTCTCTGGTGGCGGCGGCCGTGCCCGTTCTCAATTCCCAATCCCGCTCCAAGCAGGGGGTGCGGCCCGTCTGGACGACGCCCATGGTGATCTCCGCCTCCGTGGGCGGTTTTTGTTATCTGGCGCTCAAAGTCTGGTCCGCCTACGACGCCGCCGAAGGCGCCCGCCGTTACAACGCCGCCCGCCGGGCCGAGCAGAAAGCAAGCGGCCTCTGGGACGTTTCCCCCGACGGCGTGACGTGGACGCGGCGGTGGGGGAAAAAGCACGATTAGAAAATGAATTATGAAGGATGAATGATGAAGAATGAAAAACGGCGGTCCAAAAAGGCGGGGGCGAACGATGAAATGCCGCGGCGGCGACGGGTGAGGCCTGCTGGAATTTGTCGCCGGTTTTTTATCATCCTTCATCCTTCATAATTCATTATCCCTTCATGAAATCCACCGTTTATCTCCTTATCCCTTTCGACCTGGGCCTGGAACTGGACTTCGTGGGCCCCGACGCCAAGGAGATCGTGAAGGACGTCTCCTCCCGCGCCGCCTCGGACCTCACCTTCGAGGGCCGCGTGTTCGCCGACGTCCAGCTCACGGGCCGGCTCTACAAGTTCGGCGTGGGGCTCATCCGGCTTTCCTTCGCCGTCGAGGGCGAGCTGGACGACCTGGCCGCCCTGTCCTGCCGCGCGGAATCCCTCTCGGTGGGCCGCGTGAAGATCGCGGCCTGGGCGCGGAGCCTGGTGGACGGCCTCATCGCGCGCGCCGGCAAGTTCGCCACCCACCGCTACGAGCGCCGCATGGAGGACGTGGACGTGTTCCCCGCCTTTGTGCTGGAAAAAGGCAGCGTGCCGGCGGCCGATGATTTCGTGGAGAAAAATCGCAAGGCCCTCACCGGCATCGTTTCCGGCGAGCCCAACTACGACGCCCTTTCGGACTTCGTGCTGGAGCAGGAGAAGCTGGTGAACCTGGGCTACTACGAAAATGAAATCATCCTCATCAAACGGTTCGGCGCCGTGGTCTCCTCGCCGGAATCCCGCACCATATTGGATCTTGTCCAGCTGGCCTACGCCGTTTACTGGAACCTGCGCTCCTACAACAACCTCCTGGACGCCGAGATGGACCAGGCCAAGGCCCTGCTCTCCCACCTGCCGCCTTATTACAAGGTCTGGACCATGCCGCGGCAGTACCAAAAGTTTTCCGAGGAAGCCATCGCCTTCGGCGTGGACAAGCTGGCCATCGTGGACTCCCTCTACAACGCCGCCGTCAACATTCCCCAGATCGACCCCGATTGGCATCTGCGGACCATTTACAAAAACGTGGAAAAAGAGTTCGATATAGACGACCTGGCCAAGGCCGTGGAGCAAAAGTTGGAGCGCGTGGAGGCCTCTTACAACTCCGCGCGGGATTTTCTCTCCACCAACTTCTTCATCGCGGTGGAAATCGTGCTCATCCTCTCCTTGGCGTGGATGATTTTGGACACGATCCTGCTGTTCGTCATCGCGCAAAAATAACCGGGGCGGGGGGCCCCGGGCGGGAAAGGAACCTACGACATGGCGGCCAAGGTCCTGGTGGTGGAAGACGACGCGGAGATCATGGACTTGATCCGGACGGCTCTGTCCTTCCGGGAGTACGAGTCGGTGGAGACCATGTCGGGAGCCAACGCCGTGACGCTGGCGGTTCAGCACAAACCCGACCTGGTGATCCTGGACCTTCAGCTTCCCGACGTGGACGGCCTGGAGGTCTGCCGCAGGCTCAAGGCCGAGCCCCCGACCAAGAACATCCCCGTCCTCATGCTCACGGCCCGCGACAGCGTGGCCGACATCGTGCGCGGCCTGGAGGCCGGCGCCAACGATTACGTCACCAAGCCCTTCGAGGTCATGGAGCTCATGGCCCGCGTGCGGGCCCAGCTCCGCCTGGCGGAGAGCCTGCAGGGCCCGCCCCGCGTCCTCGAGCTGGACGGCCTGGTGCTGGACAGCTTCCAGCGCACCGTCGACGCCGAGGGGCGGACCATCAAGGACCTCACCGAAAAGGAGTTCGGCATCCTATATCTCCTCGTGTGGCGCCGCCCCCGGGTTCTGGGCCGCCGGGAGATTTTCGAGGACGTTTGGAAAACCTCCTACAAAGGCCAGACCCGCACCATCGACGTCCACGTTCAACGCATCCGTCAAAAGCTTGGTGCCCGCTTGGCCCAGCGCATCGTATCGGCCAAGGGGCAGGGCTACAAATTTCTTTAATTAAACCCGCCCGCCATCCGTAAACTTCCTTAACAAAGTTATTGACAGGCGTCGGTTCCGCCTTTAAACTTGAAAAGAGGATCGAGGAGCGGACTATGGAAACGCTTATTAACCTTGTTGTTCAGGCGGAACAATTGGTGCCCCGCGAAATGTTCACCGGCGGGGTAACCCAACGGGCCGCTGTGGGATTTCATGCCGCTTTATTCATGTTCTATATAGGAGCCGCAGCCGTGCTGGCCTGGCGGCGCGAGCGGGACGGGGAGACGGACGGTTTCCTTCTCGGCCTCGCGGTCGCGGGAGCGGTCGTTTCCTTGGCCGGCCCTTTGATGGTTTGGGCGTTGGCGCGCGGAGCGCTTCATCCCGCCTGGGAGGGGGCCTGGCACATGGCCGCCGTCCTGCCCGTTCTTCTGGCGTGCGCGTTGCGGGCCGGGCGCGGCAGCGCTTCTTCCGCGCCGGCGGCGGCCCCCGGCGCCGAGCTGGAGGAAAAAAAGTTGGCCTCTCTCCTCAACCACGCCTCCGACGGAATTTTCACCCTCAACGCCCAGGGGCAAATCGAATCCATGAACGCCGCCGCCGAAGATTTTCTGGAAGTCACCCTGTCGGAAGCGGCGGGCCGTCCCTTGAGCTCTCTGGCCGAGCGCGTGACCCTTTTCACCGAAGATCTGAAGCCGCTTCCTCTGCGGGACTGGGCCGCCTTCCGGGCCCTGCGCGACGGCACCATCGCCAACGAGCAATCGGTTCACGTGTTTTCCTCCCGGCGCAAAGGGCTCTTCCTTAAAGTGTCGGCCAGCCCCGTGCGCGGCTCGTCGGGCGCCACGGAGGCCGTGATCTGCCTCCTAAAAGATTTCACCGCCCGCAAACAGCTGGAGATACTCAAGCGCGAGCTTTTCACCGGGAAGGAGTCCCGCGAAACGTTCGCGCCTCCGGCCGCCGTTTCCCCCGAGGGCGCGGGCGAGGGGGGCGCCTTGACGGAAACGGCGGCGCGGGAACGGCCGGCGCCCGCGGCGGCGGGGGCCCTGGCCCTGGCGCCGTTCCTTAAATTTTTTCTGCGGGAGCATGAGAGCGCCGCCGCCCGAAGGGACATCCGGCTGGAGGACCACATCCCGGCGATCCTGCCCTACGTGGACGTTTCGCCCCTGGCCCTCAAGCGGGCGCTGAGCGGACTTGTTCAATACGCGATCCACGCCACGGCGGAGGGGAAGACCGTGGTGGTGCGCGCGGGCAGCCACGACGGGATGGTGGGCGTGGCCATACGGGACGGGGGGATGGACCTGGTGAGCGGGGACGTTTCCCTAAGCGGCGAGGACGAGCAGAAGAACCCTTTCACCTTCTTGCAGGCGGCCAAGGACGAGCTGGCGGCCATGGGGCTCAAGCTGGAGACCGGGGCCGGCAACCCGCGTGAAGGCACGGAGTACTTCTTCCGCATCCCCGCGGCGCCTCCGGCGGGCGTCGCTTCCGCCTGGGCCAAAGACCCTTCGCGCCCGGCGCAAAATCCTTCCCCGGCGGCCTAATGCGGTGAGTCCTAAGTCCCTAGAACTCATCTCATAAATTACTTTCGGGCTGCAATTTCAGCTTTCGGCCTGCGCCTTAGCGGTCCTCGGCTCACATACCGCCGACGGAGTATGCTCGCCTCGGCCCGCGTCGGCTCGGCTCGAAATCT
>JBQTIM010000103.1:0-20169 GCA_052388135.1 Elusimicrobiota bacterium
AACCCGGTAGGCCGACCCCTCCGATAATTTCCAGAGAAGGCGGCGATCCACGCAAGGAATGGTTTTCAATTTTTCAGGGGTTTGCAAAAGAGTCATGAAGTTTTCGTGAGGATATCTTAGTTTTTAAGACAGGCGGTTTTTTCATCGGGCGCCGTTCCGCCGCACACCGCCTCCCGTCCCGTTAAGGCTGTCGGAGCACAGGCAGCGCCATGGCCGCAGACCGGCTTTCTATTATAGAATTTTGCGAGAGCCGGCCGGGCGCGGCGTCGGCGCACCGCGGCGCGAAAATGCCGCGGCGACATAGTCGCTCGGGACCAGATTTTGGAGACCTCTTGCTATGATGAAAGGCGCAACTTTCAGCAGTCCGGAAGCGTATATCGCCTCGCTCAGGGGGTGGCGGGCGGCGTGCGTGAAGGGGCTGCGAGAGGCGGTCCGAAAGGCGGCGGAGTTCGAGGAGGTGGTGAAATGGGGCCATCTCGTTTATCTGGCGCACGGACCGGTTTTGCTCATCCGCGCTGAAAAAGACCGCGTGCTGTTGGGTTTTTGGCGTGGCCAGCGCTTGGCGGCCATCGAACCCCGTCTCAAAGGCGGCGGGAAATACGAAATGGCGACGCTGGAACTGAGGGAGGGCGCGGCGGTGAGCCCATCGACGGTCCGCCGCCTGGCGCGCGCCGCCGCCGCTCTCAACAAGAAGCTGGGAGATCCCACCTTGGCTGCGAAACGCGGTTTCGACCGAGGGAAATGATCTGCTGGAACGAGCCGGAGGGATCCTGACGGCCAGTTGCGCCCGCCGGGCCGGGGGATGAAAGGAATGGCGGCTCTTTAAAGCTCCCCCCTCAATGAGTGGCTGAGAAGGCCGGAAGGAAGCTTAGGGTAAAAGTAGGTGGATTTGGGCGGCATGACTTGGCCGCGGCGGGCCACCTCGAGGACCTGGCGCAAGGCCGTGGGCGCCAGGAAAAAGGCCCAGCCGTTTTGACGGCGCGCGGCCTCGACCGCTTCGCGCGGCGACTGAGTGAAGAAAAAATCCTCCTTGCCGAGGCCCTTGAGCGGGCCGGCGTGAAGGCCGGCCACGGCCAGTCGCTCGGAGGGAGTGCCGCGCAGTTCCGGCGGCACGCTCGTCAGCGTGTAGAGATAATAAGACCCCTTCCGATAAACGCCCACCGTTCCGTTCTTGGCTTTTCCCTCGATAAAGTTTTGGAGCGCTCGCAGCCCTTTGACGGGCTTAAATTTTCCCCACCTCTCCAGATTGACGAAGCGGCGCTTATCCCAGCCCACGGTGCGATGGGTGGGCAGGATTTCCAGCCCCGGGTCGTCCACAGGACAAAAATAAGTCATGACGTGGTTTGACGCAGGCGACCCGCTCTTCCGCTTTTTGCGGGCCCAGAGACCGAAGGCGCGGGCGGTCTCGTAGCGGTGGTGGCCGTCGGCGATGACCACGGCGGCCCGCTTCAAAACGCTCAGCAGGGTTTTTTGGGAAAGAGGATCGTTCAGGCGCCAGAGCTTGTGGCGGACGCCGGCTTCGTCCTGAAAGTTGACCCACGGCGCGCGCCGCGCGGCGGCGGATAAAACGTTCGCCGCTCGTCCGCCGGAGTCGTCGAAGACGCATTGGATGGGGCTGGTTTGGACGTTCATGGCCTTGAAGAGTTTCATCCGGTCGGCTTTGTGGGTGGGCAGTGTTTTCTCATGCGGGAAAACGCCGCGGCCCCAGGCCACCGTGCGGAGCGCCGCGAAGAACCCCCGGCGGCTCAGGAGGCGTCCCGTGCGACGGGACCGGAAAGAGGCCTCATAGAGGTAAAAAGCCGGGGAAGGTTCCCGCTCCAGAACACGGCCGGAAATCCAGCGTCTCCAAAGGCGGGCGGCGGCGGCGTATTTTTCCGCGCCGCCGGAGGGCAGCTCGACGCGGACGAAATTGTAGGGGTGCCGCTTGAGAATTTTCTTCCGCTCCGCTTTGGAAATGACATCGTAGGGCGGGCACACCAACCGTGGCAAAGAGCCCGCCAGGCGGTCCGCGTAACGGTAGGCTCGGAATGGGACGGCGTCGGCCATAATGACCCTCTTTCTTCACGCCCCGTCGGGCGGTTTTTTCGGCTAACCCGAATTCCCCGGTTGGATCGCGGGATTCGACGTAAAATCCAGGGCTTTTTCCTTCAGAAAAAAAGTTCGACCGTAGTCCGGGCTACGCTCTTACTTTATTGTTTCGTAAAATTTCCCGTCTTTTCCCTCTCGGTCCTCGCGTCCGACCGGGGAATCCGGACTAAAGCTCCAGGAACCGGCCCTTCTTTTCCTTCAGCGCTTTTTGATAGACCCAGGCGGCGACGGAAACGTCCTGCACGGCCAGGCCGGTGGAATCGAAAACCGTGATCTCCTCGGCGGTCCGGCGGCCGGGCGTTTTTCCCGCCAAGACGTCCCCCAAATTTCCCGCGATGTTTTCAGGTTTTAGATCGCCTTTGGACAGGGGCACGTTGACCTCTCCGGAATGGAAGGCCTGCTCCTCCAGGTCCACGAAAACGCGGGCGCGGCGGAGAAGGGCCGGCTCCAGCTCCTGTTTGCCCGGAGCGTCGGCGCCCACGGCGTTGATGTGCGCGCCGGGACGGACCCAATCCGAAAGCACCAGGGGGCGCCGCGATGGAGTGGTGGTGACGATGATGTCGGCAGCGCAGGCCTCCCGAACGGTCGCGCAGGGCGTGAAGGCGGCGGAAAAACGCGGCGCCGCCAGGCGGCAGAACTCCCGGGCTTCCTCCAGGGACGAGCCCGCGGCCTTCACTTCGCGGATGTTGAAGGACACGGCCAGCGCCTCCAGTTGGGGCAAAGCCTGCCGGCCCAGGCCCACGAGGCCCGCCACCGCGGCGTCGGGCCGGGCCAAGGCTTTGGCGGCCACGCCGCCTCCGGCGCCGGTGCGCAGGGCGGTCAGACGGCCGGCGGCCATCACGGCCAGCGGCATGCCGGTGTCCGGATCGTTGAGCACAAGGACGGCGGCCACCGTGGGCAGGCCCTTTCGGGGATTGTCCGGGTGGGAATTGACCACCTTGACGCCGGCCATGGACAGGCCGGGAAGGTAGGCCGGCATCACCCTCAGGTCGCCTCCGCTTTCGGGAAAATTCAAATAGACCTTCGGCGGCATTTGCGCCCGGCCCTCGGCCAGGGCGCGGAAGGCCTCCTCCACCAACGGGACGACGGAGGCGGTGTCGGCCAGCGCGGCCACGTCCGCCTCGGAAAGCCAGAGAACTTTCACAGCGAGCGGAAGGCCGCGTCGGCGGCGCGCAAGGTTTCCTCGATGTGGCCCGGGCCGTGGGCGGCGGAGACGAAGGCCGCCTCGAATTGAGCGGGCGGGAAGTAGACGCCTCTTTTGAGCAGGCCGTGAAAGAAGCGGGCGTAGAGGCGCGCGTCGCTCTTCTTCGCCGAGTCGAGGTCCGTCACAGGACCGTCCGTGAAAAAGACGGTGAACATGGACCCCACCTGGTTCACCGTGACGGCCACTCCGCGCCGGCGGGCGGCCCGCCGGAGGCCCTCGGCCAGCGCCAGGGCGCCGGCCGCGAGACGGCGGTAAGGAGGAGCTTTTTCAAGGGAACGAAGGACCGCCGCGCCGGCCGCCATGGCCACGGGATTGCCGGACAGCGTGCCCGCCTGGTAGACGGGACCCTCGGGAGCCAGTTTTTTCATGACGGCGGAACGCCCGCCGAAGGCGCCAGCGGGAAAGCCGCCGCCCAGAATTTTGCCGAGGCACGTGAGGTCGGGCCGGACGCCGAACAATGACTGGGCGCCGCCCAGGGCGAGGCGAAAGCCGGTCACGACTTCGTCGAAGATGAGCAGGGTCCCGTGCTCGCGCGGAACGTCTTGGAGGGCGGCAAGGAAGTCCTCCGAAGGCGCGACGACGCCCATGTTGGCCGCCACGGGCTCCGCGATGACGGCGGCGATTTTCCGGCCGCGCTTGCGGAAGGCCCGGCGCAGGGCGTCGGCGTCGTTGTAGGGCAGGACAAGGGTGAGGCGGGCCACATCATCGGGAACGCCGGCGGAATCGGGACGGCCGAAGCTGAGGGCCCCGCTGCCGGCCGCCGTCAGCATTCCGTCGGAATGCCCGTGGTAGCCGCCGGCGAATTTCACGATCAGCGGCCGCCCCGTGTGGCCCCGGGCCAGGCGCAGGGCGGACATGCAGGCTTCCGTGCCCGAGCTCACGAAACGCATGCGCTCCAGGGAGGGAAAGGCGTTCTTGACTTTCTCGGCCAGGCGGTGTTCGGCCTCCGTCGGGGCGCCGAAGCTGCTGCCCTTCCTCAAGGCGCTCCCGGCGGCCCGGACGGCCGCCGCCGGCGCGTGGCCCAAAATCAGAGGGCCCCAGGATCCCACGTAATCCACGTAGCTTCGGCCGTCGGCGTCCCACACGCGCGCCCCGCGGCCCCGACGGAAAAAAAGAGGAGAGCCGCCCACGGCCCGGAAAGCCCGCACGGGAGAATTCACTCCGCCCACGAAATACCGGCCGGCTTCTTGAAAGAGGCGTCGGGAAACGGCGTTCATGAGAGAATTATAGTAAACCTGCGCGGGGCTTATTTCGCGCCGGGAAGGGCGGGAACGAAGATCGTGGTTTCTTCGGGCATGTCGCGGCGGGTCGCGCGGAACGAAGATTGCGGGAGGCGGCGGACGCGGCCGAACAGGTCGAGGAAGTTCTCGACCGGATCAAACTCGAAGAAACGGATCGAGCGGTTTCCATAATGCATGGGGACGACGATGCGCGGGCGGATCTGCGCCACAAGGTCCGCCGCGCCGGCCGCGTCCACCGTGGTTTTCCCCCCCACGGGGATCATGAGAACGTCCACATCGGCCAGGGCCTCTTTCTGCGCCGCCGAGAGGCGCCGCAGGCCGATGTCGCCCAGGTGGGCCAGCCTGAGGCCGCCCATCTCCCAAACGTAAAACCGGGTGGACCCGTGGCGCCGGCCTTCCTGATCGTCATGATGTCCGGCGATGCCGGTGACGAGCAGCCCGCCCACCGTGTGCGCTCCCGTGGACGCCAGAATGCCTTCCGGCTCGGGCTCCGGCTTGGGTTTCCGTGAGGCGCGGCGCGAGCCGCGCCGGCCGCCGCGCTCGGGTTCGGGGTCTTTGGCCTTTTCCTCGGCGGGTTTCGACCGTCGTTTCAAAACGTCCGCCAAGGCATGGGCGTCGTGATCGAAATGGGAATGGGTGATCAGCACGGCGTCCGCCTCCGAGGGCGGAAGCCGGTATCCCACGGTTTCATCGAAGGGGTCGATGAGGACCACTCGCCCCGCGCTGTCCTCGAACGTGAAGCAGGAGTGGCCGTGCCAGGTTATGAGAAGGCCCAACTCCGGGTCCCCCGGCCCCTTCAGGACCGGCCGGCGGAAGCAGGCCTGGCCGAGGGCGAGAAGCCCCGCCATCAAGAAGAATTTAAAAAGCGGACGGCTCGGAAGATCGAGGAGCATGGATCGGCGGAGCGCCGGTCGGCGGCTTAGGAAAGGCGTTGGGCGACTTCTCGGGCGTGGTACGTCAGGATGATGTCGGCGCCCGCCCGTTTGATGGCGGTCAAAACTTCCAGAGCGGCGTCTTCCTCGTTGATCCAGCCCCTGGCGCCGGCGGCTTTGAGCATGGCGAACTCGCCGGAAACATTGTAGGCGGCCACGGGAACGTCGAACCGTTCCTTCGCGTCGCGGATGATGTCGAGGCTGGGAAGAGCGGGTTTTACAATAATGATGTCCGCGCCTTCCTCCACGTCCAAAGAAATTTCGCGCCGCGCCTCGCGGCCGTTGGCCGGGTCCATTTGGTAGCCTTTGCGGTCGCCGAAGCGGGGCGCGGACCAAGCGCCTTCCCGGAAGGGACCGTAGAACGCGGAAGCGTATTTGGCGGCGTAGGAAAGGATGGGCGTCGCCGAATGGCCGGATTCGTCCAAGGCGCGGCGGACGGTACGGACGGCCCCGTCCATCATGCCGGAAGGCGCAACCATGTCCGCTCCCGCTTGGGCTTGAGCCGCGGCGATTCGGCCCAAAAGATCGAGCGTTGCGTCGTTGTCCACTTCGAGGGAGCCGCCCCGTTTCTCGACCACGCCGCAGTGGCCGTGGTCCGTGTATTCGCAAAGGCAGAGGTCCGTGATGACGATCAAACCGGGGAGGGCGTCTTTGAGCGCGCGCGCCGCCGTCTGAACGATGCCGTCGGAGGCGTAGGCGTCGCGGCCCCGGGGGTCCTTGCGGGCCGGAATGCCGAACAGGATGACGGCGGGGATTCCCAGGCGGAAGGCCGCGCGGGCGTCCTTGACCAGCTGGTCCACGGAGAGTTGATGCATGCCGGGCATGGAGGAGACGGGCCGCCGCTCGCCGCGCCCGGGTCGGACGAAGAAGGGCTGGACGAGGTCGGCGGGAGAAAGCCGCGTTTCCCGCACGAGCCGGCGCAGTGCCGGCGTGCGCCTCAGGCGGCGGGGGCGGTTTTCCGGAAAGGGCATAAGGCCGGCGCGGCGGATAAATTCGTCATGACGGAGATTTTACTATAACCGCGGCGGAGCCGCATGGCCCCGCAGTATTCTCACCATGGCGCCGTGGATGCGGCCGTTGCTGCAGAGCGTTTGTCCGGCGCCGTCCATGGCGAAGGGCCGGCCGCGGTAATCGGTGAGCTTGCCGCCGGCTTCCTCCACGATGAGCCAACCGGCGGCCGCGTCCCAGGGATGGAGCTTGTACTCCCAATAGCCGTCGAACCGGCCGCAGGCCACATAGGCAAGGTCGAGGGCGGCGGCGCCGAGACGGCGGACTTCCTGCGTGCAGGTGAGAAATTTTTCGTACGGGGCGACGTAGAAAGCGGCCCGCGAAAGGCGGTCGTAGGGAAACCCGGTGACCAGCAAACTGTCTATGAGCCTGCTTGCCCGGGAAACCCGGATGGGCCGGCCGTTGAGGCGCGCGCCCCGCCCCCGCACCGCCAGAAAAAGTTCATCTTTAAAAGGGTCCAAAATTCCGCCGGCCACCATGCGCCCGTTTTTCTCCAGCCCGATGGACACGGCGGCGTGGGGGATGCCGTGGGCGAAGTTGGTGGTGCCGTCCAGGGGATCGATGATCCAACGGTAGGCCGAGGCAGACACGCTGGGGATGGATTCTTCCGTCAAAAAATTGTGGCCGGGAAAACGGGCTTTGAGGAGCCGCAGGATTTCCCGGTCCGCGGCCTTGTCCGCCTCCGTCACCAAGTTTACCGGACCCTTGTAAGAGACGCGGCGGGGGCGCTTGTCGAAGCGCCGGATGATGCGGCCGGCGGCCCGGAGGGCTTGGACGAGGGCGGCGACGTGCCGCGGCGTCATTTTTTCCCTCGGAAATAAGCGTCCAGAGCTTCCGCCAATCCCTCCATGGTGGAGGGGCGCGCATGGACCCGGGGCTCGACGCCGAAGGCCCTTAAGGCCCGCGTGGTGATGGGCCCGATGGAAGCCGCGGCCGTGCGGCGGAAAAGAGACCGGATTCGCCGGCTCGGCAGGCCGGCCATGAGCGACGAGACGGTGGAAGTGGACGTGAAAGTGACGGCGTCGATCTCGCCCGCCAAGAGGCGGCGGCGGATGTCCGGCGGCAAAGGGCGCGCGACGGTGCGGTAAAGCGGCCAGACGTCGACGGCCGCGCCGCCGGCGCGGAGGGCGTCGGGAAGGACATCCCGGGCGCTCTCGGCCCGCGGCAGGAGAAATCGCCTCCCGGGCGCGGGGTTCAGCAACCCGGCCAGGGATTCCGCCACATACTCGGGGGCCGTGGCCCGCACGGCCAGGCCGCCGGCCGACAGGGCCGCGGCGGTTTTGGGCCCCACCGCGTAAACCGACGTGCGGGCCGGCCAGGGCCGGCGCTTCCAGTGTCTTAAAAAAATCCGCGCGGCGTTGGCGCTGGTGAAAAGAACGCCGTCATAGGAGGCCATGTTCTTGAGGCGGGCGCGGCCGGCGGCGCCGAGGGGCAGGGGCTTGATCGCGATGACGGGGCATTCCAGCGCCCGGGCGCCCCGCGCCTCCAGAAGGGAAGCCATTTGGGACGATTGGGTGGCGCCGGCCTCGCCGGAGGATCCCGCCGTTTCGGCAGCCGGCCGGGTGACCAGGACGCGGCGGCCGAAGAGCGGCAGGCGTTCGAACCAGGCCAGGCGCTTCCGCAGGGAGACGACGCGGCCGGCCACGACGACGGCCGGAGGACCCAGGCCGCTTCGCCGAACGCGCCGCGCGATGTCGCCCAGGACGCCCTGCACGGTTTTCTGCGCGGGCAATGTTCCCCACTGCACGGCGGCCACGGGCGTCGACGCGGGCCATCCCGCGCGGGTCAGCCGCCGCACGATGTCCTCCAGCCGGCCGACGCCCATGAGGATCACCAGCGTTCCATCCTTGGGGATCGTCTCCCAGTTCACGCCGGGGGTTCCGCGCCGGCGCACGTCGCGGAGGGTTTCCCTCAAATAGGGGTTCTCCCGGCCCTCGTGGCCCGTCACGACGGTCACCGTGGAGGACAGCCCGCGATGGGTGAGCGGAATGCCGGCGTAGGCGGGCACGGCGGCGATGGAAGAAACGCCGGGAACGATCTCGAAGGGAACGCCGTGGGCGCGGAGGAAGTCCGCCTCTTCTCCGCCCCGGCCGAAGAAGCAGGGATCTCCCCCCTTGAGGCGCACCACGGTTTTTCCGGCTCGGGCGAGGCGGACCAGCAGCGCGTTGATCCGGGGTTGGCGCATGATCACGCGTCCGCGCCCCCGCTTTCCGGCGTCTATGACGCGGACGGCCGGCTTGGCGTGGGCCAGCAGGCGGCGGTCCGCCAGGGCGTCCAGAACGACGGCGTCGGCCCGGGCCAGACAAGCAGCGCCGCGAAGAGTGATCAGGTCGGGGCGGCCGGGACCCGCGCCCACGAGATAAACCACGCCCGGCCGCCGGCCGCGGCGCGGGTTTTTCCGCTTGGATCCGAGCCCGCGCGGCTTGCGGCGTTTTAACACCACGGCTTACGCCCCCGCCGCAGGACGGTCCGGCGAAGAAGAGAGAAGCTCCGCGGCTCCCTGGCCCAACAATCTTTCCCCCAAAACGGAGCCTATGTGGGCGGCCTGCGCCGGATCGCCTTCCAGCGATCCCCGAACCGCCGTCTTGCCGTCTTCCGAGATGACGAGGCCGTCCAGCTTCAGCTTGCCGCCTTCCTCCCGGGAGCAGGCGGCTTTGGGAACGCGGCAGCCTCCGCCCAGGGAAGCCAGAAACGCCCGTTCCGCCGCGGCGGCCCGGGCGCTGGGCGCGTGGTTCAGACGCGCAACCAGCTCCCGAACGGCGGCGTCCTTCTCGCGGGTTTCCACGCCCAGGCAGCCCTGGCCGGGCGCGGGCAGCATAAGATTTAACGGGAGGATTTCCGAAACGTCCGCTTCGCGGCCCAGGCGGCGCACGCCGGCCAAAGCCACCACGATGGAATCCAGATCGCCGTTCAAGACTTTCTTGAGGCGCGTGTCCAGGTTGCCGCGCATATCCTCCACGCGGATGCTTTTCTTGGCCGCCAGAATCTGCGCCCGGCGGCGAGGAGAACCCGTTCCCACCACGGCGCCGCGAGGCAATTCCAGGAGCTGCTCCCCGAACCGGGAAACGACGCAGTCGCGGGGGTCCTCCCTCTCCAGGACGGCCGCCACCAAGAGGCCGTCGGGCTGGTGGACGGGAAGGTCCTTCAGGGAATGGACGGCCAGGTCCACGCGTCCGTCGAGCAAGGCCTCTTCGATTTCTTTGATGAAAATGCCTTTGCCGCCGAGGACCGAAAGCGGCGTTTCCGACAGGGCGTCCCCGGTGGTTTTGATGACGACCAATTCGACGGCTGACTCGGGATCAAGTGCCGTGATTTTGGCGCGCACCGCGCCGGCCTGGGCCAAAGCCAAGGCGCTTCCTCGCGTGCCGAGACGCAAAGTTTTCGCGGGCATTTAATTGTGGGAAGGCGGGATTGGGGAAGACGAATGAGGACGCCGCCGGAGCCGGTTTGTCACGAACCCGGCGCCCTAAGCGTTGGTGGTGGCCAGCGGGTCCGGGGGCGCGGACCGGAGGCTCCCCGCGCCGTCGAGCGGAGCCGCTGCAAAGCGTTCGCCGAACTCGTGGGCGGCCTCGTCCACGAGGGACTCGGCTTTGAGAATTTCCTGCTTGCGCCGGGCCACGCTGTCCCGGACCACGCCCTCCAGGTCGTCTATGTTGTAGAGGTAAACGTCCTGGAACGTGTGCGCGGCGGGATCCACGTCGCGGGGAACGGCCATATCGATCAGAAAAAGAGGGCGGCCCCGGCGATTCTTTACCGCGTGTTCGATTTCCGCCAAACTGATGACCGGAAGCGGGGAGCCCGTGGAGCAAAGCACCACGTCGGCGCGGGCCAGCTCGTCGCGGAGATTCTCGAACGGCGCGGCGCGCCCGCCGAAGCGCTCGGCCAGCTCCCGGGCCTTGGCCTCTGTGCGATTGACGACCGTCAAGGCGCCCGGGTTCTGGGCGGCCAGGTGCCGGGCGGACAGCTCCGCCGTCTTCCCCGCGCCCACGACGAGCACCCGGTTGTCCTTCAAATCGCCGAAAATTTTTTGCGACAGCGCCACGGCCGCGCCCGCCACGGACGTCGGACCTTCGGACACGGCCGTCCGGCTCCGCACGGTCTTTCCCGCGTGGAGGGCCCGCTGAAAAGCCAGGTTGGTCTGCTTGCCCGTGGACCCGGCGGCGCGGGCCAGCTCGGAGGCCCGCTTCACCTGGCCGAGAATCTCCGTTTCCCCCACCACCATGGACTCCAAGCCGGCCGCCACACGGAAGAGATGGCGCACCGCCGCCGATCCGCGAAGAAGATAAAACGCCTCTTCCGGCAGCGCGCTCTTGGCGCGGTCCTGGAGGATGCGGCGCAAGGAAGCGCCCCCCTTGTCGAAAGACTCGCCCGCCGCGTAAATTTCGAGCCGGTTGCAGGTGGACAACGCCACGGCCTCGGACACGACGCCGCCGGCCCGCACGGCGCGCAAGAGGGCCTCCGTCTCCGCTTCCGGAACGGACAACGCCTCCCGCTGCTCGACGGAAGCGGTTTTATGGGAAACGCCTAGAAGGAAGAGTTTATCGATGGTCAACGAAGATTATTCCCCGGAGATGCGCCGTTATCCCTGCCGCCTGGGAAAACATCGGCCGCGTCCGTGGTTTTATGCACGATGATGGAGAAGTTTTTCGGCTTGCCGGCCGCCCGGGTCATGATCCAGGAGCGGGTGCTTCCTTTATCCGCTTCGCCCGTGTTCGCGCGCAGGACCGTGAACGATGGATCCAGCTGAAACCGGGTTATGACCTCTTGATCCTCGGCGCGGTTCACTTTAAAATCCAGCACGTTGGCCTTGGCCGGAACATAGGGACAAGAAACTGAAAAAACGACGTTCACGGACGCAGTCCTTGAAAAGTCCTTTGGTTTTCGTTTGGGCAGTCCCCGAGCCGTCACTTGAATGGATTGAATCGGCCGAGGCTCCCAATCCACGCTGAGCGTGCAGCGCTCGGTAAACAGAGGCGCAAGGTTTTGAGAAAAAGTGGTCTCCTCTTGGGGCGAAATCTCCCCGTTCTTGTCCGTGTCCACTCTCGACCATAAATCGGCCAAAGCCGCGCCTTGGAATGTTTGGGTCTGGTTTAAAGTGATAACCCCGGGCGTCACAAGGATGTCCGTCGTTTTGATTGTGGAGACCGCCTCTTCCGCGACCGCGGCTCCGCCTCCGCCGGCCAGCAGGAATGCCAGCGCCAAAATTGCACGTCCGATGGATCGTTTCCCAACCATGGTAGCCTCCGTTGGCATTTAGAGCCTATCTCAACAACCCCATTTGGGGCCTGCAACTTTGGCTTTCGGCCTGCGCCTTCGCAAAATTTCCCTTACATACTTCGTCAAGTATGCTCGGGAAATTTTGCTTCGGCTCGGCTCGAAATCCAAAGTTTCGCTCCTCAAAGCGGGTTAGTGAGACAGGCTCTTAGTGGCCCCCCAAAAAGCCGTGCGTCCTCGATAGATAGTTTACCCCCACATAGGTGAATAATACAACGGCGAAGCCGGCCAGGGAAAGATAGGCGGTTCGGCGGCCCCGCCATCCGGCGCCGAAACGAGCCGTCAAATAAAACAAATAGATAAGCCAAGTGATCAGGGACCAAACCTCTTTGGGATCCCACCCCCAGGCCCTCCCCCAGACCGTGTGAGCCCAGCCGGCGCCCAGGGCCAGGCCCGCGGTCAGCAGCGGAAAAGCCGCGGCGATGAGGACGAAGATCAATCGGTCCATGTCTTCCAGCGGAGGCAGGCGGTAGCAAAGCTCTCCGGGCTTGCGGGATTTGAGTTGATGCTCCTGAACGAGGTAGGCCAATCCCACGCCGAAGGCGTTGGCGAAGGCGGCGTAAGAAGCGAAAACAAGAGGTACGTGCACCGTCATCCAAGACGTCGGCAGCGCGGGTTGGGCGGGAGAAAAGGCGCGGACGGACTTTGCCAGGGCGCAGAGTTCGGCGAAGCCGGTCATGCCGGACCCTCGCGCGGCGGAAATCGCCGGGGCGAAGGCCGCGCCGAGGGCGAGGCATGCCCAGGGCAGGACGAAGACGCCCAATATGGGCATGCGCGATCTGGCTTGCACGATCAGGAAGGCCGCCGCGATGAGGAAAGCGAAAAGGGAAAAACTTTCGAACCAGTTTCCCCAGGGGAAATACCCGCCGTGGCCGGGGAGGGACCGCGCGGCTACGGCGCGGAACGCCAGGCTCAGCCCGTGCAAAGCCACGGCGGCGCCGAGGACCCCGTGGCCCAGGCGGCTGAGCCGTTCCCGGCGCGTGAGGCCGTAAGCCAAATACAAACCGAAGGCGATCCAATAGCCGGGAAAGGCGGAGTAGAAGGAAAAGATTTCCAGCGTTTCCATCAGTGGACAATCTCCCGCAGGATCCGCCGCTTGAGGCGCGCCGGCTCCTTAGGGAGCCGTTGGATCCCGCCGTGGGTCAACAGCGTGCGCAAAAACCGGCCGCGCCTTTTCATGGGAATGCGGCGAAGGAGCGGGCGGAGGCGGCCCAGCCGCCGCGCCAGGGCGGCGTATTCCGGGCCGAAAAGCGTTTTCAGGCGGCGAGCGGCGAAGCCCGCCAGCGCCGGGCTGGCACCCCCTGTGGAGACGGCGAACGTCAGGACGCCCCGCCGCGCCACGGCCGGCGCGATGAAACCGCACAGGGCCGGATCGTCCACCACGTTGCACCACACGCCGCGGCGGAGGCACAGCTCCGACACGCGCTTATTGACGGCGCGGTCGTCGGTGGCCGCCACCGCGAGCCAGGGGCGGGTTTTCCCCGCCAGGTCGCCGGGCCGGAAAGTCCGCCGCAGAACGCGCGCCCGCCTAGGAAAGGCGCCGCGCACCTCGGGCGCCACCACCGTGACCCGGGCACCGCTCCGAACCAGTTCCCTCGCCTTGCGCCGCGCCACGGAGCCGCCCCCGACGACCAGGCAGTGCTTTCCGGCGAGGTCGAGGAAGACGGGATAGTGTGCCGCGGCGCGCTTCATGGAAGGTTCATGGGGAATTCAGCCTAATAATACCAGATTTGCCGGCTTTTGCGGGCAGACGCGCTTCATTTCCCGGCGGCCGCCGGCGCTGTCCGGCTCTCTTTTTCGGGCGGAAAGAAACACAGGCCGGCCGCCGCGCATTGAAGCAAGCCGGCCAATCCTTGGGCCGCCGCGAACAGGTGAAAGTTCTCCATGGACACGAACATCCAGGGTTCCGGCGAGAAGGCATTGGCGTAAGGCTGTCCGGGGCCGAAGTTGTAAAGAGACATTCCTATATAGATCAGGCCGGAAGCGGCCAGGCACAGGCCCAGCGCGAAGCGGCCGGGAGGGGCCGGTTTTCTCCCGCGCCGCCGGCCCGCGAAGAGCGCGATCCATCCGAACAGGAGCGCCACGCCCAGGCCCGCGAAAAAGTAAGGCGCCTCGTAACGCAGGAGAAGCGTTTCGTCCCCCTTTTTAAAAAATATCTTTCGGAAGGCGCCGGATTCGGTTAGGGCGCGGGGTTCGGCTCCCGCGAACGCTTTCCAGCCTGGATAGTAAGCGTCTCCCACCACCAGCTCTCCATCGGCGGCGGCGGGCGCCGCGAGCTTGAGGAGCATCCCGTTGGGAGTGTCCTGCGCCGCTTCCGCCGGCGCCGCCGTCCCCTGCAAGGTTCGAAGGCGAGGCAGGCCGGACACGGGCCGCCAGGAGAAAGAGGCATCCACTTGCGAAGGATCGGACACATCGATCAGATGCGCCACGCCGAGCTCCTTAAGGGCGGCCTCGCCTTCGTTTCCGCCCGCGTAGGAACGGCGGTGGAGATCGTCCATGCTGCGAAGGGTGTGGTTCGTTATGCTTTTGGCCTCCTTCACGTGGAAAGGCAAACCTTGTGAAATAAGGCTGAATTCCTTGACGGACAGCCAGGAGGAAAAGGTGTTGGTTCCGACGGTGTCGTCCGGCAACTCCCCATACCGCCATTCTTCCACGGCCTTCGTTTCCATGAGCCGGCCCGGAGACTTCTGCAGAGTTTCCACGAAGGGGCTCTTGTGGCTGAGGAACGCGGGTTGCGTGTAGAGGTAGATAGGTTTCAAATTGAACGCGAACAGATCGGCCGCCACCACCGCGGCGGCGGCCAGGCGCCAGCGCGGCGCCAGACCGGCGGCTCCGCGGGAGGCCAAGAGCGCGAGGCCCAGGGCGGTCAGCCACATCCATTGCGCGGGAAACCTGAATAAAGACAGGCCCGGCAGGACGTGATAAAGCGCGCGGTAAAGCGGCGTGTGACCGCCCAGCGAAAGCGCGATGCCGGCGATCAGCAGGGCCGCGGGCGCCGCCGCTTTGCCGGGCTTGTTCCTGAAGGCCGCCGCGGCGAGCAAAAGAGCCGCCGGCCCGGCGTAAAAAAGCGTGATGGCCGGATCGCCCGCCACGGCCGGCCTCCAATGGATCCACAGGGGAGCGAAGAGGAATTTCAGAAGCTGAAGGGGCGGCTGGGAGAAACGGACGGCCGTTTCAAAATCCAGGGCCCCGGAGCGGACCGACTGGCGGATCAGCTCCCAGGACGGCAGGACTTGGAAGGCGGCCAAAAGGATTCCGGCGCCCAGCGCGGCGCCCGTTTTCAGCCAAAGGGCGGGCCGTTCCCGTTCGGCCGCCGAAAAGACCGCCATGGCCAGAATCGTCATGTAAAAATATTGAAAGTTTCCGGCCAGGAGCTGAAGCGCGGCGCCCGCGGACACCCAACGCCAGGCGCGGCGGTCCCAGGCGTGGAGGAGGAAGGGCGTCCACACCAGGCCGGCGAAGTGGCTCATGTAACCCATGTGCGCGGTCACGTAAGCGTTGAAGGCCAGCAGGGCGCCCGCGACGCCGGAGGAAAGCGCGTCCACGCCCCGGTCGCGCGCCC
The DNA here is from genome assembly GCA_052388135.1 of Elusimicrobiota bacterium. Classification (GTDB taxonomy): domain Bacteria; phylum Elusimicrobiota; class Elusimicrobia; order FEN-1173; family FEN-1173; genus JBQTIM01. Next base: position 15,310 of record JBQTIM010000103.1, read on the forward strand.
AAAGATAAGTGAACAGGTAAAGCAGAAAAAGATGGATGAACAGCCAAAAACGGAAGCCGGCCGGATAGCCCCAGAGGTGCAAGGCCAGATTGAGCGGATAAAAAGCCCCGGACAGCGGGTCGGCCATGAAGGGTGCGCCGCAATTGCTCCAAGGGTTCCAGAGGGGCAGAACTCCGTTCTGCAGATATTCCCCCGCGAGGGCGCTTTGCGGGTGAAAAAAATAAAGGAACAAGGCGTTGGAGGGCATCCACCCGCGCAGGAAAACCATTTCCCAGAAAAGCACGATGAGAAGGGCGCCCGCGGCGAGAAGGTAGCCGTCGCGTCCGGTCAGGGGCTCGCCGGGCGCTTGACCGGGCCGGCGCAAAAGACGCAGGCCCAAGAGAGCGGCCGCCGAAAGGGCGGCGCCAAGCGCCAAGGCGTATCCGATCTTGCCTTGCGGAAAAAATTGCAGGGAAGTGGAAAGCCGCGCGGGGAAAGCGATCCAAACCGTCCACCACAAAACCGCTTGAACGATCACGGCTCCGGCGGCGGCCGTCGAAATTTCCAGCGGCCGGAGCCGGGGCGGCGAAAAAGACCGTCCGGTCGGGAACGCCGGCGTCCGGATGGCTTACTCCACCGTGACGGACTTGGCCAGGTTGCGGGGCTGGTCCACGTCGCAGCCGCGCAGCACGGCGATGTGGTAGGCCAGAAGCTGCAGGGGAACGACGTTGACGCACGGCGAAAGGTATTCCGGCGCGTCGGGAAGGAAAAGGACATGGTCGGCGTGGGACGCGATGCGCTCGTCGCCTTCCGTGGCCAAGGCGATCACCGTGCCGCCGCGGGCTTTCGTCTCCTCCACGTTGGAAAGGACCTTTTCATAGACCGCCGAGCGCGTGGCCAAAGCCACGACGGGCATGTTTTCGTCTATCAACGCGATGGGGCCGTGCTTCAGTTCGCCGGCCGGATAGCCCTCGGCGTGGATGTAGGAAATCTCCTTGAGCTTGAGGGCGCCTTCGAGAGCGATGGGGTAGTTGATGTTGCGCCCGAGGAAAAGGAAGTTGGCGCTGTGGTAGAACTTTTTCGCCAGGGCGGCCACCTCGGCCTCGCGTTTGAGCGCCTCGCCGATGAGTCCCGGGAGGAGCACCAGCTGGTCCAGGATTTCCTGCGCCTGTCCGCGGTCCATGGCCCCCCGCGCCATCGCTCCGTAAACCGAGAGGAGATAAAGCACCGTGAGCTGGGCGGTGAAAGCTTTCGTGGACGCCACGCCGATCTCGGGCCCGCAATGCGTGTGGATGCGGCCGTGGGCCTCGCGCGCGATGGTGGACCCCACCACGTTGGTCACCGCCAAGGTGTGGGCGCCTTTCGCCTTGGCGTGCCGCAGGGCCGCCAGGGTGTCCGCCGTCTCGCCGGATTGGGAGATGGCCACCAGCAGCGTGTCGGGGCCGATCAGGGGGTCGCGGTAGCGGTATTCGGAGGCGATTTCGACTTCGCAGGGAACCCCGGCCCAGCGCTCGATGAAATAGCGTCCCACAAGGCCCGAGTGCCACGAGGTGCCGCAGGCCGCGACGACGATCTTCTTCACGGCCTTGGCTTTCTCGGGAGCGAGATGGATGTTCTCCAAATAGACCTTCCAGTCGTCGGGCGCGGTGCGGCCGCGCAGGGTGTCTTCGACGGTGCGGGGCTGCTCGTGAATCTCCTTGAGCATGAAATGCCGGTAGCCGGCTTTCTCGGCCTGAATGGGATCCCAGGAGATGCGGGTGGCCTTTTTTTCCACGGGCTCGCCGGTCTCCAGGGAAAGGACGCGGTAGCCGCCGCGGGTGAGGACCGCCAGCTCGCCCTCCCCGAGGATGACGGCGTCGCGGGTGCGGTGCAGGATGGCGGGAACGTCCGAGGCCAGCAGGAATTCCCCCTGGCCCAGGCCGAGGATGAGAGGGCAGTCCATGCGCGCGCCCAAAATGGTGTCGGGAACGTCGGCGCACAGGACGCCGAGGGCGTAGGCGCCGCGCACGCGCTTGAGGGCGTCCCGTAGGGCTTCGACGAGGGCGCGCTCGTCCACGGGGCCGCGGCCGGCGCGCGCCGCCAAGGATTCCTCGATGAGATGAGCCAGCACTTCCGTGTCCGTTTGCGATTTGAACGCGTGGCCCTTGGCCTGGAGCTCGGACTTGAGGGCGCTGTAATTTTCCACGATGCCGTTGTGCACCACCACCACGCGGCCCGTGCAGTCCTGGTGCGGGTGGGCGTTGTCCTCCGACGGGCGGCCGTGGGTGGCCCAGCGGGTGTGGCCCACGCCCACCTGGCCCAGGAGGGGCTCTGTTTTTAAAAGCGATTCCAGGGCGCCCAGCTTGCCCACGCTCCGGCGCAGGGACAGGCCGCCGTTCTGTTTCAGGACCACCATGCCGGCCGAATCGTAGCCTCTGTACTCCAGGCGTTTCAGGCCGTCCAGCAGCATTTCGCTGGCGTTGCGCTCTCCTATGTATCCGACGATTCCGCACATAAAAATATTCTCCTAGGAAGGGACCGAATGCGCCGGCGCCTTGGCCAGCTCTTTCATCTCGCGCACCGCGCGCTCCAGGCCGACGAAGACGGACCTGGCCACCACGGCGAACCCTATGTTCAGCTCGTTTATGCCCGGTAGGCGCGCCACCGGCTGCACGTTGCCGTAGTCGAGTCCGTGGCCCGCGTTCAAGACGAGGCCCAGGCGGCGGACCAGGGCCGCCGCTTCTTCGAGCTTCTTCAGCTCGGCCTGCCGCGCCTCGCCGCTTTTGGCGTTGGCGTAAGCGCCGGTGTGCAGCTCCACCGCGTCGGCGCCGGCCTCTTTGGCGGCTTGGATTTGGACGGGATCGGACGCCAGGAAGTAGCTCACGACGATGCCCTTGGCCTTCACCTTGGCGGTGACGTCCTTGAGGCGCGCGATCTGGAGAGCGACGTCCAGCCCGCCCTCCGTCGTCAATTCCTGCCGCCGCTCGGGCACCAGGCAGACGCTGTCGGGCCGGATCACGCGGGCGATGCGGGCCATCTCGGGCGTGGCGGCCATCTCCAAATTCAGGCGCAGCTTCAGGGACTTGCGCAGGTCGCTCACATCCTTGTCCTGAATGTGACGGCGATCCTCCCGAAGATGGACGGTGATGCTGTCGGCGCCGCCGCGGCGGGCCGCCTCGGCCGCGGCCACGATGTCCGGCTCCGCGCCTCGGCGGGCCTGGCGGAGCGTGGCCACATGGTCTATGTTGACGCCGAGCAAAGGCATTCTATCTTCCCGAAAAACGCGAAGGCCCGTGCGCGCCGCGTCCGCGGGGATGAATCCCGGCCGTTTTCCTCGCGCTCATCAAATCCCCTCCCGTCGCACCGCGGCGGCCAAGGCGCGGGCGTGGGCCTGGATCTCGGCGGGCCGGGGTCCCTCCAGCATGATGCGCAGGAGAGGTTCGGTTCCGGAATAACGGATCAGCACGCGGCCGTTTCCGCCCAGGGCGTCCCGCACGGACTGAACGCTCTTGGAGAAGCCGTTGAGAGAGTCCAGGGGCCTTCTTTCCCGCACGGTCACGTTCAAAAGGACCTGCGGATAGCGGACGACCAAAGACGCCAGGCAGGACAAGGGCCGGCCGGAAGCGCGGGCGATGGCGGCCGTTTGAAGGGCGGTGAGCAGGCCGTCTCCCGTGGACAAAAATTCGCGGAAGATGATGTGGCCGGACTGCTCTCCCCCCAACGCGGCGCCGCTTTCGCGCATGGCCTGCCAGACGTATTTGTCGCCCACGGATGTCTCCAGGGCCTCGATGCCCAGGGCGGACAGCGCCCGGCGCAGGCCCAGATTGGCCATGACGGTGACCACGACCCGGTTTTTGGGCAGACGGCCGGCGGACTTGAGATAACGCGCGGCCAACAGCAAGACGTCGTCCCCGTTGCGCACCGCTCCTTCTTCGTCCACGAGCATCGCCCGGTCGGCGTCTCCATCGAAGGCGGCGCCCATGTCCGCGCCCAGCCGGCGCACGGCGGCGGCCAGCGCCCCGGGATGCAGGGCGCCGCAGTTGCGGTTGATGTTTTTTCCGTCGGGAGCGGCCGAAAGGACCGTCACGCGAGCGCCCAGGGACCGGAACAGGCGGGCGGCCACCACGCCCGACGACCCGTTGGCGCAGTCGAGGACCATGGAAAAGCCTTTGAGGTCCAGGCCGCGCGGCCAGGTGGAGCGGAGGAAAACCAGGTAGTCGTCCGCGGCGCGCTCGTACTTTTTCTCGGCGGCCGTTCCCCGGGAGACGGGCTCGCCGTCCAGGGCCAGCTTCTCGATTTCCAGCTCCAACTCGTCCGGGAGCTTGGTGCCGTCGGGGCTGAAAAATTTTATCCCGTTGAACTCGGCCGGGTTGTGGGAGGCGGATATCACGGCGCCGGCCGCGCAGCGCCGCCTGGGCGCGAGCACGGCCACCGCCGGCGTGGGAAGGACGCCGCCGTCGGAAACGGCCCGGCCGGCCGCGCGCAGGCCGGCGGACAGGGCGCGTTGCAGGGAGGGCCCGGAGCCGCGCGTGTCGCGCACCACCAGCACCGGGCGCGAGCCCGGGCTTTTCCGGCCCAGAACACGGCCCGCCGCCCATCCCAGGCGGCGGACGAACTCGTCCGTCAAAGGCCAGCGGCCGGCCACGCCGCGCACGCCGTCGGTGCCGAACAATTTCCGCGCGTCCGTCATGGGCGCGGCGCCGCCGTCCCGGCCGCCGGCGGGGACGGCGGGCCCAGAAGCAGGTCCAAGGGAAAAGGATCGTGGGCCGGCGGAACGAGGTGCAGAACCAGCCAAAGGAGGATGGCCAGCGCCAGCGAGATCAGCTTCAACTTCCAGTTGTGCTTAAGCCAGTCCATAGCGGTCAGGTTCGGTTCGGCGGCAGCCGCGCGGAAGTTTTCGTC
>JBQTIM010000104.1:0-8229 GCA_052388135.1 Elusimicrobiota bacterium
CCCTCCACGCCGCCTCCGGCTCCCCAAGGGTCGGATTTCCGCTAGCCTTCTTCTCGCCCTCTTCGCCGGCGGCTGCTCCCTCCAGAAACCGAGCTACACCAAGGAGAAGCTGGCCGAGGCCGTCTTGGAGCTTTGCCGCAAGGAATACGGCCTCGAGGCCACGGCCCGCTTCACGGGCAAGACCCTCCACGTGGCCTGCGACTTGGAAGGCCTCGTGGGCGACGATTTGAATTTGAAGGAGCAGACCCTCAACAAGCTGGAAGGGGCCATGCTCAGCTCCACCCGCGTGGCCCTTTCCACCGACGCCGACGTCAATTTCCTGATCCTCCGCGTCCGGGACCCGCGCCTGGGCGTCAACGTCACCCTGCTGCGATACCTGCCCGACATCAAGAGCCTCATCTACATGCGCATCTCCCGAAGCGATTTCGAGGACCGCCTGGTGATGGAAACGGAAACCTCCTTGAACCCTGAACCGCCGGAGGCCTGGACGGATATTCCCATGACGGAATTTTGGGCGCGCCTGATCGCCTCGCGCCTGCAGAGGCAGTTTTCCGGCAACCCCATCGTCAGCGCGTTCTTGCGGATTCAAAAAGTCACGGGCACGTTCAAGGGGGGAACGCTCATGCTCCTGCTGGACGAGTTTCAAAACGAGCCCACCACCAACATCCTCATCCAGGAAATCCTGCGCAACGCCGTGGAAGGGGCCGTGGCCGACGTGGTCAACAAGTATCAGTCGGCCGGCATCATCCGCAGCGTCATGGTGAGCAGCGAGGACGGCCGCGTCCTGCTGGAGGCCAAGACCGAGGACATCCTCAAGCGCGTCAAAGCCGGCCCCGCCGCCGCCGCTCCCACCGTCATTCAATAGGATGCCCGGCTTTCGCAACGATCCGGCGGAGATCGCCGACATCCTTTCCACCGCCAAGACCGTGGCCGTGGTGGGTTGCTCTCCCAAGCCCGGGCGGCCGAGCCACGACATCGCCGTCTATTTAGACGCCCAGGGCTACCGGGTCGTCCCCGTCAATCCGGGGCACCGGCAAATCCTCGGGTGGACCTGCCACCCTTCCCTGGCCGACGTCCCCGGTCCCGTGGATTTAGTGAACGTATTCCGTCAGCCCGAGGCCGTGCCCGAAATCGTGGACCAGGCCCTGGCCAAGAAGGCCAAGGCTCTCTGGCTGCAAATCGGCGTCGTCCATGAAGAGGCGGCCCGGCGCGCGCGCGCCGCCGGCCTCGTCGTGGTGATGGACGCCTGCATCATGGTGGAGCACGGCGTTTGGCGGCGCGGCGGGAAATGAGATAAAATCCCGCCATGAAGGCGTCCTCCTCCATCGGCAAGAAAATCCTCATGGCCGCCAGCGGCCTTGTCCTTCTCGGGTTCGTGGTCGGGCACCTCCTGGGCAACCTGCAGATTTTCCTGGGCCAAGAGAAGGTCAACGCCTACGCCGTGTTCCTCAAGGGAATGCCGGCGCCCCTCTGGTCCGCGCGCGTTTTCCTCTTGCTCATGCTGGCGGCCCACGTCTGGACGGCCGTCGTCCTCACCCGGGAGAACCGCGCCGCCCGCCCCGTGGCCTACGCCCGCAAGGATTTCGTGAAGGCCTCCTACGCCTCGCGCACCATGATGATGTCGGGCCTCATCGTTTTCGCCTTCATCGTCTATCACCTGCTCCATTTCACCTTCGGCGCCGTTCACGCGGAGACGTTCAGCCTGCAAGATCCCAAGGGCCGGCACGACGTCTATTCCATGATGGTCATGGGCTTCCGCAACCCGTTCATTTCCGGAGCCTATTTGGCCGGCGTGTTCCTTCTCGGGCTGCACTTGAGCCACGGCCTCTCCAGCGCGTTTCAAACCCTGGGACTCAGCAATGAAAAAGTCTTGCCGGTCTTAAGGCGCCTCGGCTCGGCCGCCGGCTGGCTGATATTTTTGGGATACGCCGCCATCCCGGCGGCCGTTCTGCTGGGCTTCGTTCAGCTTCCCGAAGGGGTTTTGAAGCCGTGAGCCTCTCCCTCGACTCGAAGGTTCCCTCCGGCCCCCTGGCCGAGAAATGGGACAAGCACAAGCGGGACATCAAGCTGGTGAACCCGGCCAACAAGCGCAAGTACACCTGCATCGTCGTCGGGACGGGCCTGGCCGGGGCCTCGGCCGCCGCTTCCTTGGCGGAGCTGGGTTACAACGTTGAGAGCTTTTGCTTCCAGGACAGCCCCCGGCGCGCCCACAGCGTGGCCGCCCAGGGCGGCATCAACGCGGCCAAGAATTATCCCAACGACGGCGACAGCGTGTGGCGGCTTTTTTACGACACCATCAAAGGCGGAGACTTCCGCGCCCGGGAGGCCAACGTTCACCGCCTCGCCCAGGTCAGCGGCGCCATCATCGACCAGTGCGTGGCCCAGGGCGTCCCCTTCGCCCGGGAGTACGGCGGCCTGCTGGACAACCGCTCTTTCGGCGGAGCGCAGGTCTCGCGCACGTTTTACGCCCGCGGCCAGACGGGCCAGCAGCTCCTTCTGGGCGCCTACCAGGCCCTTTCCCGGCAGATCGGCCTGGGAAAAGTGAAGATGCACCCCCGCACGGAAATGCTGGACGTGGTCGTGGCCGACGGACGCGCCGCCGGCATCGTCGTCCGGGACTTGGTGACGGGGAAGATCAGCTCTCACGCCGCCGACGCCGTGGTCCTGGCCACGGGCGGATATTCCAACGTTTTTTATCTTTCCACCAACGCCGTGGGCTGCAACGTCACCGCCATTTGGCGCGCCCACAAGCGCGGCGCCGCCATGGCCAACCCCTGCTACACGCAGATCCATCCCACGTGCATCCCCGTCTCCGGGGACCACCAATCCAAGCTCACGCTCATGTCGGAATCTTTAAGGAACGACGGCCGCGTCTGGGCGCCGAAAGCCAAGGGCGACCGGCGTCCGCCGTCGGACATTCCGGGAGCCGAGCGGGATTATTTCCTGGAGCGGAAATACCCCAGCTATGGAAACCTCTGCCCCCGCGACATCGCCTCCCGGGCCGCCAAACAAGTCTGCGACGAAGGCCGGGGGGCGGGGGAATCGGGCCAAGGTGTCTATTTGGATTTCTCCGACGCGGCCGAGCGACTGGGCTCTTCCGCCATCCAGGAGCGCTACGGCAACCTCTTCGACATGTACAACCGCATCACCGGCGAAGATCCCTACGAAACCCCCATGCGCATCTATCCGGCGCCCCACTACACCATGGGCGGGCTCTGGGTGGACTACAACTTGATGAGCACCCTGCCCGGCCTCTTCGTCATCGGCGAAGCCAATTTCTCCGACCACGGCGCCAACCGTCTGGGCGCCAGCGCCCTCATGCAGGGCCTGGCCGACGGATATTTCATTTTGCCTTACACTCTCGGGAATTATTTCGCCGGCCTCAAGCCCGGCGCGGTCCGGGCGGACGACGCCGTTTTCAAAGCCCTCGAGCGCGACGCCGAGGGTTCCGTGAACAAACTGCTGGCGATACAAGGGAAACGAACGGCCACCTCTTTCCACCGCGAGCTGGGCCGCCTCATGTGGGACAAGTGCGGCATGGCGCGCACCGAGGCCGGCTTGAAGGAAGCCCTCCGCCGCATTCCGGAATTGCGCAACGAATTTTGGGAGAACCTGGACGTTCCGGGGGAAAACGGCGAGCTCAACCAATCCTTGGAGAGAGCCGGCCGCGTGGCCGATTTCCTGGAGTTCGCCGAGCTCCTCTGCCGCGACGCCCTGCACCGGAACGAGTCATGCGGAGGGCACTTCCGCGAGGAGTTCCAGACGGAAGAAGGCGAAGCCAAGCGCGACGACGCCAAATTCGCCTACGTGGCCGCCTGGGAACACGCCGGTCCCGGCAAAGAGCCCATCCTGCACAAGGAACCCCTGTCTTTCGAAAGCGTCCATCTCGCGCAGAGGAGCTACAAGTGAAGGGGCTATTTAAGTTATCCGCGGACGTCCGCCCCGCTTGCGCTCCAAAGCTCTCCGGGGCGCGCGGAAAGAGGCATCTCTCATGAACTTAACGCTTTACGTTTGGCGTCAAAAGAACGCCGCGGACAAAGGCCGGATGGTTTCCTATGAGGCCAAGGACATCGGCCCCGACATGTCTTTTTTAGAAATGCTGGACGTGGTGAACGAGGGTCTCATCCAAAAAGGGGAGGACCCCATCGCCTTCGATTCCGACTGCCGCGAGGGCATCTGCGGAACCTGCTCGCTCACCGTCAACGGCGTGCCCCACGGCCCCGAGCGCGCCACCACCGTCTGCCAGCTTCACATGCGGCATTTCAAGGACGGGGATACCATCTACATCGAGCCCTGGCGGGCCCGCGCTTTTCCCGTGATCAAAGACCTGGTCACCGATAGGAGCGCCTTCGACCGCGTCATGCAGGCCGGCGGTTTCGTTTCGGTCAACACCGGCGGCGCGCCCGACGCCAACGCCCTCCCCGTGGCCAAAGAGGAGGCCGAGCGGGCCATGGACGCGGCGGCCTGCATCGGCTGCGGAGCCTGCGTGGCCGCCTGCAAAAACGCCTCCGCCATGCTCTTCGTGGGCGCCAAGATCGCCCACCTGGCCGACCTGCCCCAAGGCCGCGTGGAAAAGCGCCGCCGCGCCGCCCGCATGGTGGAGCAAATGGACAAGGAAGGCTTCGGCAACTGCACCAACCAATACGAATGCGAAGCCGTCTGCCCCAAAAGCATCAGCGTCCGGGTCATCGCCCGGATGAACAGAGAATATTCCCGTTCCTCTGAAACCCCCCGGTAAAACGCGCCCCTCTTTGGCATAAACGTACTGTAAATTCAACGTTTTCCACTTTGTATACTCCGTAATTTTTACCCTAATAAAGATATTGAATTAACAAGGTCTCGGGGACATATTTACAGTAGACTGTTCGGTTTAACAGGGGGAAAAGTGGCTGGACCACTAGGCACATCTCATAACGCCGTCACCTTGGAGCCAAGTGCCGATTTTGCCAAGACCCTTCCTTTGACCCAAAAGTCCCACCTCCTTCCCTTCAGCTTGTTCCTCATCCTGCTCTTGAGCCTCGTCGTTCGGTTTCCCATGCTTCACGTCCCCCTGGAAAGGGACGAGGGCGGCCACGCCTACGCCGCGTGGACATGGTCCGAGGGCGGGGTCCCGTACCGCGACGCCGCCGACAACAAGCCGCCCCTCATGTTCGCGATCTACCGGGCGGCCTTCGCCCTCTTCGGACCCACGACGGAAGGGATCCATATTTTCGCCATCCTGACCGGCCTGCTTCAAACGTGGCTGATGTACGTCCTGGCCCACCGATATCTGGGGCAAACGGGGTCTTTGGCCGCCGCCTTGTCTCTCTCTCTTTTGGCCGCGGAACCTACCATCGGCGTGGGCAACGCGGCCAACACGGAGACTTTCATGCTGCTTCCCATTTTGGCGGCGGCTTATGGGCTCCCGCGGCGGCCCTTTTTAAGCGGTCTCTGCATGGGAGCGGCCGTGATGATCAAACAGACCGCGGTCTTTGAAGGCGCCGCCTTCGGCCTATATCTCTTGTGGCTTTTGAGGCGGGAGAAAAAAAATCTCGCTCCTCTCCTGGCCTACGGCGCGGGCTGCCTCGTCGTCCCGGCTTTTTTCGCCGCGTACTTTTGGTCCCTCGGTGCGTGGAAGGATTTTTACTTTTTTGTTTTCCTGTACAACGCCAGCTACGGCTCGGAGGTTGTCCGGAGCGGCAGGACACTGGAAGGGCTTCAAAACCTCGTCTGGAGCTTGAAGCGGCTCGCTCCGGTGGAGGCCGGCATCTGGCTTGCGGCGGCCGGGGGATTGGGGGCCGCCTTTTTCAAAGACCGGCGGCCTCACCTCCCGCTTGTCCTCCTTTGGGGAGCGGCTTCCCTGGCGGGCGTCTTTGCGGGCTTTCGGTTCCTCAGCCACTATTTCGTGCAGGCGGCCCCGGCCGTCGCCTTGGCCGCGGGTTGCGGCGTCCATTACGCCCACGCGCGCTGGGGGGCGGGCCGCCGGCCCTGGCTGATCCCCGCCCTGGCGGCGAGCCTCCTGCTCCTGCCCTATCTTTACGGCAACAGGTTTTTCTTCCTCGGCGCTCCGCCGGAGGACATCTCCCGCCGTCTGTATGACTCCCCGAACCCTTTCGTCGAGGCCGTCAGGGTGGCGCAATATGTGGAGGAAAACACCGCCCCCGGCGACACCGTCTATGTCTTCGGCTCGGAGCCCGAAATTCTTTTTTACGCCAAAAGGCGGAGCGCCACGCGCTATATCTACACCTACACCCTCAACGGAGACTTTCCAAAAGCGGAAGACCTGCAGAAGCAGGCGGTGGCCGAGTTGGAGGCCTCGCGGCCCGAGCTCTTGCTCTGGGTTAAAGTTCCCTTCTCCCACATGGCCACGGACCGTTCCAAAACCATCCTCCAAAATTATTGCCTGCAAAAAATGGCGGACGGCTCCCACGAGTTGGAGGGCCTGGTGTTCATCGAGCCCGGCCGGCCGAGCCGGTATTTCCTGGGGCCGGACAAGGTGAAGCATTTCAAGATCGAAGAGGTCCAGGCCGCCCAGCTGCTTTTGTACCGGCGAAAGGAATGAGGACATGCCGCAAGCGGCGTCCATCGAGCGAGAACCTGAGTTAAAAAGCTCTCCGCGGGCTCCCGAGGCCCCGGCCGCTCGCCGCCGAGACGGCAAGACTCTGCCGTGGATGGCGCTCTTGGCCGCCTTGGGGATTTTGGCTTACACCCACACCCTCCGTTACCCCTTTGTGTACGACGACGACGCTTTCGTCGTCTTGAACGAATCCATCCGCAGCCTTAGGAACACGCCTTCTTTTTTCAGCGAGCCGGGCACGCTGGCCTTCGATCAACAGCTGGCCCACGACAATTACCGCCCCCTGGTCACCCTGTCCTTCGCCTTGAACTATGCGCTTCACGCGCTCGATCCTCTGGGTTATCGGGCTCTCAATCTCTTGCTGCACATCGGCAACGCCCTCTTAATTTTCCAATTGGCTTTGGGACTTTTTGGAGCTCGAAACCGGCCGGCCTCTTCGCCGGGCGGAAGGGCGGATCCGCGGTTCGCGGCCTTCCTGGCGTCGGCCGTTTTCCTGCTCCACCCGGTCCAGGTGGAATCCGTGGTTTTCGTTTCAAGCCGGTCCAATTTGTTATCCCTTTTCTTCTTTCTGCTGGCATTCCATTTTCACGTCCGTCGCGGCCGGGCGGACGCCTGGTCTCTTGCGCTTTTCAGTCTGGCCCTGCTGTCCAAGGAAATGGTGATCGTTTTGCCGGCGACCTTGGCGCTGTGGCATATCTTCTTCAGCGGACCGTCGGCGGCCTCCGCTGACTCCCCGCCGAAAAAAAGCCCGGAATGGCTGAAGGACTCGCTTATGCCCGCCTTCCGGGGCGCCCTGCCGTACTTCGCCGTGGCGGCGCTCTACTTCGCCCTGCGGACCGCCATGCTGGACCGCGTGGGACAATCGGCGCCCTGGGGAGGCACGGCCTGGTGGACGTTCCTGACCATGCTCAAGGGTTTCGCGGCCTACGTGAAACTCATGCTTCTGCCCTATCCCCTCAGCTTGGAATACCTCTTCGTCGTGAGCCGCTCGCTCTTCGAGCCCAAGGTTCTTCTGTCCGCCGCCGTTCTCTCCGGCGTAATGGCCGCGGCGTGGCGGGCGCGGAAAACGCTTCCTGTGTTTTCCTTCGGGGTCCTGTTTTTCTTCGTCGGACTGATGCCCGTGGCGAACATCATCCCCATCAAGGCCGTCATCCAAGAGAGGTTCATGTACCTGTCGGTCATCGGCTTCGGCTTGGCGGCGGGGGATTTGCTTCTGTTCCTTTCCAGCCGGGGCGCCGTGCATTTCGGCGTTCTCCTGGCTTACGCTTTCATCACTCTCCTCCGCAGTCAGGACTGGCGCAGCGGCATGGCCCTGGTGCAGGCCACGCTGAAAACCTGTCCCCAAAGCGCGCGGATGCACTACGGTTTGGGACGGCAATACGCCGCCCAGGGAGAATTCGATAAAGCGGCCGGAGAATTCAAGGTGGCGCTGTCCATAGACCCGCAATACGACGAGGCCAACCGGGACCTGGGGCGTATCGCGCTTCAGAACGGAGACACGGAATCGGCCGTCGCAAGCTATCGCAAGACGCTTCAGACGAGGGTGAACGCCGGGGAAGCGTTGTTCGACATGGGGACCGCATATTTGAAGGCTGGAAATTACGTCGAGGCCATTAAAGCGTTTGAGCAGGCCATGGGCGGCAACCTCAAAAATGCCAACAGCGAAATGGCCA
>JBQTIM010000105.1:0-2248 GCA_052388135.1 Elusimicrobiota bacterium
GCGGCCGGGTTCCCGCACGAGGAAAGGCCCTACGCGCCCCACGTGACGCTGGGACGCGTCGCCGCCGGCCGCCCCGCGCCGCCCGCCCTCCGCGACCGGTCCGGAAGAATTTTCGGCTCGTTCCTCGCTCGGGACGCCGCGCTCATGGAAAGCCGCCCGGGGCCCGGCGGCTCCGTTTACTCCGTCCGGGCCGCGTTTCCATTCGCCGGGGCGGCCGGTTCCCAGGTCCCGGCGTGAGGCCGGCGCGCGTTGCGCCGCATCGGCGCCCATGATCGTCCTGGGCGTGGACTGGGGCCGGGCCCGGGCGGGCGTCGCGCTGTCCGATGAGCTCGGCATGCTGGCCCACCCGCTGGCGGTGGTGCCGGTCCGATCGTCCCGTCAACTGGCGGAGGAGCTCGGCCGCCTGGCCCGGGAGCATCGGGCCGGGGAAATCGTGCTGGGCCTGCCGCTGAACATGGACGGAACGGAGGGAGAAAGCGCCCGCGCCGCCCGCCGCCTGGCCGCGGCGCTGGAAGCGCTGACGGGCCTGCCCGTGGTCCTGCGGGACGAAAGGCTCACGAGCTGGGCCGCCGAACGGTCTTTGTCGCCGGCCCGCGGCGCCGCGAAGGAACGCAAGGACCAAGCCGCCGCCTGCCTGATCCTGCAAAGCCATTTGGATTCCAAACGAACATGAAACGGCTCGGGCTCGTCCTTCTCGCCGCCGCCGGCCTGGCCGCCTGGTGGATCAACTCTCCGCCCGCCGGGGCGGGCCGGCAGGTGTTCGCCGTCCCGCAGGGGGGCACGGCGCGCGCCGTGGCCCGGCGGCTGGAGGAGGCCGGCCAAGTCCGCTCCGGGCGCTGGTTCCTCTTGCTGGCCCGCGCCACCGGCTCCACGGGCCGCATCAAGGCCGGCGCTTACGCCTTGAGGGGAGGCCAGAGCGCCTCCGCGCTTCTGCGGGAGCTCGTCAGCGGGCGCACGCAGCTCGCCCGCGTCACCGTGCCGGAAGGTTTCACCACCTGGCAAATCGCCGAGAGGATGGCGGCCGAAAAAGTATGTCCCGCCGACGAATTTCTGGCCGCCGCCGCCGGCGCCGAGGGCTTCCTGTTCCCCGACACTTATTTCTTCGAGCCGGGCACGGCGGCCGCGCAGGCCGCGGCCCTCATGCGCGAAAATTTCGAGAGGAATTGGAACAGGGTTTTGGAGCGGGCCGTGACGGCCGGAGCCGTGACGGAGGTCCGGGAATCCCCGGGGCCGGCCGCGGACCCGGTCCTGCGCCTGGCCGACGGCCGCCTCTGGAAAAAATCCCAAATCGTCACGCTGGCTTCCATCGTCGAGCGGGAAGCCCAAAAGCCGGAGGAACGGGCCCGCATCTCCGCCGTGTTTCACAACCGCCTGAAAAAGGGAATGCGCCTGGAGTCGGACCCCACCGTGCAGTACAGCCTGGGTTATTGGAAAGAGCGCATCCTTTTTAAGGACCTGGACCACCCCGGCCCCTACAACACCTACCGCCGCTTCGGCCTGCCTCCGGGCCCCATCTGCAGCCCCGGGGCGGCGGCCCTTTCGGCGGCTCTCGCCCCAGCGCCGGCGCGGGACCTTTATTTCGTGGCCGACGAGCAAGGCGGCCATCGGTTCTTCGAAACTTACCGGGACCATCTTCAAGGAGTCAGGGAGCGCGATCAAAATCGGCGTCTCAAAAAAAAGCTCCGCCGCTGAACGTCGGTCTCCCGCGGCCGGAGCACGAGGAGAGAGAACATGATCATCGTTCGAACGTGTTGGGCGTTCCTGCTGGGCCTGGCGCTGTCGGCGCCCGTTCCCGCGCCGGCGGAACCCTCGGCGGACGGCCGCGGAAAGCGGATGGAGCGGCGCGGCGAACGCATGGAAAAGCGCGATGAGCGGATGGAAAAACGCGGCGAGGGCATGGAAAAGCGGAGCGAAAAGCTGGAGGAGCGCAGCGACCGGCTCGAGGAAAAAGCGGACGAGCTTCGCGAGGCGGGCAACGAAAAAGCCGCCGACCGCCTGGACCGCCAAGCCGAGCGTCTCGACCGCAAGGCCCAAAACCTGGAGCGGCGCTCCGATCGCCCGGAAAAGCGCGGCCAACGCCGCGGGCAGAAAAAACCGCAAAAGAATTAAAACTTATCTCATAAACACCGTTCGCCCTGAGCCTGTCGAAGGGCCGTTGCGCGGTCCGACGGCTGTTCACGCTTCGACAAGCTCAGCATGAACGGCCTGGCGATTTATCAGATAACATCTAATATGGGGCCCGGAAATT
>JBQTIM010000106.1:0-14385 GCA_052388135.1 Elusimicrobiota bacterium
AACCGCGCCATCGCCGACCAGGCCCGCACCATCCGCATCCCGGTGCATATGAAGGAGATCATCTCCACGCTGTCGAAGGTGTCGCGCAAGTTCCGCCAGGAGATGGGCCGCGACCCCAGCGTGGAGGAGTATTCCAAGGCCCTGCGCCTGTCGTCGGACAAGGTGCGCCAGATCCTCAAGATCATGCAGGAGCCCATCTCCCTCACCACGCCGGTGGGCGAGGAGGAGGACTCCAACCTCGAGGATTTCATCGAGGACAAGAAGGGCGCGTCGCCGGCCCGCTCCGCCACCGAACTGCTGCGGCAGAGGGAAGTGGAGCGCGCCCTGGTGACTTTGAGCGAGCGCGAGGCGCAGATCATCCGCCTGCGCTTCGGCATCGGCACCGGCTACCCCCGGACCCTCGAGGAGCTGGGCCGCATCTTCAACGTCACCCGCGAGCGCGTGCGGCAGATCGAGGCCAAGGCCATCCGCAAATTGCGCCACCCCTCGCGCAGCCGCCCGTTGCGGGAATACCTGGACTGAACTCCGTCGCGCCTTCGGCCCCCCCGGCCCCCGCCGTTCGGGGGGGGCGCGACAGGAAATAGAAACAACCTTTTCGGAGGGGTTCAGTGAGCCGTCGCGCTTCGGGCGCGAAAGGCGAACGCGGACAACGGGGAGGCGGAGCCGGCCTGCGGCCCCGGCCCGCGTTCGCGGGCGTGCCGAACGGTTGCCGCCGGCAACCGGCACCCTTCGGGAGCGCGGGCCCCGTGAGGATACCTCCGCAGGGGCCCGCCCTCAGGCCCCCGCCGTTCGGCGGGGGCGCGACAGATGGGCCCTTAGCTCAGCGGTCAGAGCGCCCCGCTCATAACGGGTTGGTCGGTGGTTCAAATCCACCAGGGCCCAGAATTTAAGCAAAAAGTTAAAAGCAAAAAGGTAAAATCGTATTTGTTCCTGCTTTGTTTTGTCTCTTAACTTTTGCCTTGGTGTTCCGTGCGGGCGGTTAGCTCAGCGGGAGAGCACTCGCCTCACACGCGAGGGGCCACAGGTTCAATCCCTGTACCGCCCACACGGAACATCCGGCCGGCCTTCGCCGGCGGCCGAACGATAGGACACCCATGAACGAAAAGATCGTTCCCCTTTTCAAGCTTCAGGAGCTCGACGCGGAGCTGGACGGCCTCTTGACGGCCGCCGACCGCCTGGGCCCGGAACGCGAGGCCGTGCGCGCGCTCTTGGCCGAGCGCCAAGCTTTTTTCGAAAGCTCCAAGAAAGCCTACGTGGACGCCCAGGTGCTGAAAAAAAACCTGGAGCTGGACATCGAGGCCAAGGATCAGGCGGCGCGCAAGAGCGGCTCCGAGCTCAACAGCGTGAAAAGCAACGAGGCCTACAAGGCTCTGCTGAGCCAGATGGAGGAAGCCAAGAAGGCCAAGACCGCCCTGGAGGACCAGGTCCTGGAGCTCATGGAGCGCATGGACCAGCTCCAGAAGGAATCCAAGGAATCCGAAAAAAGTTTTCAGCAGGACAAGGCGGCCTTCGAGAAGAAAACGGCCGAGCTGGAAGCCGAGGAGGCCCGCCTCCGCGCCGCCGCCGACGAAAAGAAAAAGGCGCGGGACGAGTTCGCCTCCGGCCTGCCGGCCGACCTGGCCCAACGCTACGAACAGATCCGCCGGGGCCGCCGCGGCGCCAAAGCCCTGGCCTCCGTCGCCTCGGGCATCTGCGGCGGCTGCCGCATGACGCTGGCCGCCAGCGTGCTGAACGAGGTGATGAAGACGGGAGACCTGGTCTCCTGCGAAAGCTGCAGCCGCATCCTTTACATCCCGCCCAAGACGGACGCCCCCGTTCCGTCTCCGGAAACGCCCCAGCCCGCTCCGGGAGTCTGAAATCACCCCAGGCGTCTGGGAAGCCTATTGCGACGGCGCCTCCCGGGGAAATCCCGGGCCCGCGTCTTACGGCGTGGTGGTTTGCGATCCCGCCGGCCGCCCCGTCGCGGAACTGGGCGAGGCCATCGGCGTCAACACCAACCAAGTGGCGGAATACGAAGGCCTGATCCGGGCGCTGCGGGAATTGCGGGAGGCGGGCGCCCTCCGCGCGCGGGTGTTCACCGACTCCGAATTCGTCGTCAAACAATTTTCTGGAATCTACAAAGCGCGCGACGAGCGGATGAAGGCCCTCCTGGCCCGCGTCCGCGCCCTGCAGAAAGATTTCGAATCGCTGGAGATCGTCCACGTGCGGCGCTCGAGCCACCCCCAGAACGTCCGCGTCGACGCCCTGGCCAACGAGGCGCTGGACCGCGCCGCGCGCGGGGACGCCGGGCGCGCCCCATCCGGCCTTCGGCCGCGAAGCTGATTTTCCATTTCGTACGGCAGCCGTGGATCGCTCCGCCGAAGACGGGCGGAGAGGAAAGTCCGAGCTCCACAGGACAGGGCGCTCCGTAACACGAAGGGCCCGCCGCGTTCGGCGGGCACGGAAAGTGCCACAGAAAACAAACCGCCTTACGCCCGCTTCGCGGGCGAAGGACGGATGATGAATGCGGAGTGATGAAAAAGGCGAAAGTCTCAACATCGTTCCCAATTCTCAATTCCGAATTCGCGCGCGAGGCGGGCGTGGGCAAGGGTGAAACCGTGAGGTAAGAGCTCACGCCGCGGGGCCGAGAGGCCCCGCGAGGGCAAACCCCGCCCGGAGCAAGGCCAAAGCGAGACGCCCCGCGAGGGGCCGGACCGGTCCGGTCCGCGGGAGCTTTCGGGCTCCCAGCCTCAGGTAGGCCGCTTCAGCCGCGCCGCAAGGCGCGGCGCAGAGAAATGATCCGACCCCGCCGCAAGGCGGGGCACAGAACTCGGTGTACAGGCCGCCGCGAACGCAACCACGGGGCCGTCGGAGAACATCCGACGGCCCCTCTTTTTTTCGGCCGCCGCCCCTCCCGCCTTTCGACCCCTGATAAATTGTGTTGACAAAAAAACCGGACCGGTGTATATTTGTGCCTGTGGGGAAGAGTGGTGGGAAATGGTGAAGAGTGTAGAAAAGTGGGGAACGAATGTTTTTGGGCGGCGAGTACCGACACAGCCTGGACGACAAGCGCCGCGTTTTCATCCCCGCGCGTCTGCGGGGTGACCAAAAGACCTTCGTGATGGCGCGCGGTCTGGAAGGATGCCTCTCCCTTTACAAGGAGGACGCATGGAAAAGACTGCTCGAGAAGCTGCAGGACTTGCCCGTGTCCGACAAGGCGCACGCCCGGGCGTTCAGGCGACTTTTGATTTCTGGGGCGACGCAGGCGGAGGCGGATGGGCAGGGGCGCCTCTTGGTCCCCGAATCCTTAGGGCGCTACGCGGGCATCAAAAAGGACGTCATGGTCATCGGGATGGAAACGCACATTGAGGTTTGGTCCAAGGAGCGGTGGGAGAGCTACCGGCGGGCCGCGGAAAAGTCCGCCGCACGGATCGCCCAGCAGATTGATTTATAGAGTGCCGTTTTGGCGTTGGGCCCCGGGCGTCGGACGCCGGCGCAGGCCCGGCTAGGGTTCTTTGAAAGATGAAGAAGGCCACGTCCCGGTCCTTTTGGGGCCGGTGGTGGAGGCTTTAAGGCCGAGGCCGGGAGCGCTCTTCCTGGACGGCACCGTGGGATTGGGCGGGCACGCCTTCGAGATACTGTCCCGCAGCGGGCCCGACGGCCGCCTTTTGGGAATCGACAAGGATTCCAAGGCTCTGGCCGGCGCCGCGGAGCGGCTGAAGGTTTTTGGGGACAGGTCGCAACTCGGCCAGGGGGACTTTTCCCGCTTCGACGAGATTTTTCCGGAGGCGGCGGAGGCGGCTCTGGACGGGGCGCTGGTGGATTTGGGCGTGTCGTCCCTCCAGCTGGACGAACCGGAGCGGGGTTTCAGCTTTCAGTCGGAAGGCCCCTTGGACATGCGGATGGACCCGTCCGGGGGCGAGTCGGCGGCGGATTTTTTGGAGCGCGCGACGGAGCAGGAGCTGGTGGAGCGGCTGAGGGAGGCGGGAGAGGATCGCTTCGCGGCGAAACTGGCCCGCCGCCTGCTGGAGCGCCGGGGTTCTTTTAAAACGACGCGGGAGCTGGCCGAGGCGGTGGCGCGCATGGTGCCGCGCCGGGGCAAAACGCATCCGGCCACCAGGGTTTTTCTCGCCCTGCGCATGGCCGTGAACCGGGAGTTGGACGCGCTGCGGGATTTCATGAGGAAAATTCCAAGGGCCCTGAGGCCGGGAGGAAGGCTCGTGATCATCTCCTTTCACTCGACGGAAGACAGGATCGCCAAGCGCTTCTACAGCGACGTTTTGAGCTTGATGGATGAGATGAAGAGGGTGACGCGCAAGCCCGTGACCGCGGACGAAGAGGAGCGGCGGAGGAACCCCCGCAGCCGCAGCGCGAAGATGAGGGTTTTCGAAAGGCATGCCGTTTGACGCCGGCCGCGTGAGGATGCCGGCGGCGGTCCGGGACGGGCGGAGCGGATCGGGTTCGCGGCGGCCGGATTTTTGAATTTTAGGCGTGGGTGTTATCCTCGGCGGAGCACCCACACCTATTTAAAAGGAGCGCTTCGGCGCTCATGCGGCGGGGTTCCCATCGATAGGGATGAGGAACCCCGCTTTGCGTCATCGGGCCCGCGGCGCGGCTTCCTCGGAGCGCGCGGGACGTTTTGAAGGATCGGTTCGGGAAGCGCGCCCCGGTTTCCGCGGCGGCGCGAGACGGCCGGCCCGGGCGGGGCGGCAACGAAGATCGTCGGTTTGACACGGGAGGGCAGCGGTGAAACGAATTCCTCAGGGGTATTCCATGCTCGCGGCGCTGGGTTGCGCCGCGCTGGTGCTCTTGTCCACGGCGTGGTTCCACATCCAGGCGGTGCGGTGGGGCTACCGGGCGCAGGCTCTGCGGCGGGAGCTGGACGAGCTTAAAAAGACGGAGCAGATCTTGGACCGCCGGCTTCAGTCCGCCCTCTCTCTTCCGCGCCTGGACGAACTGGCCAAGACCCGCTTCGGCCTCCGCGTGCCCGATCCCAGCCAAGTGGTGCTGATGCGCGGAGCCTGAGCGTGCCCCTGCGCTTCCGGCTTCACGCGGTGCGCTTCCTCTTCCTTTGCGCGTTCTCGGCGGTGCTGGCGCGCCTGGCGTATCTGCAGGTGTGGCGGCACGACGAGCTTTCGGCCCGGGCGGAACAGCAGGCCAACCGCCGCCTGCGCGAGACGCCGCGGCGCGGGCCCATCCTCGACCGCCACGGCCAGGCTTTGGCGGTCTCCGTCCGCAGCGCGTCCTGCTACGCGGACCCGGCCTTGCTTCCCGATCCGGCCAAGGCGGCGCGCCTACTGGCCGGTCCCCTGGAAATGTCCCCGTCCGTCCTCCTTGCCAAAATCCGCCGCGCTCCCGGCTCCTTCGTCTGGCTGAAAAGGTCCTTGCCCGTGGAGCAGGCCATGGCGGTGGAGAAGCTCAACCTCCTGGGCGTGGGGCTGAACTGGGAATACGAAAGGGAGTATCCCGAGGGCGCGCTGGCGTCCCATCTTCTGGGGCGCATCGGCACCGACGGGCGCGGCCTTTCGGGCGTGGAGCAGGTGGCCGACGATTGGTTGACGGACCCGCGGCCGCCGCGCCGCGCGCTGCGGGACGGCCGAGGCGAGGGCGTCGTCGAGGGGCCGCCCGAGGACGACCAGGACCGGACCTGGGTCCGGCTGACTCTGGACCGCACGCTCCAGTACATCGCCGAGCGGGAGCTCGAGGCTGGCATGGCGCGATCGGGCTCGCGGGCGGGTTTGATCGTGGTGCAGGACCCTTGGACGGGCGAGATTTTGGCCCTGGCCAGCCGGCCCGACCTGCCCGCAGGCCGGCCGGCCTCCGCCCGTGACCTGTTCATTCCCGCGGTGCATTGGACCTTCGAGCCCGGCTCCACGTTCAAGGTGGTGACGGCGGCGGCGGCTTTGGAGGAAAAGCTGGTGCGGCCCCAGGAGCTCATCGACTGCGAACGGGGCGCCTGGAAGGTGGCCGACATCAAAATTCACGATCATGACAAAGAGGGCGTCCTGACGTTCGCGCAGGTGATCGAGCGCTCCTCCAACATCGGCACGGCCAAGGTCGGCATGCGCCTGGGCAAGACGAAGCTCCACGATTACGCCCGCGCCTTCGGCTTCGGGTCCCGCACGGGTTCCGAACTGCCCGGGGAAAGCCCGGGGCTTCTGAAGCCCCCGTCGAAGTGGAGCGGCGTTTCCCTGCCCGTGATTTCCTTCGGCCAGGAGGTGGGGGCGTCCGCCCTGCAGATCGTCGGCGCCTTCAGCGCGGTGGCCAACGGCGGCGTGCTCATGGAGCCGCGGCTTTTCCGCCAGATGCGCAACGCGCGCGGCGAGACCCGCGATTTCCCGGCGCCGGCGGTGGTCCGGCGCGTCGTGTCGCAGGAGACGGCCGGCGCGCTCAAGGACATGCTCGAGGGCGTGGTGACGCGGGGCACCGGCCAGGCCGCGCGGCTGGACGGTTGGACGGCCGCCGGCAAGACGGGCACGGCGCAGAAGATCGAGCCGGAGACGGGCCGCTATTCTCGGGACAAGTTCGTGGCCTCCTTTTGCGGGTTCGCGCCGGCCGGCAAACCCCGCTTCGTGATCCTGGTGGTTTACGACGAGCCCAAGGGCCCGGAATGGGGCGGCCACAACGCGGGGCCCGTCTTTAAGAGCGTGGCCCGGCACGCGCTGTCCTACGTGGGCGTTCCGCCCGACGGCGAGGTGCAGGTGGCCCAGAGGCGCGCGCGCAAGCCCGTGAAACTGTGATGGAACCCTCCTCCTTTTCCTTGAGCCGGCTCCTGGAGCCTTTCGAGCACCATCGCCTGGGCTCGTCGGAGGACCCGCTCATCCGCGGGCTCGTCCACGATTCCCGAAAGGCCGGCCCGGGCGCCTTGTTCGTCGCCATCAAGGGCCACAAGCAGGACGGCCACGACCACGCGGAGCGGGCCGTGAAGGCCGGCGCCGCGGCCGTGCTGACGGAGCGGCCCCTTCCGCTGGCGGCCCCCCAGGCGGTGGTTCCCTCCATGGCGAAAATCCTTTCGCCCTTGGCGGCCCGGTTCTACGGCCATCCGTCCCGCGGGATGACGGTGGCGGGGGTCACGGGCACCAACGGGAAAACCACCGTCACGTACATGCTGGAGTCTATTTTTCGGCGGGCGGGCCGGCGCTGCGGAGTGGTGGGCACCATCAATTACCGCTGGGAAGGGCGGGAGGAAAAGGCGCCCAACACCACGCCCCTGGCCCTGGATTTGCAGGAGCTTCTGCGTCGCATGCGCGACGACGGCGTGACCCACGCGGCCATGGAGGTCTCGAGCCACGCCCTCGCCCTCGGCCGCGCCGACGACGTGGCGTTTTCCGTTGCGGTCTTCACCAACCTGACCCGCGACCACCTGGATTTTCACCGCGACATGAACGAATATTTCGCCGCCAAGGCGCGCCTCTTCGACCTGCTGGCCGCCGCGGAGGGGACGAAATTCCGATGTGCTATAATCAACCAAGACGATCCCTGGTCCGAAAAATTGATCTCCCGCGTGAAGACGAAGGTCCTCACCTACGGCCTCAAAGGCTCTCCCGCCGTCTCCGCTGAAGCGGTCTCCCTCTCCGCCGATGGAACTTCCTTCACCCTCGCCGCGCCCGAGGGGCGCGTCGCCGTGCGCATGCGGCCCGTGGGCGCCCACAACGTTTCCAACGCCCTGGCCGCGGCGGGCGCCGCGCTGGCCGCCGGCGCGGCGCTGGAGGCGGTGCGAGAAGGACTGGAGTCCCTGCCGGGCGTGCCCGGGCGGTTGGAGCGCGTGGCGGCGTCGCGGCCGCTTCCCTTCGAGGTCTTCGTGGACTACGCCCACACCGACGACGCTTTAAAGAACGTTCTGGACACTCTTCGCCCGTTGACGAAGGGAAAACTCATCACGGTCTTCGGCTGCGGCGGCGACCGCGACCGCACCAAGCGGCCTTTGATGGGCGAAGTGGCGGC
Organism: Elusimicrobiota bacterium; assembly: GCA_052388135.1. Taxonomy (GTDB): domain Bacteria; phylum Elusimicrobiota; class Elusimicrobia; order FEN-1173; family FEN-1173; genus JBQTIM01. The sequence continues at coordinate 7,924 of JBQTIM010000106.1, forward strand.
GAAGAAGGCCGACCGCGTCATCGTCACGTCCGACAACCCGCGTTCCGAAGAGCCCGCGAAGATCACTTTGGACATTGAAGTGGGCCTGCGCCGCACCGACTTCCGCAATTACGAGATCGTCCTGGACCGGGCCGCGGCCATAGAGAAAGCCATCGGGGAAGCCGCCGCCGGGGACGTGGTCCTCATCGCCGGCAAGGGGCACGAGACTTATCAAATTTTCGCGGACCGCACCGTGGACTTCGACGACCGGGAGGCGGCCCGGCACGTTTTGGAGAAGCTCGCCGCTGGGACGGCGCGCGGATGAGCACGTCCGCGCGGACGCCCGAGCGCGCGGCGGCGCGCCGGCCGGACCGTCGGTTCCCGGCGCCATGAAGAGCTCTTTCCGTTTGGGGGACTTGGCGGCGGCCGCGGGCGGGACCGTGCGCGGCGACGCTTCAACCGCCGTGGAGCGCCTGGTGGTGGATTCGCGGGACGTCCGGCCGGGGGATTGCTTCGTGGCGCTGAAGGGCGCGCGGCGCGACGGCCATGAATTCGCGGCCGAGGTTTTGAAGAGGGGCGCGACCGCCGTGATGGTGTCGCGCCCGCCCGAGGGTTTGCCGCCGGAGGCGAATTGTCTCGTGGTGCCGGACACGGCGGCCGCGCTGGCGGCCCTCGGCGCCGAGAGCCGGCGGCGCTTCGCCGGGCGGGTGGTGGGCATCACCGGGTCCAACGGCAAGACCACCACCAAAGAGATGACGGCCCGCGTTCTGGCCGCGGCCGGGAAATCCGTCCTGGCCACGCGGGGCAACATGAACAGCCAGATCGGCCTTCCCCTCATGCTTATGGAGCTGGAGGAAAGCCACAGCCACGCGGTCCTGGAAATGGGGGCTTCGGAAGGGGGCCACATCGCCCGCCTGGCGGAACTCGCCCGGCCCCACGTGGGCGTGCTGACGAGCATCGGCGAGGCGCATTTGGAATTTTTCGGCAGCCTGCAGGGGGTGCTGAAGGCGAAATGGGAGCTGGCGGAATCGCTCCCAGAAGATGGATGGGCGGTGGTCAACGCCGACGATCCTTTGCTGGCCGGCCGCATCGGGACGTTGAAATGCCGGGTGAAGACCTTCGGCGTGGACGAGGGAGCCGACGTGCGGGCGGAAAACGTGCGGCCCGGTCCCCAGGCGAGTTTCGATTTGGCGGTCGCGGGAGAGCGCCACTCCGTGCGCCTGCCGGTGGCGGGCGTTTTCAACGTGCGCAACGCCCTGGCGGCCGCGGCCGTGGCCATGATCGAGGGCGTTCCGCCGGGTCGGGCGGCCTCGGCTCTGGCGGAGTTTTCTCCGCCGCCCCTGCGCATGCAAGCGCGCCTCCGTTCCGACGGGGCCGTTTTCGTTCTGGACGCCTACAACGCCAACCCGGCCTCCATGCGGGCGTCCCTGGAAAGTTTTTGTCAGTCCTATCCGGGTCGCCGTTTGTGGGCGGTGCTGGGCAGCATGCTGGAGTTGGGGCCGGCCGCGGAAGCGGAGCACGCGGCCTTGGGGAAGTTCTTGGCGGGATTGCCCGTTCAGGGCATTTTTTTCGTCGGCGCCGAAGGGGCTTGGGTGGAAGCGGGTTACGCGGAGGCGGGCGGACGGGCAACCTTCATCCGTTCGGACGACCGCGAGCGCCTGCGCGCGGAACTTTCCCGGGCGTCGGGACCGGAGGCCGCCGTGCTCTTCAAAGCGTCGCGCAGCGTGAAGCTGGAGGAGATCTTCGAGCCTCTCTTAATCTAAATGCTCTACTACCTTTCTCAATACCGCGAGCTGTTCTCGCCGCTCAACCTTTTCCAATACATCACCTTCCGCGCGGGCGGCGCCTTTCTCACGTCCTTGGCGTTGTGTCTTCTTCTGGGCGGGCCGTTCATCGCGCTGGTCCAGCGCTGGCGCATCCATCAGGCCATCCGCGAATATGGGCCGGCCACGCATTTAAAAAAAGCCGGCACGCCGACCATGGGCGGCTTGCTGATGCTGGCGTCCATGTTGATTTCGACGCTGCTGTGGGCGCGCCTGGACAACCGCTTCATCCTCCTGACGCTGGCGGTCGCCGTCTACCTGAGCGCGGTGGGTTTCTACGACGACTATCAAAAGTGGGTGAAACAGCATCCGGCCAAGGGCATGTCGCAGAACATGAAGATGGCGGCCCAGGTCGTTTTGTCCCTGGCTGTGGCGGCCTACCTCTACGTGGACCCGCCCAACCCCCAATTCGCCACCCGGGCCAACGTGCCCTATCTCAAAGAGGTGTACCTGGCCCTGGGCGGGTTCTACATCGCCTTCGCCATGGCGGTGGTGATCGGCGCGTCCAACGCGGTGAACCTCACCGACGGCCTCGACGGGCTGGCCGGCGGAACTCTGACGGTGGCGGCCATCACCTGCGGGATCTTCGCCTACCTGGCCGGGCACGGGACGTTTTCCAGTTATCTCCGCATCGTGCCCGTGCCGGGCGCGGGAGAGCTGTCCGTTTATTTGGCGGCCATGGCCGGCGCGTGCCTGGCCTTCCTCTGGTTCAACGCGCACCCCGCGCAAATTTTCATGGGCGACACGGGCTCCCTTTTCCTCGGCGGAACCCTGGGCCTTATCGCCCTTTGCATCAAGCAGGAGCTTTTGCTGGTGGTGGTGGGCGGCATATTCGTGGCGGAGGCTTTGTCGGTGATCGTGCAGATCGGTTCCGTGCGCATGCGCAAAGGGAAGCGCGTTTTTCTCATGGCGCCCCTGCACCACCATTTCGAGGTGGGCGGTTTGCCGGAGACCAAGGTGACCATCCGGTTCTGGATCGTGGCCGTGGTGCTGGCGCTGGTGGCTTTGACGTCGTTGAAGATCCGCTGACGTGAAACGGGCGGCGGATCGCGGAAGCGGCTCCGGGGCGGAGTATTGGTTCTCCGGCCGGAAGGCGTGCGTCGTCGGCCTGGGAAAGTCGGGGCTGGCGGCGGCGCGGCTCTTGAAGCGCTGCGGCGCCGACGTGTGGGTGACGGAAAAACGGCCCGCCTCCGCGGTGGCGGAATGGGCGGGGAAGCTTCCGCCCGGGACGGTCTGCGAGACGGGCGGCCATAAGCTTCTGGCGCGGCCCTGGGACCTGGTGGTGGCGAGCCCGGGCGTGCCCCGGGATTTGTGGCGGCCCCTGGCGGAGCGCGGCGCGCCCGTGTGGGGCGAATTGGAGCTGGGCTACCGATTTTTGTCCCTGACCGGACGCCTGCCGCGGCGCGTGGCCGCGGTGACGGGGACCAACGGCAAGACCACCACGGCGGCGCTGTTGGGAGAAATGTTCCGCGCGGCCGGCGCCCGGACGGTGGTGGCGGGCAACATCGGCACGCCGCTGTGCGACGAGGCGGAGCGTTTGGACCCGGAGACCGCGCTGGTGCTGGAAGTGTCCAGTTATCAGTTGGAGGCTTGCGCGGCCTTCCGCCCCGACTCCGGCGCCGTGCTCAACGTGACGCCCGATCACTTGGGGCGCCATGGGACCATGGAGAACTATGCCCGGCAGAAGTTCCGCCTGTTCGAGAATCAATCCAGGGACCACGCGGCCGTTCTGAACCGGCGCGACGCCTGGTGCCGCCGCCTGGCGAAGACGGCGCCCGGCCGCGTGCTGTGGTTCGGCCCGGGCGGCGATTTTTTCGAGAAGAACGGCCGGCTGGCCGGCGCGCTGGACGGGCGGCGGTTTTCCTGGCCGCTTCCCCGGTATTTGGCCGGCGGCCACAACGCCGAGAACGCCCTGGCCGCCGCGGCGTGCGCGGTGTCTTTGGGCGCGGGCGCCGGCGCCGTGGGCCGAGCCCTGGCCGCGTTCCGGGGCGTGGAGCACCGTCTGGAGACGGCGCGGGAGCGGCGCGGCGTGCGGTTCATCAACGATTCCAAGGCCACCAACGTGGACTCCACCGTCATGGCCCTGCGCGCGGTGGAGGGGCCTCTTCATCTTATATTGGGAGGAGAGGATAAGGGCTCTCCTTACGCGCCTTTGAAACCCCTGCTCCGCGCCAAAGCCCGCAGCGTCCTGCTCATCGGCGAGGCGGCGGAAAAAATCGCCCGCGAACTGGCGGGCGCGGCGCCCTTGATTTCCTGCGGCACGCTGGCGCGGGCCGTGCAAGCGGCGGCCGAGCGCGCCCGGCCGGGCGAGGCGGTTTTGCTTTCGCCGGCCTGCGCCTCCTTCGACCAGTTTGAAAATTTCGAGCACCGCGGCCGGACCTTTAAAGAGCTGGTGGACGCGCTGTGAAGAAGCCGTCCCTTCGGCCCCCCGATTGGCTGGTTTTCGTTCTGGCCGCCGCCCTGACCGTGTTCGGCTGGGTCATCCTTTATTCCGCCAGCGCGTTGGTGGCCGAAAGCCGCTACGGGGACCAATATTATTTCCTCAAGAAGCAGATGGTGTGGTCCTGCCTCGGTTTGGCGGGCCTGCTGGCGGCGCAAAGGGTCAGCCTGTCGTTCCTGCAGCGGAACGCGCGGCTGATCCTGGCCGGCGTGGTGGTGCTGCTGGCTCTGGTGCTGGTGGTCGGGCACGAGGCCGGCGGAGCGAAGCGGTGGCTGCGGGTGGCGGGCGTGGGCTTCCAGCCGTCGGAGTTCGCCAAGCTGGCCTTGGTGGTGGCGCTGGCGGATTATTTGGATCGAAAGCAGAGCCGTCTGGGCTCTTTCTGGAAGGGCTTCGCGCCGCCCATGGCCGTGATGGGGCTGGTGGCCGTGCTCATCGCCCTGGAGCCGGACTTGGGAACGCCCATGCTCATCGTCCTGGCGGGCGTGGGCATGGCTTTCCTGGCGGGCGCCCGGTTCCGGCACCTCCTGCTCTCGGGCCTGCTCGCCATGCCCGTCTTGTACTTTGAAATTTTTCGCGTGCCTTATCGCCGCCAAAGGCTCATGGCGTTTTTGGATCCGTGGAAAGAATCCCAAGGCACGGGCTACCAGTTGGTGCAGTCGTTCTTGGCGCTGGGATCGGGCGGCCTGTTCGGCCGCGGCTCGGGAGAATCCGTGATCAAGCGCTATTACCTGCCCGAGTCGCAAACGGATTTTATTTTCGCCATATTGGGGGAGGAGCTGGGGTTCCTGGGCGCGGCCGCGGTGACGGCGGCGTTTTTCTTCCTCTCGTGGCGGAGCTTCCGCATCGCGTCGCGGGCCTCCAACTTGTTCGAGGCGCTTCTGGCGGCGGGCATCGGTTTGCTTATCGGCGGGCAGGCCCTCATCAATTTGTGCGTGGTCACGGGGCTGGCGCCCACCAAGGGCATCCCCCTGCCTTTCATTTCCTTCGGCGGATCGTCGCTGGTCCTCACCCTGGTGTCGGTGGGCCTGCTTGTAAACGTGTCGCGGCGCAGGGACGGGTCCCTGCTCGCCAGGCAGCGCCGCCCGGCGCGAGGATGATGAACGATGAGGCGCGGGGAATGAACGCCGTCGAGAATTTGTCGACGGAGTTTTGTTCGTCCTTCGCGCTTCGTCCTTCCTAATCCCCATGCTTCGCGTCTGCATCGCGGCCGGCGGGACGGGCGGGCACATCCTGCCGGGCCTGGCCGTGGGCCGTGAGCTGAAGTCGCGCGGGCACCGCGTGCACTTCATCCTGCGCAGCGACGCGGCGGCCCAGGCCTTCCTGGCCGGCGAAGGGTTCGCCTCTTCCTCCTTCTACTACGCGGGTTTCTCGCGCACGCTTTCGCCCAGGTTGTTGGCCTACCCTTTCCTCACGCTGGCGGCCTTCCTCAGCGCTCGCCGCATATTGGAAAGGGAGACGCCGGACGCGGTGTTGGGCATGGGGGGATACATCTCCGTGCCCGTGGGATTGACCGCGGTCTGGAAACGGATTCCCCTGGCGATCCATGAGCAGAACGCCCGCGCGGGCCTGGCCAACCGCCTGCTGGCCCGCTGGGCCCGGGCGACGGCCACGAGTTTTCCCGAAACGGCGGGTTTGCCGGCGGGCGCCGCCGCGCTCTGCACGGGCTTGCCCCTGCGGCCCGATCTTGTGCCCCGGGACGGCGCGGAGGCGCGCCGCGCCTTGGGCTTGGATCCGGCGGCCATGACGCTGTTGGTTTTCGGCGGCAGCCAGGGCGCGCGGGCCTTGAACCGTTTGGCCGGGGAGGTTTTGCCGTCTTTCTGCCGTTCCGCCGGCTGGCAGGTGATCCACTTCGCCGGCCGCGCCGAGGCCGAGGCCATGGAAAAAGCCTACGCGCAGGCCGGCGTCCGCGCCTTCGTGCGCCCCTACTTCGACGACATGGCCGCCGCCTATTCCGCGGCGGATTTCGTCGTGGGCAGGTCGGGCGCCGGCACGGTTATGGAAATTCACCGCATGGGGCGGCGCGCCCTGCTGGTTCCTTTCCCTCACGCCACCGACGCCCACCAGGAAGCCAACGCGCGGTTTTTGGAAAAAACAGGCGCCGCCGCCGTCGTCCTGGAAAAAGATTTGTCTGCCGATATGTTTCGGTCCCTGCTGTCGTCCCTGCCGCCGTCCGCCGTCCTGCGGGAGGAAGCGCGCCGGCGGCAGGAAAGCCTGCCCGCC